>NZ_KV832015.1:0-125503 GCF_001837325.1 Streptococcus sp. HMSC065H07
TGATTCGTATTGAAACCTTATTTAACCTCAGTAAAGATTACGTGTTTACGCAATTTTGGTGAGTATTTTTTCAATTGAAGACGGTCTGGAGTGTTACGTTTGTTTTTTGAAGTAAGGTACAAGCGTTCACCAGATTCTTTGTGTTCAAGTGTAATATTTACGCGCATGGTATCTCCCTTCTATTATTTAGTTGCGTTAGCTTTAGCGATTTTACGTCCTTTGTAGTATCCTTTAAGTGATACACGGTGTGAACGTGAGTAATCTCCAGTTGTTTCGTCAAATTGTACTGATGGAGCAGTCAATTTGTAGTGTGTACGACGTTTGTTTTTCTTCGCTTTTGAAGTGTGACGTGCAGGTACTGCCATTTCTTTATTTCCTCCGAATTAATATTTATGTTCTTGATTTTAAATCAACTATAACAGAATAACATATCTTTTTTGTAAAGTAAAGTTGCTTGACAAAAAAACTTTCCAAGAAATAATATAGTTAAAAACTATATCTTGCGATAACAAATATATATTTCACAGCTATAACAGCAAGTGCTAGAATAGGCTTATTATTACATTAAGTGAAAGCATAAAAGGAGTAAATAACTATGAGTAAAGTCCATTATCATTTTGATCATGTTGGCTCTTACCTTCGTCCACAAGCTTTAAAAGAAGCACGTGAAAAATTTGCCAATGGTGAAATCTCGCAAGAAGAATTGTTGAAAGTACAAGATGAATTGGTTAAGGAATTGGTTCATCATGAGGTAGAAAATGGTCTTCAAGTAGTTTCTGATGGTGAATTTGGTCGTTCTTGGTGGCACCTTGATTTCCTATGGAACCTAACTGGTTTTGAAGCTTACCAACAAGAAGATTCATATAAATTCCATGGAGCTAAGACACGTACAACCAACGTTCGTATCAATGGTAAGATTGCCGAAAATCCTAATCATCCTTTCTATCGTGACTTTGAATATCTTAAATCAGTGACTCCTGAAGGAATTACTCCAAAAGTAACTATTCCAAGTCCATCACTCATCATTAACCGTGACCACCGTAGTGATCTTTATGCAGATTACTATGATTCATGGACAGATTTTCTTGATGATTTGGCAAAAGCTTACCATGATACCATCCAACATTTCTACGATTTGGGTGCACGTTATGTGCAGTTGGATGATACGACTTGGGGTTATTTGATTCAACAGTTTGAGAATGAAAAAAATAATCCTGAGAAAACAGCTGAGTTGGTAAAAATTGCTGAGGATGATGTATACACTATCAATAAAGCCTTGGAAGGTCTTCCAGAAGATTTGACTTTGGCTACTCATATTTGTCGTGGAAACTTTAAATCAACTTATCTTTTTGAAGGTGGCTATGATTCAGTAGCTAAATATCTTGGGAAATTGAATTATGATATCTTCTTCTTGGAATACGATGATGCGCGTTCAGGTAGCTTCGCACCACTTCCAACGATTTGGAATAACCGTGATCATGTTGAATTGGTGCTTGGTGTGATTACTTCTAAGAATCCAGCTTTGGAAGATGTAGATGCTGTCATCGCTCGTATTCATGAAGCGGCTGAGCTTGTACCACTTAAGAATCTTGGTATCTCAACTCAATGTGGTTTTGCATCAACTGAAGAAGGCAATATCTTGACTGAGCAAGACGAGTGGAATAAATTACAATTGATTAAAACAATTACTGATAAAGTTTGGTCATAATAGAAAAAATGTAGAGGACAGGCTCAGCTTGTTCTCTCTTTTTATGAGTATAGAAAGGAAGTGTCATGAACTATAAAGAGACAGGACAGAAGATTTTAGATGCTATAGGAGGAAAGGATAAAGTTCAGAATCTTGTAAACTGTGCTAAACGTTTATGTTTTACCTTAGCGGATGATAAAGTTGTTCAAACTATCTAAGGTATTGTGAGTTTGGCTAAGAGTGGTGGCCAGTATCAAGTTGTTGTTGGAGTGATGCACCAAATGTATACCGTGCTTTGGAAGGCTTATTAGACCTAGATGAAGTGTCTAAGGAATCATAGGAAAAACAAGACAGAACTCCTCTTAGCCCTTATTTCTGGGATTTTCACACCAATCTTACCGGTAATTACAGCAGCAGGGATGATCAAAGCCGTTTTGTCTCTTTTGGTTGTCTTTAAGGTAGCAGCTGTAGATGATGTTAACGATCAAGTTCTTAATTTTATTGGTGATGCTGAATTTTATTTTTTACCTGTATTTTTAGGTGCTTCAGCAGCTCGATAGTTTAAGACAAACACTCAATTGGAGATGTTGATTGGTGCTATTTTATTACACCCAACTTTTACGCCGATTGTGACAACTGCCAAGGAATCAGGTCATGGCGTCTCTTTCTTTAGTATTCCTCTTACATTAACTTCTTACTCATCAACGGTTATTTCTGTTATTTTGGCAGTTTGGTTTATGAGTTATGTGGAGCACTTTGCAATTAAAATTTCATCAAAGGCTGTTAAATTTTTCTTGGTGCCTATGATTACGACCTTGATCACTGCAATCGTAACACTTTTGATTTTAGGTCCAGGTGCTTTGGCTTCGAATGTGGCTCAGGGGGGAGTAGCCCTTGCTATTGCTTTAAAAACTAAGGATACCAATAAAAAAGCTCTGGCTTCATCTGCTGGAATTACTGCAATTTGTGGGATTACGGAACCGGCTCTTTATGGAGTAACTTTGCAAAATAAAGCTGCCCTCATAGGATCTATTGTTGCAGGGGGAGTAGGTGGCTTCTTCCTTGGTATTTTAGGGGCGAGAAATTTTGCAGGTGCTTCCCCAGGTCTCTTGACGATTGCAGCCTATATCGGTGAAGATACACTTAAATATTTTACACAGCTATTGCAGGTCTTGTAATTTCTGTTGTGATTTCTTTTATTGTGACCTTCGTTCTTTATAAAGAAGATTAATGATTGTGGCAGGTCGGGAGGTCTGTTTCTTTCTTACGTTGAAAAAACCTCTACCATTTCCCAAAAGCTATGTAAATTATGATAGAATAGAGTGATTATATCTGTAATAACGGAAAAGGAGGGCAGGTCTATTTGAGACCTGTATCATCATTATGAAACTTCAAAAACCTAAGGGAACGCAGGATATTTTACCTGCTGATAGTGCTAAATGGCAGTACGTAGAAAATGTTGCACGTGAAACATTTAAGAAATACAATTATGGTGAAATTCGTACACCTATGTTTGAACATTACGAGGTCATTTCACGTTCAGTAGGTGATACAACTGACATCGTTACTAAGGAAATGTACGATTTTCATGATAAGGGAGACCGTCATATCACACTTCGTCCAGAAGGAACAGCACCGGTTGTACGCTCTTATGTAGAAAATAAACTCTTTGCGCCAGAGGTTCAAAAACCCGTTAAAGTTTATTATATTGGATCAATGTTCCGTTATGAACGTCCTCAAGCAGGACGCTTGCGTGAGTTCCACCAACTTGGTGTAGAGTGCTTTGGATCAAAAAATCCAGCCACAGATGTTGAAACCATTGCTATGGCCTACCAACTCTTTAATACGCTTGGCATCAAGGAAGTTACCCTTCATTTGAATAGCCTTGGAAATACTGAGAGTCGTCTGGCTTATCGTCAGGCCTTGATTGACTACTTGACACCAATGCGTGATACTTTATCAAAAGATAGTCAACGCCGTTTGGATGAAAATCCTTTGCGAGTACTCGATTCAAAAGAAAAAGAAGATAAGGTTGCAGTTGAAAATGCACCCTCTATTCTTGATTATTTAGATGACGAAAGTCAAGCGCACTTTGACGAAGTGCGTGCCATGCTCGATAGTCTTAACATTCCTTATGTGATTGATACTAATATGGTACGTGGTCTTGATTACTACAACCACACGATTTTTGAATTTATTACCACTATTGATAAGTCTGAATTGACAATCTGTGCGGGCGGTCGTTACGATAGTTTAGTTGAATACTTCGGTGGTCCAGAAACAGCTGGTTTTGGTTTTGGACTTGGTTTAGAACGCTTGCTTTTGGTTCTTTATAAACAAGGTATTGAACTTCCGGTGGAAGAAAGTCTAGATGTTTACATTGCAGTACTTGGTTCAGGTGCTAATGGTAAAGCTCTTGAGTTAGTTCAAGCTATCCGCTATCAAGGATTTAAAGCTGAACGTGATTACCTTGGACGGAAGATTAAGGCACAATTCAAGTCAGCAGATACCTTCAAGGCCAAGACTGTTATCACATTAGGTGAGAGTGAAGTGGAGTCAGGTCAAGTTAATGTCAAAAATAATGCTACTCGTGAGGAAGTTACTGTAAGTTTCGAAGAGCTAACTAAGAACTTTGCAGCAGTCCTCGAACAGTTAGAAAAGTAGGGGGCATATGATTAGTATAGTTGATATGCTCAAACGGAGTGAAAAGTTTAGTTTGGCTTTTGATCGTAGTATGCCTATTCGTTTCCAACAACAGTTTTGGCAGTTGATTGCTTTTCTTGATAAGCATGAAATTACTTGGTTTAATGATGAGCCTGCAAGTAATCATGCGATGTGTCAGCAATTACTTGGTCAAGTTTGGCGTCAAGATTGTCAAGATGTAGTCTTGAGTTTTGAAACTCAGGAACGTTATTTGGGATGGCAGGTAGACGAGGAAACTGATGAACTTAGTGTTATCATTGAAGATGTTTACGGTTTCCGCTGGAATAGTTTACTTGACTTAGAAACAGCTGATTATCGTTTTGAAGATTTTGAAGAGTTTGCTGAAGATTACGTGGATACTAGTGATTTGTTGAAACAATTTGGCAAATAGTTTGATAAAAAAGAAAGTCTATTAAAATTCTAACCTGAAATGGGTGGGGTTTTGATGGGCTTTTTGCTATAATAGTTAAGACTAAAAAATTAACGAAAGAAGTGTATTTATGGAACGTTCTATGTATGCCGGACGTGTTCGTAGTGAACACATCGGAACTACTATTACTTTGAAAGGTTGGGTATCTCGCCGTCGTAACCTCGGAGGTTTGATTTTCATCGATCTTCGTGACCGTGAAGGTTTGATGCAGTTGGTTGTTAACCCTGAGAATGCGGATGCAACTGTGGTTGAAACAGCTGAGAGCTTGCGTAGCGAATTTGTTATTGAAGTAACAGGAACTGTTGAAGCGCGTGAACAAGCTAATGATAACTTGCCTACAGGTGCTGTCGAACTTAAAGTTGAAGACCTTAAAATCCTTAATACTGCCAAAACAACACCATTTGAAATCAAAGATGGTGTTGAGGCTAGTGATGATACACGTATGCGTTACCGCTACTTGGATCTTCGTCGTCCAGAGATGTTGGAAAACTTTAAGCTCCGTGCAAAGGTAACTCACGCCATCCGTAATTATCTTGATGACTTGGAATTTATCGATGTTGAAACACCAATGTTGACAAAATCTACACCAGAAGGTGCTCGTGATTACTTGGTTCCAAGCCGTGTTAGCCAAGGCCACTTTTATGCTCTTCCGCAAAGTCCCCAAATCACTAAACAGTTATTAATGAATGCTGGTTTTGACCGTTATTATCAAATTGTTAAGTGTTTCCGTGATGAAGATTTGCGTGGAGATCGTCAACCTGAGTTTACACAAGTTGACTTGGAAACCTCATTCCTTAATGAGCAAGAAATCCAAGATATTACTGAAGGGTTGATTGCTAAAGTCATGAAAGAAACTAAAGGTATTGAAGTTACACTACCATTCCCACGCATGTCTTACGATGATGCCATGAATAACTATGGTTCTGACAAGCCAGATACACGCTTTGACATGCTTTTACAAGACTTGACAGAGGTTGTCAAGGGTGTAGACTTCAAAGTGTTTGCTGAGGCACCAGCTGTTAAGGCAATTGTTGTCAAAGGAAATGCAGACAAATACTCACGTAAAAGTATTGACAAGTTGACAGAGTTTGCCAAACAATTTGGCGCAAAAGGTCTTGCTTGGGTTAAGATGACTGACGGAGCTCTAGCAGGTCCAGTTGCTAAATTCTTGACAAGTATTGAAGGCAAGTTGACAGATGCTTTACACCTTGAAGAGAATGATCTAGTTCTTTTTGTAGCAGATACACTTGAAATCGCTAATAACACACTTGGTGCTTTGCGTAATCAAATTGCTAAAGAACTTGACATGATTGACAACACTAAGTTTAACTTCCTTTGGGTTGTCGATTGGCCAATGTTTGAGTGGTCTGAAGAAGAAGGGCGCTATATGTCTGCTCACCACCCATTTACTTTGCCAACAGAAGATTCTGCAGCAGAGCTTGAAGGAGATCTTTCCAAGGTACGTGCTGTAGCTTATGATATTGTCTTGAATGGTTATGAGCTTGGTGGAGGTAGTCTACGTATCAATCATAAAGACCTACAGGAACGTATGTTGAAAGCTCTTGGTTTCTCTGAAGAATCAGCCTATGAGCAATTTGGATTCCTTCTTGAAGCTATGGACTATGGTTTCCCACCACATGGTGGTTTGGCTATCGGTCTTGACCGTTTTGTTATGCTTCTTGCAGGTAAAGATAATATCCGTGAAGTGATTGCCTTCCCTAAAAATAATAAGGCATCAGATCCTATGACTCAGGCTCCAAGTCTTGTGGCTGATAAACAGTTGGAAGAACTTGCCCTTCATGTAGATTTAGAAAATGAATAAAGCACCTCTTCATAAACATGTTAAATTTGTAGCGAAAAAGTCTGCGAAGAAAATGGGCGTTTTGCAGGCTGTACGTAGTATTTCCCGTGAAAAATATACTGAAAAAGTCTCAGCTTCTTTACTTTATGGTCTCTTATCGTCAATCGCCGTTAATTTCTTTTTTCAACCTGGACATGTTTACTCCAGTGGAGCAACAGGTTTGGCACAGGTTTTATCGGCATTGAGTGTTAGAACTTTGGGCTTTGAGATACCAGTATCATTGACTTTCTATGCGATTAATATCCCTCTCTTGATTATGGCTTGGTACAAGATTGGCCATAAATTTACTATCTTTACCTTCATTACAGTAACGATGAGTTCCCTTTTTATTCAGGTGATGCCACATGTAACCTTGACAGAGGATCCTTTGATCAATGCTATCTTTGGTGGTTTGGTCATGGGAACAGGAATTGGTTTCGGTTTAAAATCTCGTATCTCTAGTGGGGGGACGGATATCGTTAGCCTCACTATTCGTAAGAAAACAGGCCGTGATGTTGGTAATATCTCCTTGATTGTCAATGGGATTATCATGGTTTTTGCGGGCATTCTTTTTGGTTGGAAATACGCTCTCTATTCAATGGTTACGATTTTTGTTTCTAGTCGAGTAACGGATGCGATTTTCACAAAACAAAAGAAAATGCAGGCTATGATTGTTACAAGTAATCCAGATCCAGTTGTACGAATGATCCAGAAGAAACTCCACCGTGGAGTAACGTTGATTAATGATGCGGAAGGAACATATAATCACGAAAAGAAAGCCGTATTATTGGCGATTATTACGCGTGAAGAGTATACTGACTTCAAGCATTATATGAGAAAAGCAGACCCTAAAGCTTTTGTCTCCATTGCAGAAAATGTACATATTCTAGGTCGTTTTGTTGATTTAGATGACTAACAAAAAAAGGAAGTTGACGAACGTTAGCTTCTTTTTTGTTGGATAGAATTCTTGACGAAATGCTTGCTTGACTTTACAATATCAGTATGATTAGATTTTTAATTCCAACCGCAAAAGAAATGAGGGCCAGTAAGGAAGTTCCGTCTCAAAAATTATCCGAAAAGAGTGCGGCTATCCTAACTGAAATGTCACAATTATCCACAGATGAATTGTCCACAGCTTATAAAATAAAGTCCGAGCAGGCTGAGAAAGAGAAGCAGCGCTGGGCTGCGATTTTGTCGGGAGAAGCGAAGAACTATCCGGCTGTCGAGCTTTTTAATGGACTGATGTATCGTCACATCAAACGTAGTGACTTATCCACATGTGAAAAAGAATTCTTAGACCAACAAGTATTTATCACATCTTCTTTTTATGGAATCATTCCCGCTTTTTACCCGATTCAAGAACATCGTCATGACTTTCATACGAAGATTAAGGTTGATGGTCAGTCCTTAAAAAACTATTGGCGTGCTGAATATGATCAATTTTTAGAGGAGAGTCAAGTTCCGGTTGTTTCTTTGCTTTCAAGTGAATTCGAGGATGTTTTTAGTCCAACTCTTCGTAAGCAGTTATTCACGGTTAGTTTTATGGAAGACCGCAATGGGGTTCTTAAGACTCACTCTACGATTTCCAAAAAGGCAAGAGGGGCTTTTTTGACAGCTGTTATGGAGGAGAATTGTCAAACGATTAATGATTTACGAAAATTGTCTTTTGATGAGTTTAATTATCGTGAGGATTTATCCTCTAATAATGAGCTAGTTTTTGTTAAAATTGCATAAAAAGTCTGAGTTATAAGCTCAGACTTTTTTATAGCATATCTTTACGATCGACTTGTTCATAGTTCGTTTGACCGTCATTTAGCTTGTCCCAAATAACGACTTCTCCTTGATTAAGAGATTTTTTGACATCAATAATACGTTGATTAGATGATCCTCGAAACTGGAGCATAAGGTTCTTTTTAGTGATGTCAAAGCGGCCGTCAACGAGAATGTCAACGAGTTGAAGAAGTTCTAGTTTATCAGGAGTTTCAAGCATCAACTCCTCCCAAGTATAACCAGTCCAAGACCAGATATCTTTTTCCGGGAGTTCCTCACGAATGCGTTTGACTAGGGGAATGAGAATTCCTGTGTTTAGGAAGGGTTCACCACCAAGTAGCGTGAGACCTTGTACGTAAGGTTGAGCTAGATCCCTCATGATTTGTTCTTCAAGTTCTTTAGTATAGGGAATTCCTGCCTTAAAGGACCAGGTGGCAGCGTTATAGCATCCCTCGCAATGAAACATGCAACCAGAGACGTAAAGGGAGTTACGCACGCCTTCACCATCAACGAAATTAAAAGCTTTGTAGTCAATAATACGTCCTTGGCTAAGTTCTTCAGACTTCCATTCCTGTGGTTTTGGTGTATTCCATGTCATGATTCTACTCCAAATCTATCCAATAGCGCTCAGTTTCATGGCGAATGTTCTCCAACTGGCCACCGTTGGCTAATATAACAGCTCGACTAGCAGGATTCTTGATACTACAAGTGACCAGAGCACGATGAATATTCTTGTCTTTAGCTACTTGTAAGCCTTGACGGAGTGATTCTTTCGCATAACCCTTTCCTCGTTCGGATGGACGGATAGAGTAGCCAATATGGCCCCCTTTTTCTAGTAAGTAGTCATTTAATCGGAGACGAAGGTTGAGGAAACCAAGAGCATGATCCGCTTCGTCAAAACTAACCAGCTGGATAGCAGGAACCCAGTTTTCAGGAATATTGAGTCCCGCTTCCGCTTGAATATTTTCTTCCAGCCACTCTTCATAAACAAAATTGTCGGGGTTCCAAAATCCACCATCATGATCAGCTTGCTCCCTTTCAAATTCAGCCATCATCTCTAAGATAGCTTCTTTATCTGTTTGACTTGGACGGCGTAAAATCATATTACTTCTTCTTTCCAGCTTTTTTCAAAAGGGCTTGGACACGTGCTTTTTTATCATTTTTTACGGTTGCATTTTTTTCGTGGTAACGTTCCACTTGTTGCATACCTTTATAATCTAATTGATATTTTCCCATAATATTCCTTTCTAAAAATGAAATAAGCAAAGCAGTTGGAAGGTATCATCCAGCTGCTTCTAGTTTATTATAAAAGTATTCTAGGTCTTATTAAAGGTGTTTACCTTCATATTTTATGGTTGAACCGTTCATGTGTTTGACTCGAGCAGAGATTTCTTTGTGGCGTCCTTTAACCATTGGGCGTGCCTGTGGATTTCCTAGATAGCCGCAAGTACGTTTGACAACATCAACTGTTTTAGGATCTGTGTTGCCACAGTTAGGACACATGAATCCACGTTCTGTTGGGGTGAAGTCCCCTTCAAAGTCACACTTGTAGCATTTATCTATTGGAGTATTCGTTCCAAGATAACCGACACGGTCATAAGCAAAGTCCCAGACAGCCTCGAGTGCTTTAGGGTTTTGCTGGAGGACTGGATATTCACAATAATGGATGAATCCACCAGTTGCGCCAGCTTCTGGGTAAGCTTTTTCGAATTCTAATTTTTCAAATGGTGTTGGATTTTTACGAACATCGTAGTGGAAAGAGTTGGTGTAATATTCTTTATCTGTGATATCAGTCACGACACCGAATTTTTCAGTATCCAAACGACAGAAGCGATCAGTCAAACTTTCTGATGGTGTTGAATAAACAGAGAAATGATAATCATATTCGTCAGACCAACCTTCACAAGCATTTTTCATAGCTTTTACGATATTTAAAGTAAATGCCTTGGCTTCTAGATTTGTCTCCCAGTCACTACCATAAAAAACAGATGCTACTTCATAAAGCCCAATATAACCAAGTGATACGGTTGCACGACGATGTTTGAAGAGTTGATTTACATTGTCGAATTTACCTAGACGTTGGCCAAAGGCCCCATACTGATAAAGTATAGGCGCATTAGCAGGTGTAGCTTCTTTGACACGTTCAACTCGATAGACGAGTGCATCTTTGGCAATTCCCATTCTTTCTTCAAAAATTTCCCAAAATTTATCCTGGTCTCCCTTAGATTCTAGGGCAATTCGAGGAAGATTAAGGGTTACAACCCCCAGATTCATTCGTCCAGAATTAACTTCAACACCATTTTCATCCTTCCACCCCTGTAGGAAGGAACGACATCCCATAGGAGCCTTGAAGGAACCCGTCAATTCAATGACTTTGTCATATGATAGGACATCTGGGTACATACGCTTTGTTGCACATTCAAGAGCTAGTTGTTTAATATCGTAGTTAGGTGAGCTAGGCTCTAAGTTAAGTCCACGTTTTAAGGTGAAAATCAGTTTAGGGAAAATAGCTGTACGGTGTTCGGAGCCAAGTCCTAAAATACGAACTTGTAGGATAGCCTTTTGGATTTCACGCTCAAACCAGCTTGTTCCCAAACCGAAACCTAGAGAGGTAAAGGGAGTCTGTCCATTTGAAGTGAAAAGCGTATTAATCTCATATTCAAGAGATTGCATGGCATCGTAGATATCTTTACGCGTTTTGGCGCGTGCATAATCTTCACGTTTTTCTTCAGCTACCCACTCTTTAGCATCAGCTAAGTGTTTTTTGTAGTTAAGTTTTGCGTAAGGAGCTAAAAACTCATCGATACGGTCAGCAGTACAGCCACCATATTGACTAGAGGCAACATTTGCGATGATTTGTGAAATTTGTGCTGTTGCAGTTTGAATGGATTTAGGACTTTCAACTTCAGCGTTACCGATTTTAAAACCATTTGCCAACATGCCTTTGAAGTCAATCAAACAACAGTTGGTCATAGGTGTGTAGGGGCTATAGTCTAAATCGTGGAAATGGATATCTCCCTTTTGATGAGCATTTGCCACGTGTGGAGGAAGCATCTTAAGTCCTACAGATTTTCCGACAATTCCTGCGGTTAAATCACGTTGTGTATTGTAAAGGTCGCTATCTTTATTAGCATTTTCATGAACAACAGCTTGATCTTTATTAACAAGTTTACTGATGGTGAAATTGATGTCAGTAGCCTGAGAACGCTCAAAATCACGTTTGGTACGATAGTTAATATATTCTTGAGCGATAGTATATTCGTTAGCTTCGAGTAACTCGTGCTCTACAATGCTTTGGATTTCATATATTTTGATATTTTGACTGAAGCGGTCATTGATTTCAGCAACAATACGGTTGGCAATTCCTTCCAACTTTGCTTCAATTAAGGGTGTGATAGGTGTAATAGCCTCACTTGCTTTGAGAATAGCTTCATATATTTTACTTGAATCAAAGACAACCATACGCCCATCGCGTTTGATGACTTTGATATCAGGATTGATTGTAACCTTTTCTTTTTCTAATGTAATCATCTAAAAATCACCTCGTTACTAATTATAGCACTAGGCAAAAAAAAATCAATATATTGTGGTATATTTTTATCTCAACCACTATATATTGATTTTTCGACCTATTTTAGGACGTAAACAGTGTATCGTTCAACGCCTTTTACAGGGGCTTTTTTATAGTTTTTTGAAAGTGTAGATTTAACATCAGAAGGTAGTTGTGTATCTTGTTGGACAACGATATATTGTGCTGAATCTTGGATAATAGTATCTGAGAGAGCTTTCTGATGACTAGATTTAGCTGTGTTAAGTTCTGGAAGAACAAATTGTGAGGCTGCTTTACGACCGCTTTCCAAATAAATTTTTGCTGATGAATCGTAAACGTAGATAGTTTCATCTTTTTTGGTATTTTTAGCGAGGTAATTTGCAACAGTACTACGTTCAGTATTATTTCCTAAATTAAATAGGAACATAATGATTGGCATCGCGAAAGCAAATGCAAAGACTGCAATAGGTAAGAAGTAATTACGACTAAGGAAGATACCAAAAACTTTAAGTGTGTGAATCTGGTTACCATTACGACGTCGGTGAGAGGTTCGCTCTGCTCTCTTTTTAATAGCATCATCTAAAGAAAGTGCTGTCAAGACTAGACCATAAGGTACGATGTTGAGAATACTGTAAAGTCCAAAACTTTGAGAGAACAAGCTGTAAACCACTGTAAAGATAAAACTAAGGAGTAGTACCCACTTGATGCTCTTATCTTTAGCATCGCCAAGAAGGTGGTTGCTTGTAGTCAGTGCACCAATAAGTAATCCAGAGCCGATGACAGCAAAACTTTGGTAAGCTAACGTAAGTAGAAAGTCATTTTTTTCTACAGCAAGTTGTGTAAAGTTGTAAACCAAAACTTGGTTAATATAGTCCGATGTAATTTGTAAATTCAGGATAAAGTAAAGACATAGATACAATACTAGAATGTTACCAAAAATAATACAAAGAACTTGATAAAAACCACGAGCAAAGTGTTTGTTGACAAGGTTGTAAACGAAGATTGTCACAAGTGACAATATCCAGAAAATAAGAGTTCGAGCTTCAAAAAGAGCTCCCGCAGTGCCAGCGAAGCCGTAAAGAATAAAGGCTTCATCACGACTGTGACCCGCAAAGTAACGAGTTAAGAAGAAGATAGCACCTAGGACAAAAGGCATAGCAAATTGGATAGGGTAGAGCCCACCAAAACCAAGTGTTCCATTAGTGACATAGAAAATAATACTAATTAGAGTGGCAATTTCCTTCTTGTTTGTCATGTGCATGACAGTCTTGTAAAGGTAACTTCCAGAAAGATAGTAGCTAAGGAATTGAATAGGAATCAGCCAAAGAGTTGATCCTAAACGGAAAGCCAGAGAAACTAGTAAGTAATAAAAGAAGCCGCCTGTCGCAAAAAAGTCAGAGTAGGGTAAGCTACCATTGGCAAACATTTTTGCAATGTAAAGGTTTTGAGACTGTATATTATTGGCAAAGTCTGTAAAGCAGGGAACTGATATACTAAAAATACTCAAAATCAAACTGAGAATCAGGATATGGCCTTTATGCTTCCATGGAAGTGAAATCTTAGTTTTTTTCTCTATTTGAGACGAATTGGATTCTTCTGTATGTCCCTGAATTGCCACTTCAATCTTTTCGGATTGATTATCTTGTGTATGAGAGCGATGGTGGCTTCGATGATAACCTTGGTAGCCACTTGAATCTAAAGTATTGTCTTCGTTGTATGGACTCACAATTAAACTCCTTTGTTGACATTTGGATAGTTATAAATAAAAGGGTCTTATCCCCTAATTGTCTTATTTAAAGTATATCAGATAATACCATTTAGTCAATTTTCCTCTAATTTCTTACATTTAAGAAAAAAATATCTAAAAAAGAGACTGAGATACAATATCCCAATCTCTTTTTAACAAGTCATTTCTTTGCCTATGGCATTGATTATTTTTTAGTTTTCATCGATGAAGCTATTGAAAACTTCTTCAATCATATCCCATTCAGCATCTGAATCTTCAGGGATTGGTTGAAGGTCGCCTTCAGTACCGTCTTCATTTTCAGTGAATGAGTATGCTTGGATTTCAATTTCTCCATTAGCATCTTCTTCAGCACCAGCTGGTACCAAAAGAACATAGTTTTTACCAAATTCTTCGCGTCCATCAATAGTCAACAAGATTTCAAAAAGTGTTTCATTTCCTTGTTCGTCTACTAAAGTGATGACTTCATGATCATGGTTGTGGTCGTGATTGTGTGACATATTGTTCTCCTTTTTGTAGAGAGCACTGAATAGTGAGGAAATCTAGTATATTGCTTGGCAATTTACTAGATTGTCACTTGACTATTAGGTCTCTATTACACTTTCTTAAAACATTCGATCGAGGTAGTTTTGTAGAATAAGTTGGGCAGCTAATTTATCAATAACTTTTTTACGTTTACCACGGCTGACATCTGCTTGTTCAACCAACATACGCTCGGCTTGAACAGTTGTCAAGCGTTCGTCTTGGTAATCTACAGGAATTCCAAAGATTTCCTTGATTTTGTCACCATAGGCTTTGCTTGCCTCAACACGTGGTCCTTCAGTGTTATTCATATTTTTAGGAAGACCAACAACAAATTTTTCTACCTTATATTCTTTAACGAGCTCGCCTAGTCGGTCGAAACCAAACTCTTCAGCCTCCTCGTCAATTTTGATAATTTCAACGCCTTGGGCTGTAAAACCGAGGGGATCACTAATCGCAACACCTACTGTTTTTGAGCCAACATCAAGTCCCATTACTCGCATTAGAGGTCAATTCCATTTCCTTTAAGATAATAGCGAACGAGTTCTTCAACGATTTCATCACGTTCGTATTTACGAATCTGGTTACGGGCGTCATTATAACGCGGAACATAAGCAGGGTCACCGCTCAGAACATAACCGACAATTTGGTTGATAGGATTATAACCTTTCTCAGCCAACGAACGGTAGACATTTGTCAAAGTATTACTGATTTCATCTTTGCTACCGTCGTCTAGGTTGAAACGAACAGTTTCATCTGTAAATCCCATACTGACACCTTCTTTCTATAAGAATTATCTGTTAGTTCTTTATTATAACATAAGTATAGCCAAAAGGGAAAGACGATGAACAAAAAAAGAGACGACTGAAGTCATCTCTCTTAATATCCAATAAGATTAAACGCGTTCAACTTTACCAGATTTAAGCGCACGAGCTGAAGCCCAAACTTTTTTAGGTTTACCATCAACAAGGATAGTAACTTTTTGAAGGTTAGGTTTAACGGCACGTTTAGTTTTGTTCATAGCGTGTGAACGGTTGTTTCCAGAAACAGTTTTACGTCCTGTAAAGTAACATACTTTAGCCATTTCGTGTTTTCCTCCTAGGTAGAATTTATTACGGATGTGCTAGCACCACATACCAAAACATTCTATCATAAGAATTTAGGTTTGACAAGAACTATTTATAATTTCTTTTTATAACAAAATAGTATATGCTTATTATAATAAGAAAAAATCAGTTGAAAAAGGAGAGAAGATGCCAGATAATCTTGCTCTACGCATGCGTCCACGTACAATTTCAGAGGTGATTGGTCAGAAGCATTTGGTTGGTGAAGGTAAAATTATTCGCCGTATGGTAGAAGCGAATATGCTGTCGTCAATGATTCTCTACGGACCACCAGGAATCGGGAAGACCTCAATAGCTAGTGCTATTGCAGGAACAACAAAATTTGCTTTTAGAACCTTTAATGCTACTGTTGATAGCAAGAAACGCCTGCAGGAAATTGCGGAAGAGGCTAAATTTTCAGGTGGCTTAGTTATGCTTCTAGACGAGATTCATCGTTTGGATAAAGCTAAACAAGACTTTTTATTGCCACTCTTAGAGAATGGCAATATTATCATGATTGGGGCTACAACGGAGAATCCGTTTTTTTCTGTCACACCAGCCATCCGTAGTCGTGTACAAATATTTGAGTTGGAACCACTCTCTAACGAGGATATTAAGGAAGCTATCCTAGGTGTTCTAGAGGACAAGGAGCGTGGCTTTGACTTTGATGTCCAGTTAGATGAGGATGCTCTAGATTTTATTGCTACGGCTACTAATGGTGATTTACGTTCGGCTTATAATTCCTTAGATTTAGCTGTCATGTCGACACCAGCTTCAGAAGATGGGCTTCGCCATATTACTTTAGATACAGTGGAAAATAGTTTACAACGTAGCTATATCACCATGGATAAAGACGGTGATGGACACTATGATGTGCTTTCTGCTTTGCAAAAATCTATTCGAGGCTCTGATGTTAATGCCAGTCTTCACTATGCAGCACGTTTGGTTGAAGCAGGAGATCTCCCTAGTCTAGCACGGCGCTTGACTGTGATTGCGTACGAGGATATTGGTTTAGCTAATCCTGATGCGCAAGTTCACACGGTTACAGCTTTGGAAGCTGCACAGAAAGTAGGTTTCCCAGAGGCGCGTATTTTGATTGCCAATGTAGTTGTTGACTTAGCTTTATCTCCTAAGTCGAATTCGGCTTATATGGCTATGGATGCTGCCTTGGCAGACCTTAGAAAATCAGGGAATTTACCTATTCCTCGTCATTTGAGAGATGGACACTATGCTGGAAGCAAGGAACTGGGCAATGCACAAGATTACAAGTATCCCCATGCTTATCCTGAAAAGTGGGTCAAGCAACAATACCTTCCAGATAAATTAAGAGGTGTAAATTATTTCCAACCCAATGAAACCGGGAAATATGAAAGAGCTCTTGGAGCTAATAAAGAACGGATTGATAAGTTATCTAGGTAATACGAGAGGAATCAACGAAAACGATTGCAAAAAAATTGTTTTTTCCTCTTGCAATAATTTTCAAAAGTGGTATTATAAAAACATAGAAATTGCTGTGGTATACGAATCCACATATAAGTGTTGACCGACTAATTTTTGTATTATCGGGAGACAGAGGTCTATTAACAGTGTGCAGGCTGGCTCACCCAGAAGCAACTGAAGTTAGTAGCGAGTCGCCCACCTGCTTTTTTACGTCGCGGGTTCAATACAAACCGTGGATCATCGGTACCAATACAGCATCCAGCCTCCTTAGCTCAGTTGGTAGAGCAGTGGACTCTTAATCCATGGGTCACAGGTTCGAGCCCTGTAGGGGGCAGTTTAATATCGAAAAGAGACTTGATTGTAGGTCTCTTTTTTTTTTATTTTTCTAAGAAAGAACTCACTTTAAACAGAACTTTACGTGCTTGTTTGTCCAAAGGAGAGTTGTTCCAAATGATAATTCCTTCTAAGATATATGCTTTGTGTTATGATATTAGTCAGGAAACAGAATTGAAAAAGGAGACCTGTGTTGAAAATTGCAATCATTGGCTATAGCGGCTCTGGAAAGTCAACTTTGGCAAACTTTTTAGGTCAACACTACAATTGTGAGGTTCTTCATTTAGATAAAATTCATTTCACATCAAATTGGCAAGAGCGAACAGTTGATGAAATGACTGACGATATATCAACATTTATGCTACAACGTGATTGGATTATTGAAGGGAATTACTCGGCCTGTCTTTATGAAGAACGGATGAGGGAAGCTGACTGTATTGTCTATTTCAACTTTAACAGAGTTAATTGTCTCTATCGGGCATTTAGGCGCTATTTAACATATAGGGGAAAGACACGTCCTAGCATGGCAGAAGGCTGTAATGAAAAATTTGATTTTGCATTTGTGAAATGGATTTTATTAGACGGACGTTCCAAAAAATATGTCGAGCAATATCATACAGTTGTTAAAAATTATTCTGACAAGACGACTGTTTTAAAGAATCAAAGGCAGTTAAATCATTATATGAGGCAGGTTAAATAACTAGTAGAATTATTTGGTCATAAAATAGCTGGTAGTTCTATATAAGATGTAAGGATAAAAAAGAGATTGTAAATAACGAGTTGCAATCTTAGCTATAACTGTCAGAATATTTTGTAAGAAGCGCTTTCAACGTTGAACAAATAGCCTTTTTTCTGCTATAATAAACTGTAACGCGAAACTTGTGGGTGAAATTCCCACCGTGAAGTTTTTCAAGAAAGGTGGGGACAGCCTCGTAAAGGTGGAGCTGTCCGTTATCAAAATAATATGACATCAGTAGTTGTTGTGGGTACCCAGTGGGGTGATGAAGGTAAAGGGAAAATTACAGATTTCCTAAGTCAAGATGCCGAAGTGATCGCACGTTATCAAGGTGGAGACAATGCAGGTCACACGATTGTTATCGATGGTAAGAAATTTAAATTGCACTTGATTCCATCAGGTATTTTCTTCCCAGAGAAAATCTCTGTTATCGGGAACGGTGTAGTGGTCAATCCTAAATCACTTGTCAAAGAGTTGGAATATCTTCATGCCGAAGGTGTGTCAACAGAGAGCCTTCGTATTTCTGACCGTGCGCACGTTATCTTGCCGTACCATATTAAACTTGATCAACTGCAAGAAGCTGCTAAAGGTGATAATAAGATTGGTACAACTAACAAAGGTATTGGGCCTGCCTATATGGATAAGGCTGCGCGTGTAGGTATCCGTATTGCAGACCTTTTGGACAAAGAAATCTTTGCTGATCGTTTGAAAACAAACTTAGCTGAGAAAAACCGTCTTTTCAGTAAGATGTATGAGGCTGAAGAATTATCATTCGATGAGATTTTTGAAGAATACTACGCTTACGGACAACAAATTAAGCAATACGTCACAGATACATCTGTTATCTTGAACGACGCTCTTGATGCAGGTAAACGTGTCCTCTTTGAAGGAGCTCAAGGGGTTATGCTTGATATTGACCAAGGTACGTACCCATTTGTAACGTCATCAAACCCAGTTGCGGGTGGTGTTACAATCGGTTCAGGTGTTGGTCCATCTAAAATCAATAAGGTCGTAGGTGTATGTAAGGCCTATACGAGTCGTGTTGGTGATGGTCCTTTCCCAACTGAGTTATTTGATGAAGTAGGTGAACGTATCCGTGAAGTTGGTCATGAATATGGAACAACAACTGGACGTCCACGTCGTGTGGGATGGTTTGACTCAGTGGTGATGCGCCATAGCCGTCGTGTATCAGGTATCACAAACCTCAGCTTGAACTGTATCGATGTTCTCTCAGGTCTTGACACTGTAAAAATTTGTGTAGCTTATGATCTTGATGGTGAGCGTATTGATTACTACCCAGCTAGTCTTGAGCAATTGAAACGCTGTAAACCAATCTATGAAGAATTGCCAGGTTGGGAAGAAGACATCACAGGTTGCCGTAGTTTAGATGAGCTTCCTGAAAATGCTCGTAATTATGTTCGACGTGTTGGTGAGTTGGTAGGTGTACGTATCTCTACTTTCTCTGTAGGACCAGGACGTGAACAAACAAACATTCTTGAAAGTGTTTGGTCAAATATCTAAAGCCAATAAAAGGAGAATCTAGGAAACTAGGTTCTCTTTTCTCACGCCTTAAACTTATAGATTAATATGAATGTTGCAACTGTTAAAAAAGGTAACTAATTTTTCGATATGATTAGGAAAGAAACCTTTCTATTTGATTAGTTTTTCGGTATAATATGGATTGATTAAATGAAAATTAATGAGAACCTACTTTCATGATTTAAAAGTGTGTTCGTAATTTTGACAAAGAAAATAAGTGAGCTTATCTCTTAATAGTTTTGGGCAAGAGGTGAATAATGAAGAAGATTGTATTTGTTTGTCTGGGGAATATTTGTCGTAGCCCAATGGCAGAATTTGTGATGAAAGAGCTGGACCAAGAAAAGTCTTTGCATATCGAAAGTCGCGCGACATCTTCATGGGAGCATGGAAATCCAGTTCATCAAGGTACCCAAAAGATTTTAAGGAAATATGCTATTTCTTTTGACTCTTCCAAGGGCTCACAGCAGATTAGTCAGGCTGATTTTGAGTTCTTTGATCTAGTTGTGGGAATGGATGAGTCAAATGTTGAGGATCTTCTACAGATATCTGCAGGGCATTATGACGATAAAATCAAGCTTTTCAGACCTGGTGGAGTGCCAGACCCATGGTACACAGGTGACTTTGAAGAAACATATAAATTGGTAACTGCAGGTTGTCGAGACTGGTTACAATGGATTAAGGATAGACAATGAATTTTAAACAACTAAAGAATTTTGATTTTAAAAATATTGATATTGACCGAAATCAATTTGAGCGTATCACAGTAGGGGTTATTATTTTATGCGCCCTGTCCTTGTTTTTGGTGACTATAAAAACGCAACATTCTATCAAGATTGATGGGACTAAGATTACCTATAAAGGTCAGATGCAGAACCACCGTTTGAATGGTCAAGGAACTTTGACCTATGACAATGGTGATACCTACACGGGAGAATTTAAGAATGGTTCCTTTAATGGTCAAGGAACCTTCAAATCTCATGAGGGTTGGATTTATCAAGGTGAGTTCAAGTCTGGCCAAGCCGATGGCCAAGGAAAATTGACCACTGAAAATAAGGTTACCTACAAAGGAAAATTTAAACAGGGGATTTTTAAAGGATGAGAATTAACTGGTTTTCTTATATTCGTGTGACAGGACTATTTTTGGTTCTGATCTATCATTTCTTCCCAAGTATTCTTCCTGGGGGCTTCATCGGTGTTGATGTCTTCTTTACCTTCTCAGGGTATTTGATTACAGCGCTTTTGATCGATGAGGTATCTCGGACGCATCGCATTGATTACCTTGGTTTTATGCGACGACGCTTCTACCGGATCGTACCACCACTTGTGTTGATGGTGCTTATCTGTACCCCTTTGGCACTCTTGGTTCGAAATGATTTTATTGCAGGTATTGGACGTCAAATTACCTCTGTTATCGGTTTTGTAACTAACTATTATGAGATTCTGACTGGAGGAAATTACGAGAACCAGTTTAACCAGCATATTTACCTCCATACATGGAGTCTGGCTATTGAGGTTCACTATTATATTCTTTGGGGTGCCTTGCTTTGGTTCCTAGCTAAGCGTGTCAAACATCAAAATCAATTTAGAGGCCTAGTCTTTATGGTATCTCTTGCTTGCTTTATGGTGAGCTTCTTATCAATGTTTATTAGTGCTTTCTTTGTTGATAGTTTTTCTCGCTTATATTTCTCATCAATTACGCATGCCTATCCATTCTTCCTAGGCTCGCTCTTTGCGACACTTTCAGGTGTGTATGAAACGACCGCTAGGTTCAAGAAAAATATACGTCTTTGGACTCTGAAAAAGACAGTCCTTTATATGGCAGGGAGTTTTGCCTTGCTCGTATTGTTGGGCTTAGTCCTTCATTTTGAGGAACGCATCACCTACCTATTTGGTTTTGTTTTGGCTAGTTTGTTCACGGCTGTTATGATTTACTCTGCCCGTGTCCTCCATGAGAAATTGCCTGGAAAATCAGAGCCTGCTCTTATTAGTTATCTGGCAGAGATCAGCTATAGTGTCTATCTTTTTCACTGGCCACTATATATTATCTTTAGTCAATTGACCAATAATATTATTGCAGTCATTCTGACAACGATTCTGTCAATTGTTTTTGCGACACTTTCCTACTATATAATAGAGCCATTTATTGCAGGAAGAAAGGCCAGTCTCTTTGGAATAGACCTAGACTTGACGCCGTACCGACATATTGTGCTTTATGTATTTAGTGGCCTCACTTTAATTACAGTGCTTATTTCTCTCTTTGCGCCGGCTGTAGGGAACTTTGAGAAAGATTTAGAAGCTAATGGGTTGTCGCAAGCTCAAACTAAGATGAAATTAACTCGTACCAATGCGGAGAACAGTCAGGCTACTTCATTTGGTGTGAATAAGGGAGTGACAATTTTAGGGGACTCCGTAGCTCTTAGATCAAAAGATCAGCTGGAATCAAGTATTGATAATGTCGCTATAGATGCAGTAGTCAGTCGTAACCTATCAACAATCAACGATTTGCTTAAAGATTACGCGGATAGTAATGCTCTTGCTAAGGATGTTGTCATTGCTGGTGGTGTTAATGAGATTGACGACTATAAAGGCGTTATTAATAAAATCATCAAGAATTTACCTAAGGGTCACCATATTATCTTTGTAACACCATATAATGGAAGTAAATCTGGTAACGAGGCTCAATCTTTGCTTCAGTTACGTAAGTATGAGTTAGAGATGGCTGAGAAATATGACTTTGTGACGGTTGCTGACTGGTATCAAGTGGCTAAAGAAAATATTTCTATCTGGAATGGTACAGATGGGGTTCACTTTGGATCCGATAGCGACTCAATTAACCGTGGTGCTAAACTCTATACTAAGACAATTAAAGAAGCTATAGAGAAAGCTGATAAAGCACCAGTTAAGGGTGGTAAGAAATAATTAAAAGAGAAGGCAAGTCTTGTCTTCTTTTTTATGGACAAATTTTGACTGCGTTTTTTGTTTTGTGCTAAAATAAGCCTATGGCAAGAATATTAGATAATGATTTACTAGGAGATGAAGAGTATGTTGAGCGTACCCTTCGTCCACAGTACTTTAAGGAATACATTGGTCAAGATAAGGTTAAAGACCAATTAAAGATTTTTATAGAGGCAGCTAAACTTCGTGATGAAGCCCTAGATCATACTCTTTTGTTTGGTCCTCCAGGTTTGGGGAAAACAACTATGGCTTTTGTGATAGCTAATGAGATGGGCGTCAATTTAAAGCAGACGTCTGGGCCAGCAATTGAAAAGGCTGGTGATTTAGTTGCTATACTCAATGACTTGGAGCCAGGTGATATCCTATTTATTGATGAGATTCACCGGATGCCTATGGCAGTTGAAGAAGTTCTTTATAGTGCTATGGAAGATTACTACATCGATATCATGATTGGTGCAGGCGAAACAAGTCGTAGTGTCCATCTAGAGTTACCACCGTTCACATTAGTAGGTGCAACTACTCGAGCAGGTATGTTGTCAAATCCATTGAGGGCTCGCTTTGGGATTAATGGTCATATGGAATATTATGAGCTACCAGATTTGAAGGAAATTATTGAACGTACTTCAGAAATCTTTGACATGACTATAACACCTGAAGCTGCTCTAGAGCTAGCACGTCGTAGCCGTGGGACGCCTCGTATTGCTAACCGCCTACTTAAGCGCGTGAGAGACTATGCACAAATCATGGGTGATGGTATCATTGATGATAAGATTGCAGACAAGGCGTTGACTATGTTGGATGTGGACCATGAAGGACTAGATTATGTCGATCAAAAAATTCTTCGAACTATGATTGAAATGTATGGTGGGGGACCGGTTGGTCTAGGTACCTTGTCGGTGAATATTGCAGAAGAGCGAGAAACGGTAGAAGATATGTATGAACCTTACTTAATTCAAAAAGGATTCATTATGCGTACACGTACAGGACGCGTTGCAACGGTTAAAGCCTATGAACACATGGGGTACGACTACACTCAAGAAAGTTGATAAAAAATCCATCGAAGATGGATTTTTTTGTTTAGTCAAAAAAGAAAATAAAGAAAAAGGAAAAAAACTTTAAAAATCCCTTGCAATGAGTAGGTTCTTTTGTTATTATATTATGGTGCTGTAAATACAGCGCTTAGCTATGATACAAGAGGTTGCGACACGCCTGGTTGCACTGCCACGCAATCCGTGTTGGTTTTCTTGAGGAGCTAGCCTATTATCTTAAATAGACGAAAGAGGAGAAAAAATGGCAAACAAAAAAATTCGTATCCGTTTGAAAGCTTACGAACACCGTACGCTTGATACAGCGGCTGAAAAAATCGTAGAAACTGCAACTCGCACAGGTGCGACAGTTGCTGGGCCAGTTCCACTTCCAACTGAACGTAGTCTCTACACAATTATTCGTGCGACTCACAAATATAAAGATTCTCGCGAACAATTTGAAATGCGTACACACAAACGTCTTATCGACATCATCAACCCAACTCAAAAAACAGTTGACGCTTTGATGAAACTTGATCTTCCAAGTGGTGTGAACGTAGAAATCAAACTTTAATTTAAAGCTTGATTCATTGAGCATAAAAAACGCTCGTTAAAAACTTTTTTGAGCATAAAAAACGCTCATAAAAAACTTTTTGAAAAAACAATAAAGTAAAGGAAATATTTTCTCATGACAAAAGGAATCTTAGGGAAAAAAGTGGGAATGACTCAAATCTTCACTGAAGCAGGTGAATTTATCCCTGTTACTGTCATCGAAGCTACTCCAAACGTTGTGCTTCAAGTTAAAACTGTTGAAACAGACGGTTACGAAGCAGTTCAAGTTGGTTTTGACGACAAACGCGAAGTATTGAGCAACAAACCTGCCAAAGGCCACGTAGCGAAAGCTAACACAGCTCCTAAGCGCTTCATTCGTGAATTCAAAAACATTGAAGGCTTGGAAGTTGGATCAGAAATCACTGTTGACACATTCGAAGCTGGAGATGTTGTTGACGTAACTGGTACTTCAAAAGGTAAAGGTTTCCAAGGTGTTATCAAACGCCACGGTCAATCACGCGGACCTATGGCTCACGGTTCTCGTTACCACCGTCGTCCAGGTTCAATGGGACCTGTTGCGCCTAACCGTGTTTTCAAAAACAAACACTTGGCAGGACGTATGGGTGGCAACCGTGTGACAATTCAAAACCTTGAAGTTGTACAAGTTATCCCAGAGAAAAACGTTATCCTTATCAAAGGTAACGTACCAGGTGCTAAGAAATCTCTTATCACTATCAAATCAGCAGTTAAAGCTGCTAAATAATAAGAAAGGAGAAATCAGTTAAAAATGGCAAACGTAAAACTATTTGACCAAACTGGTAAAGAAGTTAGCACAGTTGAACTTAACGACGCTATCTTCGGTATCGAACCAAACGAATCAGTAGTATTTGATGTCGTAATCAGCCAACGTGCTAGCCTTCGCCAAGGTACTCACGCGGTTAAAAACCGTTCAGCAGTATCAGGTGGTGGACGTAAACCATGGCGTCAAAAAGGAACTGGACGTGCTCGTCAAGGTTCTATCCGCTCACCACAATGGCGTGGTGGTGGTGTTGTCTTCGGACCAACTCCACGTTCTTACGGATACAAACTTCCACAAAAAGTTCGTCGCCTTGCATTGAAATCTGTTTACTCAGCTAAAGTTGCAGAAGATAAATTTGTAGCAGTTGAAGCTCTTTCATTTGCAGCTCCAAAAACTGCTGAATTCGCAAACGTTCTTTCAGCTCTTAGCATCGATTCTAAAGTACTTGTTATCGTTGAAGAAGGAAACAAATTCGCTGAACTTTCAGCACGTAACCTTGCAAACGTAACTGTTGCAACTCCTGCAACTGCAAGTGTACTTGACATCGTAAACGCAGATAAACTTCTTGTTACTAAAGAAGCTATCTCATCAATCGAGGAGGTTCTTGCATAATGAATTTGTATGACGTAATCAAAAAACCTGTTATCACTGAGAAATCTATGATTGCTCTTGAAGCAGGAAAATACACTTTCGAAGTTGATACACGTGCACACAAACTCTTGATCAAACAAGCAGTTGAAGCTGCATTTGAAGGTGTTAAAGTTGCTAGCGTGAACACTGTAACTGTTAAACCAAAACAAAAACGTGTTGGACGTTACACTGGTTTCACTTCAAAAACTAAAAAAGCTATCATCACTCTTACAGCTGATTCTAAAGCAATCGAGTTGTTTGCAGCTGAAGCTGAATAATCAAAGGAGAAATTAACGTGGGTATTAAAGTTTATAAACCAACGACAAATGGCCGTCGTAACATGACTTCTTTGGATTTCGCAGAAATCACTACAAGCACTCCTGAAAAATCATTGCTTGTTTCTCTTAAGAACAAAGCTGGTCGTAACAACAACGGTCGTATCACTGTACGTCACCAAGGTGGCGGACACAAACGTCACTACCGTTTGATTGACTTCAAACGTAACAAAGATGGCGTTGAAGCAGTTGTTAAAACAATTGAGTATGATCCAAACCGTACTGCAAACATCGCTCTTGTACACTACACTGACGGGGTTAAAGCTTACATCATCGCACCTAAAGGTCTTGAAGTAGGTCAACGTATTGTTTCAGGTCCAGATGCGGATATCAAGATTGGTAACGCTCTTCCACTTGCAAACATCCCAGTTGGTACAGTTATCCACAACATTGAGCTTCAACCAGGTAAAGGTGCTGAACTTATCCGTGCCGCTGGTGCTTCTGCTCAAGTTTTGGGTCAAGAAGGTAAATACGTACTTGTTCGTCTTCAATCAGGCGAAGTTCGTATGGTTCTTGGTACATGTCGTGCAACTATCGGTACTGTAGGTAACGAACAACAATCACTTATCAACCTTGGTAAAGCCGGCCGTAATCGCTGGAAAGGTATTCGCCCAACAGTTCGTGGTTCTGTAATGAACCCTAACGATCACCCACACGGTGGTGGTGAAGGTAAGGCACCAGTTGGACGTAAAGCGCCATCTACTCCATGGGGTAAACCTGCGCTTGGTCTTAAAACTCGTAACAAGAAAGCTAAATCTGACAAACTTATCGTTCGTCGTCGTAACGAAAAATAATTTAGTCGCTTAGCACATAACATCCGCCAACTCGGTAGCACTTCTTAGTGCAAGCCGCTGTGGTACATTCAATTTAAAGGAGAAAACTACAAAATGGGACGTAGTCTTAAAAAAGGACCTTTCGTCGATGAGCATTTGATGAAAAAAGTTGAAGCTCAAGCAAATGACGAAAAGAAAAAAGTAATTAAAACTTGGTCACGTCGTTCAACGATTTTCCCAAGTTTCATCGGATACACTATCGCAGTTTATGATGGACGTAAACACGTTCCTGTTTACATCCAAGAAGACATGGTAGGTCACAAACTTGGTGAATTTGCACCAACTCGTACTTACAAAGGTCACGCAGCTGACGATAAGAAAACACGTCGTTAATAGGAGGAGGACACAATGGCAGAAATTACTTCAGCTAAAGCAATGGCTCGTACAGTGCGTGTTTCACCTCGTAAAACACGTCTTGTTCTTGATCTTATCCGTGGTAAGAACGTTGCTGATGCAATCGCAATCTTGAAATTCACTCCAAACAAAGCAGCTCGCATTGTTGAGAAAACTCTTAACTCTGCTATCGCTAACGCAGAAAACAACTTTGGTTTGGAAAAAGCTAACTTGGTAGTATCTGAAACATTCGCAAACGAAGGACCAACAATGAAACGTTTCCGTCCACGTGCGAAAGGTTCAGCTTCACCAATCAACAAACGCACAACTCACGTAACTGTAGTTGTGTCAGAAAAATAAGGAGGTAAACTCGTGGGTCAAAAAGTACATCCAATTGGTATGCGTGTCGGGATCATCCGTGACTGGGATGCGAAATGGTATGCTGAAAAAGAATACGCAGATTACCTTCACGAAGATTTGGCAATCCGCAAATTCATTCAAAAAGAACTTGCAGACGCTTCAGTTTCAACTATTGAAATCGAACGTGCTGTAAACAAAGTTATTGTTTCACTTCACACTGCTAAACCAGGTATGGTTATCGGTAAAGGTGGATCAAACGTTGACGCTCTTCGCGCTCAACTTAACAAATTGACTGGAAAACAAGTACACATCAACATCGTTGAAATCAAGAAACCTGATTTGGACGCTCACCTTGTTGGTGAAACAATTGCTCGTCAACTTGAGCAACGTGTTGCTTTCCGTCGTGCACAAAAACAAGCTATCCAACGTGCAATGCGTGCTGGAGCTAAAGGAATCAAAACTCAAGTATCAGGTCGTTTGAACGGTGCAGATATCGCCCGTGCAGAAGGATACTCTGAAGGTACAGTTCCACTTCACACACTTCGCGCTGATATCGATTACGCTTGGGAAGAAGCTGACACAACTTACGGTAAACTTGGTGTTAAAGTTTGGATCTACCGTGGAGAAGTTCTTCCAGCTCGTAAAAACACTAAAGGAGGCAAATAACAAATGTTAGTACCTAAACGTGTTAAACACCGTCGTGAATTCCGTGGAAAAATGCGCGGTGAGGCTAAAGGTGGTAAAGAAGTATCATTCGGTGAATACGGTCTTCAAGCTACAACTAGCCACTGGATTACAAACCGTCAAATCGAGGCTGCTCGTATTGCCATGACTCGTTACATGAAACGTGGTGGTAAGGTTTGGATCAAGATCTTCCCACACAAATCATACACTGCTAAAGCTATCGGTGTACGTATGGGTTCTGGTAAAGGGGCACCTGAAGGTTGGGTAGCACCAGTTAAACGTGGTAAAGTAATGTTCGAAATCGCAGGTGTTTCTGAAGAAGTTGCACGTGAAGCGCTTCGTCTTGCTAGCCACAAATTGCCAGTTAAATGTAAATTCGTGAAACGTGAAGCAGAATAAGGAGAAGACATGAAACTTGAAGAAATCAAAAAGTTTGTTGCTGAGCTTCGTGGCTTGTCTCAAGAAGAGCTTGCTAAAAAAGAAAACGAACTTAAGAAAGAACTTTTCGACCTTCGTTTCCAAGCTGCAGCAGGTCAACTTGATCAAACTGCCCGTTTGAACGAAGTGAAAAAACAAATTGCACGTGTTAAAACTGTGCAATCTGAAATCAAATAATAGATTGGGAAAGGAGCAATTCTAATAATGGAACGTAATCAACGTAAAACCCTTGTTGGACGCGTAGTATCTGACAAGATGGATAAAACAATCACAGTTGTAGTTGAAACTAAACGTAACCACCCAGTCTATGGTAAACGTATCAACTATTCTAAAAAATACAAAGCACATGATGAAAACAACGTTGCTAAAGAAGGCGATATCGTTCGTATCATGGAAACTCGCCCACTTTCAGCTACAAAACGCTTCCGTCTTGTAGAAGTTGTGGAAGAAGCTGTTATTATCTAATAAAACTAAAAGGAGACAATTGAAATGATTCAACAAGAAAGTCGCTTAAAAGTTGCTGATAATAGCGGTGCTCGTGAAATCTTGACTATCAAAGTTCTTGGTGGTTCAGGACGTAAATTCGCTAACATCGGCGACGTTATCGTTGCAACTGTTAAACAAGCTACACCAGGTGGAGCTGTTAAAAAAGGTGATGTTGTTAAAGCTGTTATCGTTCGTACAAAAACTGGTGCACGCCGTCCAGACGGTTCATACATCAAGTTTGATGACAACGCTGCAGTAATCATCCGCGATGACAAAACTCCTCGTGGAACTCGTATCTTTGGCCCTGTTGCACGTGAATTGCGTGAAGGTGGATACATGCGTATCGTATCTTTGGCGCCAGAAGTACTTTAATCTGAATTAACACAAACTTAGTCCCCTGATATATTCAGGGTGCCCATTAGGGCGTAAGAAATAATAGGAGAAATACTCAAATGTTTGTAAAAAAAGGCGATAAAGTTCGCGTTATTGCTGGTAAAGACAAAGGAACTGAAGCAGTAGTTCTTAAAGCTCTTCCAAAAGTAAACAAAGTTGTTGTTGAAGGTGTTGCAATCATCAAAAAACACCAAAAACCATCAGCTGAAAACCCTCAAGGTGCTATCGTGGAAAAAGAAGCACCAATCCACGCTTCAAACGTTCAAGTTCTTGACAAGAACGGTGTAGCTGGACGTGTAGGTTACAAAGTTGTTGACGGCAAAAAAGTTCGTTACAACAAAAAATCAGGCGAAGTGCTTGACTAATCACGAAGGAAAGGAGAAAGTATTAAATGGCTAACCGTCTTAAAGAAAAATACACTAACGAAGTAATTCCAGCTTTGACTGAAAAATTTAACTATTCTTCAGTTATGGCTGTGCCAAAAGTTGATAAAATCGTTATCAACATGGGTGTTGGTGAAGCTGTAAACAACGCTAAAACTCTTGAAAAAGCTGCTGCTGAGTTGGCACTTATTTCAGGTCAAAAACCATTGATTACTAAAGCTAAGAAATCAATCGCTGGCTTCCGTCTTCGTGAAGGTGTAGCGATCGGTGCTAAAGTTACCCTTCGTGGTGAACGCATGTACGAATTCTTGGATAAATTGGTATCAGTATCACTTCCACGTGTTCGTGACTTCCATGGTGTTCCAACTAAATCATTTGATGGACGTGGTAACTACACACTTGGTGTTAAAGAACAACTTATCTTCCCAGAAATCAACTTCGACGATGTTGATAAAGTACGTGGTATGGATATCGTTATCGTAACTACTGCTAACACTGACGAAGAAGGTCGTGAATTGCTTAAAGGCCTTGGAATGCCTTTTGCAAAATAATCTAGGAGGTAAATAAATTGGCTAAAAAATCAATGATTGCTAAGAACAAACGCCCTGCGAAGTTCTCTACGCAAGCTTACACTCGTTGCGAACGTTGTGGACGTCCACACTCAGTTTATCGCAAATTTAAACTTTGCCGTGTTTGCTTCCGTGAATTGGCTTACAAAGGTCAAATTCCAGGTGTTACCAAAGCTTCTTGGTAAAAACATGATATATTCAAGTTAGTTTTATCTAATTTGAATGTATTAAACACAATCTGAGCCTAGCTCAATCATTAACTAGCAAGTGAATTATTCAAACTACTAGTAAGAGGAGAAAATATAAAATGGTTATGACTGACCCAATTGCAGATTTCTTGACACGTATTCGTAACGCTAACCAAGCTAAACACGAAGTACTTGAAGTACCTGCATCAAACATTAAAAAAGGTATCGCTGAAATCCTTAAACGTGAAGGTTTCGTAAAAAACGTTGAAGTTATCGAAGATGACAAACAAGGTATCATCCGCGTATTCTTGAAATACGGACAAAACGGTGAACGTGTTATCACTAACTTGAAACGTATCTCAAAACCAGGTCTTCGTGTTTACTCTAAACGTGAAGATGTTCCTAAAGTTCTTAACGGACTTGGAATCGCGATCATCTCTACTTCAGAAGGTCTTTTGACTGACAAAGAAGCTCGTCAAAAGAACGTTGGTGGAGAAGTTATCGCTTACGTTTGGTAAGAAGCTGATCCTAAGCACTTATTTCAAATGATTTGTGCGAGTTTCGTTGATTATATTCGATGAGACTCATCCCCGTGAAAACTAGTCACTTTGTGGCTTGATAATCTAACAGGAGAATTAAATACTATGTCACGTATTGGTAATAAAGTTATTACTTTGCCTGCTGGTGTTGAAGTAACAAACAACGATAACGTTGTTACTGTTAAAGGACCTAAAGGCGAACTCACTCGTGAGTTTAACAAAAACATTGAAATCAAAGTTGAAGGCAACGAAGTTACACTTCACCGTCCAAACGACTCAAAAGAAAACAAAACAATCCACGGTACTTCACGTGCAAACTTGAACAACATGGTTGTTGGTGTTTCTGAAGGTTTCAAAAAAGAACTTGAAATGCGCGGTGTCGGATATCGTGCGCAACTCCAAGGAACAAAACTTGTTCTTTCAGTTGGTAAATCTCACCAAGACGAAGTTGAAGCTCCAGAAGGTATTACTTTTGAAGTACCATCTGCAACTTCAATCGTTGTAAGTGGTATTAACAAAGAAGTTGTTGGTCAAACAGCTGCTTATATCCGTAGCCTTCGTTCACCAGAACCTTACAAAGGTAAAGGTATCCGTTACGTTGGTGAATACGTACGTCGTAAAGAAGGTAAAACTGGTAAATAATAGGATTTTATCCTTGTGGCAATTCTTTTTGGATTGTCTCTTTACCAAAAGCTCTCATGAGCAAGCATTATAATTAAGAGGTGAAAATTGTGATTTCGAAACCAGATAAAAACAAACTCCGCCAAAAACGCCACCGTCGCGTTCGCGGAAAACTCTCTGGAACTGCTGATCGCCCACGTTTGAACATTTTCCGTTCTAATACAGGCATCTACGCTCAAGTTATTGATGACGTAGCGGGTGTAACGCTCGCAAGTGCATCAACTCTTGATAAAGAAGTTTCTAAAGGAACTAAAACAGAACAAGCCGTTGTTGTCGGTAAACTTGTTGCTGAACGCGCAGTAGCTAAAGGTATTTCTGAAGTGGTGTTTGACCGCGGTGGATATCTCTATCACGGACGTGTTAAAGCTTTGGCTGACTCAGCTCGTGAAAACGGATTGAAATTCTAATAGGGAGGACACTTAATAATGGCATTTAAAGATAATGCAGTAGAACTTGAAGAACGCGTAGTTGCTATCAACCGTGTTACTAAAGTTGTAAAAGGTGGACGCAACATGCGTTTTGCTGCTCTTGTTGTTGTTGGTGACCGTAATGGTCGCGTAGGATTTGGTACTGGTAAATCTCAAGAGGTTCCAGAAGCTATCCGTAAAGCAGTTGAAGCAGCTAAGAAAAACCTTATCGAAGTTCCTATGGTTGGTACAACTATTCCTCACGAAGTTCGTTCAGAATTTGGTGGAGCGAAAGTATTGTTGAAACCAGCTGTTGAAGGGGCTGGGGTTGCCGCTGGTGGTGCAGTTCGTGCCGTCATCGAATTGGCTGGTGTTGCTGATGTAACATCTAAATCACTCGGTTCAAACACTCCAATCAACATCGTTCGTGCGACTGTTGAAGGATTGAAACAACTTAAACGTGCTGAAGAAGTTGCGGCTCTTCGTGGCATCTCAGTATCTGACTTGGCATAAGAAAGGAGATAACAATGGCTCAAATTAAAATTACTTTGACTAAGTCTCCAATCGGACGCAAACCAGAACAACGTAAAACAGTTGTTGCTCTTGGACTTGGTAAATTGAATAGCTCAGTTGTTAAAGAAGACAACGCTGCTATCCGTGGTATGGTCAACGCAGTATCTCACTTGGTAACTGTAGAAGACGTTAAATAAAAATTGATTTAAGTCGTGAGGGTTCCCTTGCGACTTAAACTGAATTTCATGTATAGGCGAGTTTCTAATTAAGCTACCTTACTTGGTTAGAGGCGCTAGCATTTTACAAAAAGAGGAGAAAATAATAATGAAACTTCATGAATTGAAACCTGCTGAAGGTTCTCGTAAAGTCCGTAACCGTGTAGGTCGTGGTACTTCATCTGGTAACGGTAAAACTTCAGGCCGTGGTCAAAAAGGTCAAAAAGCTCGTAGCGGTGGTGGCGTACGTCCAGGATTTGAAGGTGGACAAACTCCATTGTTCCGTCGTCTTCCAAAACGTGGATTCACTAACATCAACGCTAAAGAATACGCACTTGTAAACCTTGATCAATTGAACGTCTTTGAAGATGGTACAGAAGTAACTCCAGCAGTTCTTAAAGAAGCTGGAATCGTTCGTGCTGAAAAATCAGGCGTTAAAGTTCTTGGTAACGGTGAATTGACTAAGAAATTGACTGTTAAAGCAGCTAAATTCTCAAAATCTGCTGAAGCAGCTATCACTGCTAAAGGTGGTTCAATCGAAGTCATCTAATGAGGGGTAACTCATTATGTTCTTTAAACTATTAAAAGACGCATTGAAAGTCAAAAACGTTCGTAATAAGATTTTATTTACAATCTTCATTATTTTCGTTTTTCGTGTAGGGACTCATGTAACAGTTCCTGGTATCAATGCGGAAAGTTTGAAACAATTAAGTGATTTACCTTTCTTGAACATGCTTAACTTGGTGTCTGGTAATGCCATGAATAACTTCTCTATCTTCTCGATGGGGGTTAGTCCTTACATTACAGCATCAATCATTGTCCAACTTTTGCAGATGGATATCTATCCGAAATTTGTGGAGTGGGGCAAACAAGGGGAAGTTGGTCGTCGTAAATTGAACCAAGCGACTCGCTATATTACTCTTGTTTTAGCCTTTGTTCAATCGATTGGTATTACAGCAAGTTTTAATACTCTCTCATCAATTTCATTGGTTAAAACACCAAATGTTTCAACCTACCTATTGATTGGGACAATTCTAACTGCTGGTAGCATAATTGTGACATGGCTTGGTGAACAAATCACTGATAAAGGTTTTGGTAATGGTGTGTCAATGATTATCTTTTCAGGGATCATTGCTTCTATTCCAAAAATGTTCTCAACAATTTACGAGGATTTCTTTGTCAATGTTCGTGCTGACGAATTAACTCGTTCATATATCATAGTTGCTTTGCTAATTGTGGTAGGTTTGGCGATTGTCTTCTTTACGACATTTGTTCAACAGGCAGAATATCAAATTCCAATTCAATATACTAAATTGGTTCAAGGGGCTCCAACGAGTTCTTATCTTCCATTGAAAGTAAATCCAGCTGGTGTTATTCCCGTTATCTTTGCTAGCTCGATTACAACAATTCCTAGTACTATTCTTCCATTCTTCTCGAAGGTTACATGGTTATCTCACTTACAAGGACTACTCTCGTATAATACACCTAGTGGAATGATCACTTACGCGATATTGATTATCTTGTTCTCATTCTTCTACACATTTGTCCAAGTAAATCCTGAAAAAACTGCTGAAAATCTTCAAAAGAATGGGTCTTACATTCCTAGTGTTCGTCCAGGTCGTGAGACTGAAAAGTACATGTCTTCATTGCTTAAGAGATTGGCAACAATCGGGGCTGTATTTCTCGCGTTTATTTCATTGGCTCCAATTGCGGCTCAACAGTTTATGCACCTTACAAGCTCAATCGCGCTTGGTGGTACATCTCTCTTGATCTTGATTTCAACTGGTATCGAAGGTATGAAACAACTCGAAGGTTACCTATTGAAACGTCAGTACGTTGGGTTTATGAATCTTGAAGACTAAGTCTTCTCATGAACAATTGAGAGGGAAAGAAAGGTTACTTTCTGTCCCTTCTCTTTTGTTTTTTGATAACTCTACCAATGTGTTAAAACCTTGATAGAGTTATTTGAAAACAAAAATAAGGAGTTCGTAAGATGAATCTTTTAATTATGGGTCTACCAGGTGCTGGTAAAGGGACTCAAGCTGCAAAAATTGTTGAAGAATTTGGTGTAGCTCACATCTCAACTGGTGATATGTTCCGTGCTGCTATGGCTAACCAAACTGAAATGGGTGTTTTGGCCAAATCATTCATCGATAAAGGTGAATTGGTACCAGATGAAGTAACAAACGGAATCGTTAAAGAGCGTTTGGCTCAAGACGACATTAAGGAAAAAGGATTCCTTTTGGATGGTTTTCCTCGCACAATCGAACAAGCTCATGCCTTGGATCAAATCTTGGTTGATCTTGGTTTGGAGCTTGATGGAGTAATCAATATCGAAGTGGATCCATCTTGCCTTCTTGAACGCTTGAGTGGTCGTATTATTCACCGCGAAACAGGTGAAACTTACCATAAAGTATTCAACCCACCAGCTGACTACAAGGAAGAAGACTATTACCAACGTGAAGATGACAAACCAGAAACAGTGAAACGCCGCTTGGATGTGAATATTGCTCAAGGTGAGCCAATTATTGCACATTACCGTGAGCTTGGTCTTGTATCTGATATTCAAGGTAACCAAGATATCGACGATGTATTCGCTGATGTTAAAAAAGCGATTGCAGCAATTAAATAATTATATAATCTTACTTGCGTATCAGACTTAAGCATGTTATAATACTTTAGTCTGACTTATAATTGTTACCTCTGTGCTCAGAGGAAATCAAATCGAAATTTTAGGGGGTACTTTTGCGTGGCAAAAGAAGACGTGATTGAAATTGAAGGTAAAGTTGTAGAAACTATGCCTAATGCTATGTTTACTGTTGAATTGGAAAATGGACACCAAATTTTGGCGACAGTTTCTGGTAAAATCCGTAAAAACTACATTCGTATTTTGGTCGGTGACCGTGTGACTGTTGAAATGAGTCCTTATGATTTGACACGTGGACGCATCACATACCGCTTTAAATAATCGAAATAATTGGAGGGATTGAAACATGAAGGTAAGACCATCGGTTAAACCAATTTGCGAATACTGTAAAGTTATTCGTCGTAACGGTCGTGTTATGGTAATTTGTCCAACAAATCCAAAACACAAACAACGTCAAGGATAATATAGAAAGGAGAAATCATGGCTCGTATTGCTGGAGTTGACATTCCAAACGATAAACGTGTAGTAATTTCACTTACTTACGTATACGGTATCGGACTTGCAACATCTAAGAAAATCTTGGCTGCTGCAGGCGTTTCTGAAGACATCCGCGTTAAAGATTTGACAAATGATCAAGAAGACGCTATCCGTCGCGAAGTGGATGCAATCAAAGTTGAAGGTGACCTTCGTCGTGAAGTTAACCTTAACATCAAACGTTTGATGGAAATCGGTTCATACCGTGGTATCCGTCACCGTCGTGGACTTCCTGTCCGTGGACAAAACACTAAAAACAATGCCCGCACTCGTAAAGGTAAAGCTGTTGCGATTGCAGGTAAGAAAAAATAATTAAAATAAAATAGGAGGTAAAAACATTGGCTAAACCAACACGTAAACGTCGTGTGAAAAAGAATATCGAATCTGGTATTGCTCACATTCACGCTACTTTCAATAACACTATTGTTATGATTACAGATGTGCATGGTAACGCTGTAGCATGGTCATCAGCTGGTGCTCTTGGTTTCAAAGGTTCTCGTAAATCTACACCATTTGCTGCACAAATGGCTTCAGAAGCTGCTGCTAAATCTGCACAAGAACATGGTCTTAAAACAGTTGAAGTAACTGTTAAAGGTCCTGGTTCAGGTCGTGAGTCTGCTATCCGTGCTCTTGCTGCTGCAGGTCTTGAAGTAACAGCAATCCGTGATGTAACACCTGTACCACATAATGGTTGTCGTCCTCCAAAACGTCGTCGTGTGTAATCTTTAATAACAATAGTACACAAGGTTCGTTTCGAGGGAGTATAATAAATGATTGAGTTTGAAAAACCAATAATAACAAAAATTGATGAAAATAAAGATTACGGCAAATTTGTCATCGAACCACTAGAACGTGGTTATGGTACAACTTTGGGTAACTCTCTTCGTCGTGTACTTTTGTCATCACTTCCAGGTGCTGCCGTAACATCAATTAAGATTGATGGAGTACTCCACGAATTTGATACCGTACCAGGCGTCCGTGAAGACGTGATGCAAATTATCCTTAATATTAAAGGACTTGCTGTAAAATCTTACGTCGAAGACGAAAAAACAATTGAACTTGATGTTCAAGGTCCAGCTGAAGTTACTGCTGGAGATATCTTGACTGATAGCGACATTGAAATTGTTAACCCTGATCATTATCTTTTCACTATCGCTGAAGGAGCTTCTTTGAAAGCGACTATGACAGTAGCTACAAACCGTGGTTATGTTCCAGCAGATGAAAACAAGAAAGATGATGCACCAGTGGGAACATTGGCTGTAGATTCAATCTACACACCAGTGAAAAAAGTCAATTATCAAGTTGAACCTGCCCGTGTAGGTAGCAACGATGGTTTTGATAAATTGACAATCGAAATCATGACAAACGGAACAATCATCCCTGAAGATGCCCTCGGTCTCTCGGCTCGCGTTTTGATTGAACACTTGAACTTGTTTACTGACCTTACTGATGTTGCTAAAGCTACTGATGTAATGAAAGAAACTGAAAAAGTGAACGATGAAAAGGTGCTTGACCGTACCATCGAAGAACTTGATTTGTCTGTACGCTCATATAACTGTTTGAAACGTGCCGGTATTAATACCGTCCATGATTTGACAGAAAAAACTGAGCCTGAAATGATGAAAGTCCGTAACCTAGGTCGTAAATCTCTTGAAGAAGTCAAAGTTAAGTTGGCTGATCTTGGACTTGGACTCAAAAATGATAAATAATAATATAGGAGGATAACATGGCTTACCGTAAACTTGGACGCACAAGCTCACAGCGTAAAGCGGTTCTTCGTGATTTGACTACAGATCTTATCATTAACGAAGCAATCGTTACAACTGAAGCACGTGCTAAAGAAATCCGTAAAACAGTTGAAAAAATGATCACTCTTGGTAAACGTGGTGATTTGCACGCACGTCGTCAAGCAGCTGCATTTGTACGTAACGAAATTGCATCTGAAAGCTATGATGAAGCAACTGATAAATATACATCAACAACTGCTCTTCAAAAACTTTTCTCAGAAATCGCACCTCGTTATGCTGAACGTAACGGTGGATACACTCGTATCCTTAAAACAGAACCACGTCGTGGCGATGCTGCCCCAATGGCAATCATCGAACTTGTTTAATTTTTATCAATTTTGTTGAGTGTTATGATGATGGAATAGCTTAGCTTTTCTTAGTCTAGCTCTGGTCTACCGCTAGGCATACGCCTAGCGGGAACACTCATCATAAAAATGGGAATAAATAAGCATGTAACGCTTGTTTACGAAAGGTAATACTGTTATTTTTCGTAAGCAGGCGTTTTTTTGGGCTATAAATCGTCTGAATATTTTGATATAATGAAATAAGCTTATTTCAAAAAGGGGGACATTATTTTGACAACAGCCAAGGAACTGCTTAAGCAAAGGTATTATGAGCCAATTAAGGAGCAACCGGAATTATTTGTGGGGATTGAGTTGGAATACCCAGTTGTTAATTTGAGTGGTAATGCTACAGATGTCTCTCTTACAAAACAGTTACTAGTCTATCTCTTAGATAATTTTGATTTTCAAGCTGATAAGTATGATTCTGATAACAATCCTATTCAGCTTATTGATAAAGCTTCTGGAGATATGATTCTTTTTGAAGTCTCCTACAATACGATTGAGTTTGCTTTTGCAAAGGCTGAAAGAATCTCTGAGGTTGAGGAACGTTTGGATACTTACCTTGGTATAATCCAACCTTATCTGCAGAATCATAATCATGAGTTGCAAGGTTGGGGAGTGAATCCAAACTGGGTAAAAAATGACAACAGACCTGTTAAATCTCCTCGTTATGAGATGCTTATGGATTTTCTCGAGTTATCTAAAGCAAAGAACGATACTTTCTTTCATGATTATCCAGAATATGGTTCTTTCATCTGTGGGAGTCAGGTACAGTTAGATGTTTCAAAAACGTCCTATTTAAGGGTTTTAAATGCTTTTAATCAAATAGAGGGACCCAAAGCAGTATTATTGGCAAACTCTGAATTTTGGGGCTCAGATTGGGATTTAGCGCTTTCTCGTGATGTTTTCTGGGAGAATTCCATGCATGGTGTGTTTGAGGAAAATGCAGGGGTATTTCCCAAGGTGTTTAAGAGCGAAGATGACTATTTTTCTTACTTGTCTGAGACAGCCATTTTTACTGCTAAGCGTGGTGATGAAACCTACTATTTTGAACCAATACGTGCTAAAGACTATCTAAGTACGTCATCTGTCAAGGCACACTCTATTCATGGCGAAGTAACCACTATTGAGCCAAGTGAGGAAGATTTTAAGACTCACCGTTCTTATCAATTCCAAGATTTAACGACACGAGGGACGATTGAGTTTCGCAGTGTTTGTACCCAACCTTTCTCATCAACCTTTGCACCAGCAGCCTTTCACCTTGGTCTTTTAGTCAATTTGGAAAATCTGGAAAATATTTTGAATGACTCACCTTTTTTTGAAGCATTTGACTATGATTTTCCTAGAATTCGTCGTTTATTTTCGAAAAAAGATATTTCTGCTACAGATCTCAAAATGATTTTACCTTTGACAGAATCGTTATTGGCTTGTGCTGAGGATGGATTAAAATCGCGTGGTTTTGGAGAAGAAGTCTACTTAGCTCCCCTTAGAGAGAAATTAGATAAACTGAATAAGAGTTTATCTTAACCTTTGATAAAAGATATAATAGATAACTTTTGCTAAAAAATTTAAAAAAAGGCAAAAAAGTATTGACGTCAGCAAACAATAAATGGTATTATATAGTAGTTGTTTCGAAAGAGACAAGAGAAAATTATAAAAACTTTCAAAAAAAGTATTGACACGAGTTGTCAATCTTGATATAATAACTAATGTTGTTAGCGGAAATGGCGGAATTGGCAGACGCGCAGGACTAAGGATCCTGTGACCGCTTTAGGTCGTGAGGGTTCAAGTCCCTCTTTCCGCAGAGTAACCAGTCAGATGACTGGTTTTTTTGTATTAAAAAATCAAAACGCTTACAAATTGTAGAAAAGCTAGTTTTTTGAGTCTAATTGTGATAGAATAAACTTGTAAACGGGTTCAAACCCAAAAAAATATAGGAGGCCTTTATAATGGCAATCGTTTCAGCAGAAAAATTTGTCCAAGCAGCTCGTGATAATGGTTACGCAGTTGGTGGATTTAACACAAACAACCTTGAGTGGACTCAAGCTATCTTGCGTGCAGCAGAAGCTAAACAAGCTCCAGTACTTATCCAAACTTCTATGGGTGCAGCTAAGTACATGGGTGGTTACAAATTGTGTAAAGTTCTCATCGAAGAATTGGTTGAATCAATGGGTATCACTGTACCAGTTGCTATTCACCTTGACCACGGTCACTACAATGATGCTTTGGAATGTATCCGTGTAGGTTACACTTCAGTTATGTTTGACGGTTCACACCTTCCAGTTGAAGAAAACCTTGAAAAAGCAGCTAAAGTTGTTGAATTTGCACACGCTAACGGTGTATCAGTTGAAGCTGAAGTTGGTACAATCGGTGGTGAAGAAGATGGTATCATCGGTGATGGTGAATTGGCACCAATCGAAGATGCTAAAGCTATGGTTGCAACTGGTATCGACTTCCTTGCAGCAGGTATCGGTAACATCCACGGTCCTTACCCAGAAAACTGGAGCGGGCTTCACCTTGACCACTTGCAAAAATTGACAGAAGCTGTTCCTAACTTCCCAATCGTATTGCACGGTGGATCAGGTATTCCTGACGATCAAATCCAAGCAGCTATCAAACTTGGTGTTGCTAAAGTTAACGTTAACACTGAATGTCAAATCGCATTTGCTAACGCAACACGTAAATTTGTTGCTGAATACGAAGCAAATGAAGCAGAATACGATAAGAAGAAACTCTTCGACCCACGTAAATTCTTGAAACCAGGTTTCGAAGCTATTACAGAAGCTGTTGAAGAACGTATCGACGTATTCGGTTCAGCAAACAAAGCTTAATTAGACTATATAAGCTTGAAAATAAAGGGTTTGTCCAATGTGGACAAGCCTTTTTCTTATGTTTTGCCACAAATTTGCCCCCGATTTCTAAATTTCAGTTCGTTTTGATTATAGATGTAGCGCAAACAAAGCTTAATTAGCTTATTAAAACAAGGTCCTTTCTGGGTCTTGTTTTTTTGTACCCAAATAAATAGTTAGTATCTGCCAATTAATCTGTGATTGGGAGTGAACAAATTTTAAAGAGTAGATATGGCTTTGGTTGATAGATTCTATTTCCTAACTTTTTAAGATATGCTATAATATGAATATGTTTGATAATTATATTGTACCTGTATTTTTTGGTGGTGGAGCTCTTGCTCTACTAGGTTTAGTGTTATTTGGTTGGGCCTTGCCTTCATTTTTTAAGGGTAAATGGTCTTATTTGATTTCTTTGCTAGGTTTAGGTTTGGTTGCTTTTGCCTATTTTGATTCGGCGATTGTTATCACTTATAAAATCTGGCTTGGATTGCTAGGTGTTATCATGGTTGGTTGGGGACTTCCTTTCAACAATCGTAAGGGACGCCGTGCGATGACTATTTTTTGGGCTATCATGGCAATCGTTGTAGGTATTGCTGCTATTGCATTCACTATTGCTTATGGTGTTATTAACCGCCACTAACATGAAACTGTAAAACATGCTATAATAATGGCATGTTTTATTTTATGACCCTATCATTTATTATCATGCCTGCCTTGGGCTGCTTCTTAATAGGCTTGGCTTTTGCTAAACCAGATCGTTGGGACTTTTCTTGGATCTTATCCTTAATAGGTTTGGTGGCCTTTATTTCTTCTTTTTGGCATATAGCACGTGTAGATTTATGGTTTATGCTAAGTTATAGTGTTGGTCCTTTTTTGATGGGATTTGGTTTCTCCTGGGACCTAAGTAAGAAACGCCGTAGGCAGTTATTATTATTAGGGGGATTTTTCCTTGTCTTTTTTGTGATTCTGTACTATCTTATTGTGCGAATCCTGAATACAGCTGTTGTCTAAAGGAGGGCTGTTGTGATGTTGCTAGATTTAGAAGAGAAGACACGTGTGCTTGTAGAAGATATTGTTGAACGTTCAGCTATTGGGAGAGGAGCTATCTTTGTCTTGGGATTGTCTTCCAGTGAGGTTGCTGGTGGGACTATCGGCAAAGCCTCTAGCCGTGAAATTGGTCAACGAATTGTGAAAACTATTCTTGAGGTTTTGGAACCTAAAGGGATTTACTTGGCTGTTCAGGGCTGTGAACATTTGAATCGTGCTTTGGTTGTTGAGCGTGAGCTCGCCCTGGCTAAAGATTTGGAAATTGTCAATGTTCTTCCGACCTTGCACGCTGGGGGAAGTGGTCAGCTGGCTGCTTTCGACTATATGAAGGATCCTGTTGAGGTGGAGGAAATTGTCGCTCAGGCTGGTATTGATATTGGGGATACCTCTATTGGTATGCATGTGAAGAGGGTCCAAGTTCCTCTTCGTCCGATTATTCCAGAATTAGGCGGTGCCCATGTGACTGCTTTGGCTAGTCGTCCTAAGTTAATTGGTGGCGCTCGTGCGGAGTATCTAGCAGATTCTATTCGTAAAAACTAAAAAGTATCGGACAAGAGTGTCCGATACTTTTTCTGTTAGCAGAGCCCTTTCTTTTAATGATGGCGCTTGGCATAATCAACAAATTTGAATTTTTCAAGTTTGTGGCGACTTTCGGTGAACTGAAACTGATTTCCATTATTCAGATAAACTTTTGAGCGTATGCAGACGACGTGGTGATCTTTACCGATATCGATGAGGATTTTGTCTTGCTCGGTAGTGTTGTCAATTGTGATTTCTTTAAAGGCATGAGAAATGCTAAGGTGGAGCTGATTCTCAAGGTAATCATAGATGGAGTTCTCAGCGATGCCACGGTTGAGTTGAGGCATAAGCCTCGCATCCAGGTAATCAATATCAACGACAGAGGCACAGCCATCAACGACTCTTTGCCGAATAAGACGCCAAACCTGTTGGCTTCTTGAAAATCCAGTTTTTTCTGAGAGATTGGTGTCAACGATGATTTTATCTAGAGAGATAACGTTGGTTTGTGATTTAATGCCTTGTTGTTCTATGAGCTCTTGGTAACTGGTTAAGTCAGATACAGGGAAGTTCACTTGTTCATGGCTAATAACTTGAGAAAAGGACGAAGTTTTAGTAGATTGTCCAGAAAATGAAGGGAAACCGGCTTATACGGATAAACCAATCGTGCATGATTATCTTCACATGATGAATGAAGCGACCTTTGGTTCTGACGATAGTTTTATGACGGTCGGAGAGATGTCTTCAACAACCATTGATAACTGTGTTCTTTATTCGGCACCGGAACGTCAGGAGTTGTCTATGGCCTTTAACTTCCACCATTTAAAAGTGGACTATGAAGATGGACAAAAATGGACCATTGCTCCCTTTGATTTTGAAGAGCTCAAGCGCCTCTACCACACCTGGGGCAAGGAAATGAGTGATCGTGGTGGATGGAGTGCCCTCTTTTGGAATAACCACGACCAACCTCGTGCCTTGAATCGCTTTGTGGATATTAAGAATTTCCGTAATGAAGGGGCTACCATGCTCGCAGCTAGCATCCACTTGTCACGTGGAACACCATACATCTACATGGGTGAAGAAATCGGGATGATCGATCCAGAGTATGACTCGATGGCAGATTACGTGGATGTGGAATCCATCAATGCTTATCAAATGCTCTTGGACCAAGGTAAATCTCCTGAGCAAGCCTTCAAGATTATCCAAGCTAAGTCACGTGATAATTCTCGTACGCCCATGCAATGGGATGCTTCTCTAAATGCAGGTTTTTCAACAGGCACTCCATGGTTGAAAGTTGGTAAATCTTATAAAGACATCAACGTTGAAAATGAAATCGATGGACCAATCTTTAAATTCTATAAAGAATTGATTCGCTTGCGCAAAGAAATGCCTATCATTTCAGAAGGAAGCTATCAGCCAGCACTTGAAGATAGCAAGCAGGTCTACGCCTTTGAACGCCACTTAGACGGTCAAAAACTCTTGGTGCTCAATAATTTCTATGGAAGTGAAGCTGAAGTGGAGATTCCAGAAGAATACCAAGCAGGGCGCGTGCTCTTGTCCAACTATGACGATGCGGAGCTTGCTGAAAAGGTAAGTCTTAAGCCTTATCAAACCCTAGCAATCTTAGTAAAATAAGCCAAACTTTCCTCAGTAAATGCTTTTGCTGGGGAATTTTGTTATAATGAAAGCACTTTTAATGTTGATGGAGGAAGTGTAATGACACGCTTACAAGATGATTTTTATGAATACGTCAATGGGAAATGGGCTGAGACAGCAGTCATTCCAGATGATAAACCTTCGACTGGTGGCTTTATGGACTTGGATCGAGATATCGAAAACTTGATGTTGGATATTACCGGAAAATGGCAACGGGGAGAAGAATTACCCGAAGATAGCATTCTGCAAAACTTTGTCAAATACCACAAGATGGTAGCTGATTTTGATGCACGAGAAGTAGCTGGTGTGGCTCCAGCCATGCCCTTGATCAATGAAATCAAGGCTCTGTCTTCTTTTGAAGACTATACCAGCAAGTTGGGCACCTATGAACTAGCTGGCAAACCAAATCTCTTGCCATTTAGCGTGTCGCCAGACTTTAAGAATGCCCAAATGAATGTCTTGTGGGGAGAAGCACCGGCTCTCATCTTGCCAGATACGACCTATTATGAAGAAGGCAACGAAAAAGGCCCAGAATTACTGGCTATCTGGCGTCAAATGATGGAAAAACTCTTATCTAAATTTGATTTCTCAGAGGAAGAAATCAAAGATATTCTGGATAAAGTGATTGCAGGGGACGCAGAATTGGCCAAATATGTCTTGTCGAACGAAGAAAAATCAGAGTACAACAAACTCTACCATCCCTATGAGTGGGCGGATTTCAAGGCCTTGGTCCCAGAATTGCCACTCGATGCCTTCTTTACAGAAGTAATCGGACAAACTCCAGATAAAATCATCGTGCCAGAAGAGCGTTACTGGAAGGAATTCGCACCAACATTCTACTCAGCAGCCAACTGGGAGACCCTTCATGCTGCATTGAAACTCGGCGCAGCTCTTTCTTGGACTCTATTTTTGACGGAAGAAATCCGTGTTTTGGCTGGTGAATATAGTCGTACGATTGCAGGTATTCCAGAACCTCGTCCAAAAGAAAAAGCAGCCTTATCAATAGCAGAAGTACCATATAGCCAAGCGCTTGGACTCTGGTATGCAGGTGAAAAATTCTCACCAGAAGCAAAAGCAGACGTAGAGCATAAAGTTGCAACTATGATTGAGGTTTACAAAGATCGTCTGGAAAAAGCAGATTGGCTCGCCTCTGAGACTCGTGAAAAAGCCATTGTCAAACTCAATGTCATCACACCTCATATCGGTTACCCTGAAAAGTTACCAGAAACTTATGCCAAGAAGGTTATCGACGAGAGCAAAACCTTGGTTGAAAATGCTCAGACTCTCTACGAAATTTCGATTGCCCATAGCTGGAGCAAGTGGAACCAACCGGTCGATCGTAGTGAATGGCACATGCCGGCTAATATGGTCAATGCCTACTATGATCCGCAACAAAACCAAATCGTCTTCCCAGCAGCGATTTTGCAGGCACCTTTCTATGACCTTCATCAATCTTCCTCAGCTAACTACGGTGGAATTGGAGCGGTCATTGCTCATGAAATTTCACACGCCTTTGATACCAATGGTGCTTCCTTTGATGAGAATGGTAGCTTGAAAGACTGGTGGAAGCCAGAAGATTACGAAGCCTTTACCGCTCGTACCCAAAAAGTCATCGATCAGTTTGAAGGCCAAGACTCTTACGGTGCTAAAATTAACGGGAAATTGACCGTTTCTGAAAACGTGGCAGATCTAGGAGGCATCGCTGCAGCCCTTGAAGCCGCTAAGAAAGAGGAAGATTTTTCAGCAGAAGAATTCTTCACCAACTTTGCTCGCATCTGGCGCATGAAAGCTCGGACAGAATATATGCAACTTCTTGCAAGTGTTGATGTCCACGCACCAGGAAAACTCCGTACCAATGTTCAACTACCAAACTTCGACGAATTCCACAAGGAATTTGACGTCAAAGAAGGTGACGGCATGTGGCGTGCCCCAGAAGATCGTGTGATTATTTGGTAATAATGATGAAATCTGTCCAAAAATGGATGGATTTCATCATTTTTTGTCGTTGTAAGGGTTTACAAAGATTGGATAAAGAGCTATAATAATATTGTTCAAAAGCTTGTGATTTTTTTAACAAGTGCTTAAAAGGAGTTTTATATGACTAAAGAAATTAAACAAACTAAAGATATTCAAACAGTAATTGATGAATTGGCAATAAAGGGGGTTGAAGCCCTCAATGAAATGGCTGACTTTACACAGGAGCAAGTGGACCATATTGTTCACCAAGCTGCGATTGCTGCCCTAGATAAACACATGTATCTTGCAAAATTGGCTGTTGACGAAACAGGTCGTGGTATTTATGAAGACAAAGCTATAAAAAATATGTATGCTTCTGAATACATTTGGAATAGCATCAAAAATGACAAGACAGTCGGTGTTATTGCTGAAGATAAAGAGCAAGGTTTGGTCTCTATCGCTGAGCCGGTCGGTGTTATCTGTGGGGTAACTCCAACAACAAATCCAACATCTACTACTATTTTCAAAGCTTTGATTGCGTTGAAAACACGTAACTCAATTGTATTTGCCTTCCACCCATCAGCTCAGAAATCATCTGCAGAGGCAGCTCGTATCGTCCGTGATGCAGCTATTGAAGCAGGTGCACCTAAGGACTGCATCCAGTGGATTGAAGAGCCCTCTATCGAAGCAACTGGTCTTTTGATGAACCATCCTAAAATCGCCACAGTACTTGCGACTGGTGGACCTGGTATGGTTAAGGCTGCTTATTCAACTGGTAAACCAGCGCTTGGTGTAGGAGCCGGAAACGTCCCATCTTATATTGCTGCTGATGCCAAGGTTAAACGTGCTGTCAACGATATCATTGTTTCAAAAACTTTTGATAATGGTATGATTTGTGCTTCTGAACAAGCAGCTATCGTTGATGCAGCTATCTATGACGAAGTTAAGGCTGAATTTGAAGCACATCAATGTGTCATCATTTCTAAAAAAGCTGACATTGCTAAATTGGAAAAAGTTGTTCTTAATGAAGCTCGTACAGCTGTAAATGGTGCCATTGTAGGTCACTCAGCTATTGAAATTGCTGAAAAAGCTGGTCTTAAAGTTCCTGCAGGTACAAAAATGCTTTTGGCAGAAATTCCAGATGCAACAATGGAACACCCACTTGCCTTGGAAAAATTGTCTCCAGTACTTGCTCTTATCAAATCTGATGGCGTTGAAGATGGTTTCAAAAAAGCAGAAGGCATGCTTAATTTGGGTGGTCTTGGACACACAGCTGTTATCCACACTGAAAATGAAGAGCTCCAACTCCAATATGGTATTCGCATGAAAGCCTGCCGTGTCTTGGTAAATAGCCCATCAGCTGAAGGTGGTATCGGTAATATCTACAATAACATGATTCCATCATTGACTCTTGGTTGTGGTTCACACGGTCATAACTCAGTGTCACACAATGTTAGCTCATTTGATCTCTTGAATGTCAAAACATTGTCAAAGCGTCGCAATAACATGCAATGGTTTCGCGTCCCACCAAAAATCTTCTTCGAAAAAGATTCAATAACTTACTTGCGTCACATTGAAGCTGAGCGCGTGATGTTGGTTTGTGACCCTGGTATGGTTCAGTTTGGTTATGCAGACTTGGTTAAACGTCAATTGGAACTTAACCGCCACAGACCAGCAGTAGATGTTTTCTCGGATGTTGAGCCAAACCCATCTACGAATACGGTTTACAAAGGTTTGGAACGCTTTGTAGACTTCCAACCAGATGTTATCATCGCTCTTGGTGGTGGTTCTGCAATGGACGCTGCTAAGGCTATGTGGATGTTCTTTGAAAACCCAGATGTAAGTTTCTTCGGCGCTAAACAAAAATTCTTGGATATTCGTAAACGTACTTACAAGATTCCTTACGCTCAGAAGACAACATTTATCTGTATCCCAACAACTTCAGGTACAGGTTCAGAGGTAACGTCATTCGCTGTTATCACTGATAGTGAAACTCATATCAAGTACCCATTGGCAGACTATGCTTTGACTCCGGACATTGCTATCGTTGACCCTGCTTTGGTTATGAGTGTGCCTGCTAGCGTTACAGCAGATACAGGTATGGACGTTTTGACTCACGCCATTGAATCTTATGTATCAGTCATGGCTAGCGACTATACACGTGGACTTTCACTCCAAGCAATTAAACTTGTTTTTGAAAATCTTGAACATTCTTACCGCTTTGGTGATGAAGAATCACGTGAAAAAATGCATAATGCATCAACAATGGCTGGTATGGCCTTTGCCAACGCCTTCCTTGGTATCAACCACTCACTCGCTCACAAGGTTGGTCCTATGTTTGACATTCCACACGGACGTACTAATGCGATTTTGATGCCTCACGTTATCCGTTACAACGGTCGTGATCCTCAAAAACACGCTATGTTCCCTAAATATGACTACTTCCGTGCAGACAAAGATTACGCAGATATCGCTCGTTTCATGGGATGGGGTACTGACAAACAATCAGATGCTGAATTGGTTGAAGTTTTGGCACAAAAAGTATACGAATTGGGTGTTGCCGTTGGTATTGACATGAACTGGAAGGGACAAGGTGTCACTAAGAAACTTCTTCAAGACACTGCCTATACTTTGGCCGAACATGCTTATGAAGACCAATGTACAACAGCTAATCCGAAAGAACCACTTATTTCAGAATTGAAAGAAATTATCGAAATTGCCTTTGATTACAAAGGGTAAGCGATAGACAAAAGTAGCTCTATAAGGGCTACTTTTTTTGCTAGAAATCCTCTATATTAGAGTGTTTATCCAAATTAAAAATAAAGGACTTTCCCGGATAAGATAGAAAAACGCTTTAAGAATTGTTATAATAACCTTACAGCAAGATAAGGAGATTCCTATGACAAAAGAAGAAGGGCTTAGTTTGGGTGAAACAGCACATCCTCTCAAGCCTCATGAATTGAGGCCACCAATGGCTTCTACAGCAGGGAATAGAGCGACTAATAGGTTTAAAGAGTTTAATGCTGATAGGATGGTGAGTGTTCAATTCAATCCTAGTCAACAAGTAAAAGAATCAAAGGAGCCAGTAACCTCAAAGAATATTGTGGGGATGGTATCAGGTGTGATTGCAGCGATACTCACCATACTTTTGATTGTTTGTCTCGTGATGGGATACCGTTATCGAGCCGCAAGCATTGAGGGCGATTGGACAAGTCCAACCTTTAGTGAGAAAATGTTAGCCACTCTGAAAGACACTGCTACTACTAAGAATAAAGTTAGTAATGCTTTACCACAAGGTCAAGATCTTATCACCGATATCAATACAGCAATGAGCATTACTGACAATAAGGCTCACTTAAAAGTGAGCTTTGTTTACAATCGTAAAGGTCTTTATCAGGCTTACCAAAGTAGAGTTACTGAATTGAAAGGTCAGTACGGCGAGGAGTTCTCGGAGGTTTTTGATAGTTATTCATTGTCAGAAAAAGACTACTATAAACAGTTTGATGAGACAGTGAAGAAAGAACTTCCAAAGAGTTATACCTACGATGCCAAAACCGGTCGTGTTACAACAACTGCTTTCACGGGTGATATTAACCGTTGGGAGCAAACAATCACTGTGGATAAGGCTGGAGATTCAGATGCTTTTAAAAAAGGTGATGTATTAGATTATACACCCAACAATGAAGGTTTTACTATCAAGGCACACAGTGAATTTGGTGACATTAGCTTTACAAAAAATAAATAAAAAAGGAAATTAAAGGGGAATATAAATGACAAGAGAAGAATGGTTGGACTATTTTGAGACGGTAAACGGACGTAAGCCGAGTGTTCAGGAAATGGCGGATGCTTTGAAAGCTGGAGAGTTTGTTAATGAAGCACCAGCTAAAGCTGAAGATACAGTTACTACTGAACCTGTTAAGGTTGAGGCAGAAATCGTCGAGACAAGCACTAGTCCTCTACCAACAGAAACGGCACCAGTAGTAACAGCAACTGCATCTTCTACGGTTGCTTTTCCAGAAGGACAAGCAGCTATGGCAAATTTGGCTCCTAAGAAACCAATGGATCCCAAAAAGAAAAAACGCATCCTAGTCTCAGTTTTGTCAGCGGTAGTCCTTGTCTTCTTATGTATCGGTGGCTTTATGACTTACCGTTATGTGACAGGTAATATTGATGGCAAATGGTACAGTAGTTCTCTAGGTAGAGAGTATAGTTCAAGCATGTCTGAAAGTTTGACAGACTTGGATAGTAAGGAGCTTGAAAAGTACTTTACAGATACTGCTGTAACCATGAAAGTAAAAGGTAGCAATGCGAAGGTGACTGCTAGCTATACTTTTGATAAGAAAACTTATATCAAGGACTATCGTGAGAGGGTTCAGAAGTCCTTCTCAGCCTTTGGAGATTTATTTAAAGCCTTCTATGGAGATTCCTTTGAAAACTATTACAGTGAGGAAACCATAGAAAAAGAACTTGATGAAGCTCTTGAAAAAGCTGCAAAAGACAGCGGTCAAAAGTATGATTCGAAGACAGGCGAAACAACGACAACCCTTTTCAAAGGGAAGGTTAGCCGTTTGGGACATAAGATGACTGTTACTTCTGTCAACAAAGACGTTGATATCGATAGTCTCAATGTGAAAAAAGGTCAAGAGCTAAAAGTGACTAAAAAAGATAAGAAAGTAACGCTTAGTGGTGATGGGAAATCAAAAGATATCACTTTCTCAACTAAGAATGACACCAAAGATAAATTTTAAAATGACATCCGGAATCGCTATTCCGGATTTTTTCATGTCGTTGAGGGAAGAGAATAAGGTGATATCCGAATGATTTTCTCACAAGTCACAATACGTGTAGAAATATTCTGACAATTATGCTACAATAGAGCCACACACTATCTAAAAAGAGGATTTACCATGACACTTGTATACCAATCAACACGTGACGAAAATAATAAAGTAACTGCTAGTCAAGCTATTCTTCAAGGTTTGGCAACAGATGGTGGCTTGTTCACACCATTGTCAACACCTGAGGTTGCTTTGGACTTTGATCAATTGAAAGATGCTTCTTACCAAGAAGTTGCTAAATTGGTCTTGTCAGCTTTCTTGGATGATTTTACGGAAGAGGAATTAGATTACTGTATCACAAATGCTTATGACGACAAATTTGATACAGCTGCTATTGCACCAGTAGTTAAACTTAAGAACCACTACAACCTTGAACTTTTCCATGGTTCTACTATCGCTTTCAAAGATATGGCCCTTTCAATCTTGCCTTACTTGCTAACAACATCAGCTAAAAAGCAAGGTGTTGATAATAAGATTGTTATCTTGACAGCGACATCAGGTGATACTGGTAAGGCTGCTATGGCTGGTTTTGCAGATGTTCCTGGAACTGAAATTATTGTCTTTTATCCAAAAGACGGTGTTTCAAAAATCCAAGAATTGCAAATGACCACTCAAACAGGAGCTAACACTCACGTTATTGCCATTGATGGTAACTTTGATGATGCCCAAACCGATGTGAAACGTATGTTTAATGATGTTGACTTGCGTGAGAAATTGTTGGCTCATCATACGCAATTCTCATCAGCTAACTCAATGAACGTTGGTCGTTTGGTACCACAAGTGGTTTACTATGTATATGCCTATGCGCAGTTGGTTAAGGCAGGTCATATCCAAAACGGAGATAAGGTCAACTTCACAGTACCAACAGGAAACTTTGGTAATATCTTGGCGGCTTATTATGCACGTCAGATTGGTGTTCCGGTTGGCAAATTAATCTGTGCTTCTAATGAAAATAACGTCCTCACAGACTTCTTCGCAACGGGTACTTATGACAAGAAACGTGATTTCAAGGTAACGACAAGTCCTTCTATGGATATCTTGGTATCTTCTAACTTGGAACGCTTGATTTTCCACCTTCTTGGTAATGATGCTGCTAAGACTAAAGAGCTCATGGATGCACTTGTGACTAAGGGCGAGTATACTTTGGCTGGTGCAGATAAAGATATTCTTGATTTGTTTGCAGCAGGTTTTGCAACTGAGGATGAAACAGCTGCTGAAATCAAACGTGTCTATGATGAAAACAAGTATATCGAAGATCCTCATACAGCGGTTGCCTCAGCTGTTTACGAAGCATATGTTCAAAAGACAGATGACCACACCCCTACAGTTATCGCTTCAACAGCTAGCCCATACAAATTCCCACGTGTGGCTATTTCAGCTGTCACTGGTAAAGACAGTGGGGATGATTTCAAAGCAGTAGAAGATTTGCACCAACTTTCAGGTGTAGCTATCCCAGCTGCTGTAGATGGACTTGAACATGCGGAAGTTCGCCATAAAACAGTTGTTGCGGCAGCTGATATGCAAAAAGCAGTTGAAAGCTATCTTGGTGTATAAGAATAAAAAAATAGGAGCTGAGAAATCAGCCCTATTTTTATCAATATAGAAGAGAATATTATGACAGAAACAAAGAAAATTCTAAACATAGCCTTGCCTGCTATGGCCGAAAACCTTCTACAAATGTTGATGGGGGTTGTCGATTCTTACCTAGTGGCTCAGGTTGGTATTGTCGCCATATCAGGGGTTTCCGTAGCCAATAATATAATCACGATTTACCAAGCTATCTTCATTGCTCTAGGAGCCTCAAGTGCCAGTGTCATTGCTAGAAGTCTAGGGAAGGGAGATGTTAAAGCGACTAACCGAGACACCTGGGATGCTATTATTATTACCCTTGCTCTTAGTCTCATTCTTGGTTTACTTTCCATTTTTGGTGGTGGGGCCATTCTTAATCTTTTAGGTACTGAGCAATCTGTAACTCAGGCTGGTAGTCTCTACCTTGCTCTTGTCGGTGGAGGAGTGGTTTTCCTAGCCTTAATGACTACTTTTGGTAACATACTACGGGCCAAGGGACGGCCTCGTATTTCCATGGTCGTCAGTCTTTTAACTAATGTCCTTAATGCTATTTTATCTTCTTTAGCTATCTTTGTGGGACATTGGGGGATTATTGGGGTCGCAACGGCTACGGTTTTTTCTCGTCTGGTTGGGACAGTGATACTGTGGCAAGCGATGAAACTGGATGTGAAGCAGCTTGAAGTTACCAAACCTTTCAACAGGGAGTTGTTGGGGATTGCTCTGCCAGCAGCAGGTGAACGACTGATGATGCGTGCTGGAGATGTGGTCATTGTGGCTATTATTGTTACCTTTGGTACAGCCGTTGTCGGTGGTAACGCCATTGGTGAAAACCTCACTCAGTTTAACTATATGCCTGGTATGGGAGTCGCCACGGCTACAGTTATCTTGGTTGCCAATAGTCTAGGGCGAGGGGATAAGGCGCAGATGAGGCGTATTATACGAGAGTCTTATTGGATTTCAACCTTCTTGATGGTTCTGGTTTCAGGGGGTATCTTGCTTTTTGGACAAGGATTATCAGGTCTCTTTACAGATAATAAAGCAGCTATTGCGGCTAGTCAGGTAGTTATTCTTTATTCTTTCCTTGGGAATCCTGTGACTTCGGCGACTCTAGTCTACACTGCAGTTTGGCAAGGTCTGGGTAAGGCTAAGATGCCTTTCTATGCGACAACTATTGGGATGTGGATTATCCGAATTTTCTCAGGATATTTTCTTGGGGTGAGTCTGGGAATGGGTCTTGCGGGTGTTTGGATTGCAACCGTTGTTGATAATGTATGGCGTGCGGTCTTCCTCTATGTGATGTACCGTCGTTATCTCATAAAGAGAAAGTTTTAATGATAAATATTGAGGAGATACTCTTATTCAAAGGGTATCTTCTTCTTATTTTTTACAAGTAAGCTCGAATATGGTAAAATAAGCTGATAAAAACTTTTTGAGGTAGTAATTATGACTGTAAAAATCAATACAAAAGATGGTCAAATCGAATTGTCAGATGATGTCATCGCAACAGTAGTTGGCGGTTCAGCAACAGAAATTTTTGGCGTTGTCGGTATGGCAAGTAAGAGTGCTATCCGAGATAATTTTCAAGCACTTCTTGGAAAGGAAAACTACGCAAAAGGAGTTGTCGTGAAATCTACTGATGCAGGTATCACTGTGGATGTTTACACTGTTATGAGTTATGGTGTTAAGATTAGTGAGGTTTCAAAAAATATTCAAGAACGTGTGAAATTTAATCTTGAGAATCAGCTCGGTATCAAGGCTGAAACAGTAAATGTTTACGTTCAAAATATTAAAGTCGTAGGAGAAAACTAGTGTCTAAAATTACAACAAGCTTGCTTCAGGAGATGGTCCAAGCGGCAGCAACACGTCTAGGTAAGCAAGCAGAATATGTGAATTCACTCAATGTCTTCCCAGTACCAGATGGAGATACTGGAACAAACATGGGAATGACTATGGATAACGGAGCCAAAGCTGTCGCAGATCAATCAGCTTCAACAGTTGGTGAAGTTGGTCAGATTTTATCTAAAGGTCTTTTGATGGGTGCCCGTGGTAACTCGGGTGTTATCACGTCACAATTGTTCCGTGGATTTGGTCAAAGTATCAAGGATAAAACGGAACTTGATGGTCAAGATTTAGCTCATGCCTTCCAAGCAGGGGTTGAAGTTGCCTATAAAGCAGTTATGAAACCTGTCGAAGGAACAATCCTTACAGTATCACGTGGTGCAGCTTCAGCAGCGATTAAGAAAGCTGAATCTACAAATGATGCTGTTGAGGTTATGCGTGCAGCTCTCGATGGAGCTAAAGCTGCTTTGGCTAAGACACCAGAGATGCTTCCAGTTTTGAAAGAAGTTGGTGTGGTAGACTCAGGTGGTCAAGGTTTGGTCTTCATTTATGAAGGTTTCTTGTCAGCCCTCACAGGTGAGTATATCGCTTCAGAGGACTTCCAAGCGACACCGGCTACTATGACAGAGATGATCAATGCAGAACATCATAAGTCAGTTGCTGGTCATGTTGCCACAGAAGACATTACCTTCGGTTACTGTACGGAAATCATGATTGGTCTCAAACAAGGTCCAACTTATGTGAAGGACTTTGACTATGAAGAGTTCCAAAATTACTTGAGCAACCTTGGGGATTCTCTCCTAGTTGTTAACGATGATGAAATTGTAAAAGTTCACGTCCATACTGAGGATCCAGGTCTTGTCATGCAAGAAGGTCTTAAATATGGGGCTCTTGTCAAAGTTAAGGTTGACAACATGCGTAACCAACACGATGCACAAGTTCAAAAAGAAGAAGCTATCCAAGCTGCACCTTCTGCTCCTAAAGACTTTGCCCTTATTGCAGTTGTTGCTGGAGATGGACTTGCAGATATCTTCAAATCACAAGGTGTTGACTATGTGATTTCAGGTGGTCAAACAATGAACCCATCAACAGAAGATATTGTTAAGGCTATTGAGCAGGTTAATGCTAAGAATGTTATCATCTTGCCAAACAATAAAAACATCTTTATGGCAGCACAATCAGCTGCTGAAGTAGTAGATGTCAATGCGGCTGTTGTTGAAACACGTACAGTTCCACAAGGCTTTACAAGTTTGCTTGCTTTTGATCCTAGTCAAAGTATCGAAGCTAATGTTGAAGCTATGACAGCTAGTCTTTCAGATGTAACAAGTGGTAGCGTGACCTTGGCGGTACGTGATACAACTATTGATGGTCTTGAGATTCATGAAAATGATATCCTTGGTATGGTGGATGGTAAGATCCTTGTGTCTACACCAGATATGGACCAAGCCCTTCTTGACACCTTTGACAAGATGATTGACGAAGACAGTGAAATTGTTATGATTTACGTCGGCGAAGAAGGTAATCAAGAACAAGCTCAAGCACTTGCGGAAAAATTGGAAGAGGCTCATGAAGATATCGAAGTTGAAATCTTCCAAGGAGACCAACCAGTTTATCCATACCTCTTCAGTGTTGAATAATCATTTAGGAAGTCTTAGGGCTTCCTTTTTGTTTTGTCAGTTTTGATATAGCAGGTATATCTTTTCGGAATTACAAAAATATTCTGAAAATTCCTTGACATTACTTTCCAAAGTGGTAACATATGTTGTAAGAAATTTTATAGATTGAAGGTAACATCATGAGAAGTGATATGATCAAAGTTGGTGTTGATAAGGCACCAGCACGCGGACTTTTGTATGCGACTGGGCAAGTTAAATCTGCCAATGATATGCAAAAGCCCTTCATTGCTATTTGTAACTCTTATATTGACATTGTTCCAGGGCATGTTCACTTGCGTGAATTAGCAGATATTGCCAAGGAAGCTATCCGTGAGGCTGGCGGTATTCCTTTTGAGTTTAATACCATTGGTGTGGATGATGGGATTGCCATGGGGCATATTGGGATGCGTTACAGTCTTCCATCTCGTGAATTGATTGCCGATTCTGCAGAAACAGTTATTAATGCCCACTGGTTTGACGGGGTTTTCTACATTCCTAACTGTGATAAGATTACACCAGGGATGATTTTGGCGGCTATGCGTACTAATGTGCCAGCAGTATTTTGTTCTGGTGGACCTATGAAGGGTGGCGTTGACATGACTGGTCATCAAGCGACTCTCTCAAGTTTGTTTGAAGCAGTAGGTACTTATCAGGCTGGTGATATGAGCATGGATGAGCTCGATTATTTAGAGAAAAATGCTTGTCCAACTTGTGGTTCATGTTCAGGAATGTTTACCGCTAACTCAATGAACTGTTTGATGGAAGTTTTGGGCCTTGCCCTTCCAGGTAACGGTACTATCCTAGCCGTTTCAGATGAACGTCGTGAATTGGTTCGTCAAGCAGCCACAAAATTGATGAATAACATCAAAAATAATGTTCGCCCACGTGATATTGTGACCAAAGAAGCCATCGATGATGCGTTTGCTCTAGATATGGCCATGGGTGGTTCAACCAATACTGTTCTTCATACTCTTGCTATTGCGCGTGAGGCCGGTATTGACTATGACCTTAAGGACATTAACGAAATTGCCAAGAAGACACCTTATCTCTCTAAAATTGCACCTTCAAGTGTTTACACTATGCATGATGTCCATGAAGCTGGTGGTGTTCCAGCCATTATCAATCAGTTGATTAAAAAAGGAGCCATTAAAGGTGATCGTATTACAGTTACTGGTAAAACTTTGAAAGAAAACGTAGCTGGTGCTGAAATCAAGAATGAAGAAATTATCCATCCAATTGAGCATCCTATCTCACCAGTTGGTGGTTTGTCTATCCTTTACGGAAATATTGCTCAGGATGGAGCTGTTATCAAGGTCGGTGGTGTAGATCCATCTGTTAAAACTTTCCGTGGTAAAGCTATTTGTTGTGATTCACAAGATCAGGCCCTTGAATTGATTGATAATGGAACAGTTAAGAAGGGCCATGTCGTTGTCATTCGTTATGAAGGTCCTCAGGGTGGACCCGGTATGCCAGAAATGTTGGCACCAACTTCTAAGATTGTCGGACGCGGTCTAGGTAAGGATGTGGCACTGATTACGGATGGTCGTTTCTCAGGAGCTACTCGTGGTATTGCGATTGGTCACGTTTCTCCAGAAGCAGCAGAAGGTGGTAATATCGCCCTAATCGAAGATGGCGATGAAATCGTGATTGACCTACCAAATCGTACCCTTGATTTGCTTGTCGATGATGCAACCCTTGAAGAACGTCGCAAACATTTGAAACCTTTCAAATCAAAAATTTCAAGTGGTTGGTTGCGTCGCTATACAGCCTTTGCTAAATCAGCCAATGTCGGCGGGACTTTGATGAGTGACGAAGAATTCGAAGAACGTAAAGCAGAACGTCAAGCACAAGAAAAAAACTAAGAACATTCTTTCCGAAGAGTTTGTGATATTTTTCTCCGAAACCCTTGCAAATTTGGTTAAAAATGTTATCATAGTATACAAGGTTTTGAATTTTTAGACAATTCGAAAAAAACAACTACTGAAGGAGGTCCATGTGAAGAAAATTGAACTTGAAGAAGCACGCTCTGGTGCTGATTTAATTCTTGATACACTTCTTGAACTTGGGATTTCAACTATCTTTGGATATCCTGGCGGAGCGGTTCTTCCTTTGTATGATGCTATTTACAAAAATGACAAGATTAATCATATCTTATCTCGTCATGAGCAAGGAAGTCTGCACGAAGCTGAAGGTTATGCCAAATCAACTGGTAAACTCGGTGTTGCTCTTGTAACGAGTGGCCCCGGTGCAACGAATGCTATTACCGGCATTGCAGATGCTATGAGTGATAGTGTACCTCTCCTAGTCTTTACAGGTCAGGTTGCAACACCAGGTATTGGTAAGGATGCCTTCCAAGAGGCTGACATTGTCGGAATTACCATGCCAATTACTAAATACAACTACCAGATTCGCGATACGGCTGATATTCCTCGTACTATTCGAGAAGCGGTTCATATCGCAACGACAGGACGTCCTGGTCCGGTTGTTATCGACCTTCCAAAAGATGTTGTAGCTAAGGAAATAGCCTTCATCAACGATCCTGAAATCAATCTTCCAAGTTACCAACCGACGCTGAGACCAAACGAGATGCAAATTAAGAAAATCTTGAAACAGTTGGGCAAAGCTAAGAAGCCGGTTATTGTAGCTGGGGGTGGAGTGGCTTATTCTGAATCTGCTAAGGAGCTAGTTGCTTTTGCAGAACGCTACCAAATTCCAGTTGTTACAAGTCTTCTAGGTCAGGGAACAATTGCTACTAGTCATCCCCTCTTCTTGGGTATGGGTGGTATGCACGGTTCATATGCATCTAATATTGCTATGACTGATGCTGACTTTATGATTGCCATAGGTTGTCGTTTTGATGATCGCTTGACAGGTAATCCAAAAACATTTGCTAAGAATGCAAAGGTTGTTCATATTGATGTGGATCCGGCTGAGATTGGCAAGATTATTGCGGTAGATTTACCAGTTGTTGGTGATGCCAAGCAAGCTCTTGGAATGCTCTTAGCAGAACCAGTGGTTAAGAATAACACTGAAAAATGGATTGAAAAAGTCACAAAAGATAAAGAGCGTGTACGTTCTTACGATAAGAAAGAACGCATGGTACAGCCTCAGGCAGTTATCGAGCGTATCGGTGAATTGACTAAGGGTGATGCAGTTGTTGTCACTGACGTTGGGCAACATCAAATGTGGACAGCTCAGTATTATCCATACCAAAATGAGCGTCAACTGGTGACATCAGGTGGTCTTGGAACCATGGGATTTGGTGTCCCAGCAGCAATTGGTGCTAAAATTGCTAATCCTGATAAAGAAGTTATCCTCTTTGTTGGTGATGGTGGTTTCCAAATGACGAACCAAGAATTGGCTATTTTAAACATTTACAAGGTGCCAATCAAGGTTGTTATGTTGAATAACCACTCACTTGGTATGGTGCGTCAATGGCAAGAGTCCTTCTACGAAGGGCGCACGTCAGAGTCTGTCTTTGACACTCTTCCTGATTTTCAACTGATGGCTCAAGCTTATGGCATTAAGTCTTATAAGTTTGATAATCCAGAAACGATTGATCAGGATTTGGAAGTTATCAAAGAGGATGTGCCGATGTTCATCGAGGTTGATATCTCTCGTAAAGAGCATGTTTTGCCAATCGTTCCAGCTGGTAAGAGTAATCATGAAATGTTGGGGGTGAAGTTCAATGCGTAGAATGTTAACAGCTAAACTTCAGAACCGATCAGGTGTTCTTAATCGCTTCACTGGAGTGCTTTCACGCCGTCAGGTCAATATTGAGAGTATTTCCGTTGGAGCAACGGAAAATCCTGATGTTTCACGTATTACAATTATCATTGATGTGAATTCTCATAATGAGGTTGAGCAGATTATTAAACAGCTTAATCGTCAGATTGATGTGATTCGCATTCGTGACATCACTGATCGTCCCCACTTGGAGCGTGAGGTTATATTGGTCAAGGTGTCAGCACCAACTTCTAAACGTGCTGAAATCTTGGCAATCATTCAACCCTTCCGTGCTTCGGTGGTGGATGTTGCACCAAGCTCTATCACTATCCAGATGACTGGTGATGCTGAGAAGAGTGAGGCGCTTCTACGAGTTATTCGACCTTACGGTATCAAGAATATTGCTCGTACGGGTGCTACTGGATTTACCCGCGATTAAAAAATCCATTATAAATTTGTTAACCCAGCCTTAAAAAGGCAATTAAATATTATTTTAGAAAAGAGACATACTACTATGGCAGTTCAAATGGAATATGAAAAAGACGTAAAAGTACCAGCACTTGATGGTAAAAAAATCGCCGTTATCGGTTACGGTTCACAAGGTCATGCTCACTCACAAAACTTGCGTGATACAGGTCACGATGTTATCATCGGTGTTCGTCCAGGTAAATCATTTGATAAAGCTAAAGAAGATGGTTTTGATACTTACACAGTAGCAGAAGCAACTAAATTGGCTGATGTTATCATGATCTTGGCTCCAGACGAAATCCAACAAGAACTTTACGAAGCAGAAATCGCTCCAAACCTTGAAGCTGGTAACGCTGTTGGTTTTGCTCACGGATTCAACATCCACTTTGAATTCATTAAAGTACCAGCAGATGTTGATGTATTTATGTGTGCACCTAAAGGACCAGGTCACTTGGTACGTCGTACATTTGAAGAAGGCTTTGGTGTACCTGCTCTTTACGCAGTATACCAAGATGCTACAGGTAACGCTAAAGACATCGCTATGGACTGGTGTAAAGGTGTTGGTGCAGCACGTGTTGGTCTTCTTGAAACAACTTACAAAGAAGAAACTGAAGAAGATTTGTTTGGTGAACAAGCAGTTCTTTGTGGTGGTTTGACTGCCCTTATTGAAGCTGGTTTTGAAGTCTTGACTGAAGCTGGATATGCTCCAGAATTGGCTTACTTTGAAGTGCTTCACGAAATGAAATTGATCGTTGACTTGATCTACGAAGGTGGATTCAAGAAAATGCGTCAATCAATTTCAAACACTGCTGAATTCGGTGACTACGTATCAGGTCCACGTGTTATCACTGAACAAGTGAAAGAAAATATGAAAGCAGTTCTTGCTGACATCCAAAACGGTAAATTCGCTAACGACTTCGTTAACGACTACAAGGCTGGACGTCCAAAACTTACTGCTTACCGTGAAGAAGCTGCTAACCTTGAAATCGAAAAAGTTGGTGCTGAATTGCGTAAAGCAATGCCATTCGTTGGTCAAAACGACGACGACGCATTCAAAATCTATAACTAATGTGATAGTCTCGAAAACCAGCCTAGTGCTGGTTTTTTGTTTCTGAAGAGAGTAGTTGGGAATCAATCCTACTGCTCTTTTTTGGTAGATAAATTGTAAAATATAGTGCAATAAAAAAACTCACTCCATTAAGGAGTGAGAATAGCCATAAATTAGTAAGTCAAGACAAAGTTTTTTTTCTTACCACGACGGACAACAGTAATTTCATTATCAATTTTATCTGTGTCTGAGAGAGTGTAATCCAAGTCTTGTACACGTTCACCGTTGATGTAGATAGCGCCGTTTTGGACATCTTCACGTGCTTGGCGTTTAGATGGAGAAATCTTGGCATTGACGAGAAGTTCAACGATGTTAAGATTTTCGTCTGCTGAAATTTCATAGGTTGGCACACCGTGGAGAGCAACTTTGAGGTCACGTGCTGAGAGAGCTTTAAGGTTACCAGCGAAGAGTTGTTCAGTGATGTGAACAGCTTGTTCGTAAGCTTCTTTACCGTGAACCAAAGTAACAACTTCACGAGCCAAAACCTTTTGTGCCAAACGTTGGTGACGAGCTTGGTCAAATTCTTTACCGATCTCTTCGATTTCTTCAAGTGACAAGAAAGTGAAAATCTTCAAGAAGCGAACAGCGTCATCATCCATAACGTTGAGCCAGAATTGGTACATTTCGTAAGGTGTTGTTTTAGTAGCATCAAGCCAGACAGCGTTACCTTCTGATTTACCGAATTTTTTACCAGTTGAATCTGTGATAAGTGGTACAGTGATAACATGTCCAGATTTGTCTGCTTTACGACGCAAGAGCTCAGTACCTGCTGTCATGTTACCCCATTGGTCAGAACCACCAATTTGGAGGGTTACGCCGTACTTATCGTTGAGTTCATAGAAATCGTAACCTTGCATGATTTGGTAGGCAAACTCAGTGTAAGAGATACCTGTTTCGATACGTTTCTTAACAGATTCCTTACTCATCATGTAGTTAACTGTGAAGTATTTACCTACGTCACGCAAGAAATCAATGAAGCTGATTGAACCAAACCAGTCATAGTTGTTGACCATAACGGCCTTGTTGTCACCATTTTCAAAATCAAGGAAACGAGAGAGTTGTCCTTGGATTTTTTCAACCCAACCTTCAACAGTTTCTTTGGTTTGCAGGCTACGTTCAGCATCTTTAAATGATGGGTCACCAATCAAACCTGTTGCACCACCAACGAGGGCGTAAGGTTTGTGTCCAGCCAATTGAAGTCGGCGACTTGTAAGGATAGCGACAAGGTGTCCAAGGTGGAGACTGTCTGCTGTTGGGTCATAACCAGTGTAGTATGAGACTGGTCCCTCTTCAAAGGCTTTTACAAGGGCTTCTTCATCTGTGGTTTGAAAAATCAAGCCACGTGCTTTTAGTTCTTCAAAAATTGTCATGATATTCTCCAGTAAAGTATATTCTGCACCATTATACCAAAAGAAAGTAGGCCTATGCAAGCTTTGTCAAAGTTTGTTATAATAGGCTTTGAGGTATTTCTATGAATTTTGAAAAAATAATAAATTATTTTAGGCGACTAGGGCAGACTATTCGTACAAAGTTTGCTGGTTCTAGGTCTAAAAGAGGAGATAAATCTTTTAAAGAAAGGAAAGCTACGACTGGATCTAAGTGGAATCGTAAGCAAGCACGGAAGTCGCCTGAGGATGGGATGACACTCTTAGACATGGGTGATGTTTTCTTAAAAACCTTAAAGCTCTTGTCTGATTTCTTTTATGTGGTTATTATCGTTCTCACCTTATTCGGTGCAGGAATTGGTTTGGGTTATCTGGGGAGTCAAATTGAGTCTGTTCCGTCGATTAAGGACAAAACCTTGTTGAATCAGATTAGTGAGGTTAGTTTGGTATCTTCGATGAGCTATTCCGATTCCAAGAAGATTGCGGATATTGATACTGACTTGCTGAGAACACCTATTGAAAGTGATGCGATTTCTAACAATGTCAAAAATGCCATCATTGCGACTGAGGATGAAAATTTTAAAAAGCATAAGGGTGTTGTACCAAAGGCAGTTTTTAGGGCTTTGGTGTCATCAGTTTTGGGGGTTGGCTCTTCAAGTGGTGGTTCGACGCTAACGCAGCAGTTAATCAAGCAACAGGTAACAGGCGATGCGCCAACCTTTAAACGTAAGGCGGCGGAGATTATCTATGCCTTACAATTGGAGCGTCGCGCTTCTAAAAATGAAATTTTAACCGATTATCTGAATGTTTCTCCTTTTGGACGTAACAACAAGGGGAAAAATATTGCTGGAATTGAGGAGGCTGCTCAAGGTATCTTTGGGGTATCTGCAGCGGATTTGACAGTTCCTCAGGCGGCTTATCTGGCAGGTTTGCCACAGAGCCCGATTGTCTACTCACCTTATACAGCTGACGGTCAATTAAAAAATGCAGAGGATCTTTCTTATGGCTTAGCACGTCAGCAAGATGTACTCTACAATCTTTATCGCGGTGGCTATCTAGATAAGTCGCAGTATGAAAGCTATAAGGATTATGATATCACTAAAGATTTCAAGGCTGGTGAGAAGTCTGATGCTGTAAGTCATGACTATTTGTACTATTCTGTCATGTCTGAGGCTCAGGATGTCATGTATGATTATCTCGTTAAACGTGACAAGGTATCGAGTCAAGATTTGAAAAATGATAAGACCAAGGAAAGCTATCGTGAGAGGGCCCTACAAGAGCTACAAACCGGTGGCTACAGCGTTAAGACAACTATTGATAATGCAGTTTATAATGCGATGCAAGATGCTGCGAGTCAATATGGTGGCCTCCTCGACCAAGGTGGAAATAGTGGAGTTGAAGTCGGAAATGTGCTCATGGATAATGCGACTGGAGCAATTCTAGGATTTGTTGGTGGTCGTAGTTACGAAAATAATCAAAATAACCATGCCTTTGATACGGCACGCTCCCCAGGCTCATCTATTAAGCCTATTATTGCTTATGGAATTGCTATTGATCAAGGTTTGATGGGTAGCTCAAGTATCCTTTCTAACTACCCAACTAATTTTACGGGTGGAACGCCTATTCTCCATGATGGTGATAAGGGTACAGCTATGATGAACCTACAAGAGGCACTCAATACCTCGTGGAATATTCCAGCCTTTTGGACATATCAAATGCTTCAACGTCATGATGTTGACGTTGAGGGTTACATGACCAAGATGGGTTATAAGATTGCTAACTACAATATCGAGAGTTTACCTCTTGGCGGGGGAATTGAAACCACGGTTGCCCAGCAAGTAAATGCCTATCAGATGCTTTCAAATGGTGGCGTCTATGAGAAGGGTCATATGATTGATAGTATTACTGACCGGACTGGCGAAGTTATCTATCAGCATAAATCTGAAGGGGTTCAAGTCTTTTCAAGAGCTACGGCTAGCATCATGGATAACCTGCTCAAGGAAGTTGTGGTTAAGGGAGCGACAACTCAATTTTATTCTGAATTGAAAAATGTCAATGGTGCAGCAGCCTCAGCTGACTGGATGGGTAAAACAGGAACGACAGATAACTTTGCGGATGCTTGGTTGATCGTCTCAACGCCTGGTATTACTCTTGGAGGTTGGGCTGGTTATGACAATAATACACCAACTAATTCTAAAACGGGTTACACCTACAATGCGCAATATATGGCTCGTTTAACTTCCGCCATTTACAATGCCAATCCAGGTATTTTTAAAACGGGAGATAAGTTTAATATCGATTCAAGTGCTATTAAGGCAAGTGTGCTCAAATCAACAGGTCTTAAACCAGCAACAGTGTCTGTCAATGGTCGTAATGTTTCTGTAAGTGGTGAAATGGTTGATACTTATTGGGCTAAAAATGGGCCTGGAGATACAACCTACAAATTTGCTATTGGTGGAACTGACAGTGACTATCAAAAAGCCTGGTCTAGCATTCTTGGAGGGCATTAGGAATTCCCAAGAAAACTTGCAAAAAAGCAAAAAATTAGGTATAATATAGACAACTATTTGTCGTCTTACTTGGTTGAAATATTGTCCAATCAAGAGATACAGCAGTTAAATCAACGTTTTTTCGGTCAGATTTAGCTGCTATTTTTGTGCTTATTTTTAGGATTTTCAAGTGTTGTAACGCATATTTAAAGGTTCTAAAAATTCACAAACTAAGTTTTTTGCTTATCCTTAATCAGATAAGTGGATGTTAGTGTTTAATCACTTGTTAATGGGACAAGCAACTGAACAAGGAAGAAGACAAATATTTAAAGTGCACGACTTGCAAAGCAGGTCTCGAATGTAGAAAAGGAGTAGAAGACTTGGCAGGACATGACGTTCAATACGGGAAACATCGTACCCGTCGTAGTTTTTCAAGAATCAAAGAAGTTCTTGATTTACCAAACTTGATTGAAATCCAAACGGATTCATTCAAAGAATTCTTGGATACTGGTCTTAAAGAGGTTTTTGAGGATGTACTTCCTATCTCAAACTTCACAGACACTATGGAATTGGAATTCGTTGGTTACGAATTGAAAGAGCCTAAGTATACACTTGAAGAAGCTCGTATCCACGATGCATCATACTCAGCACCTATCTTTGTGACTTTCCGTCTTATTAACAAAGAAACTGGTGAAATCAAGACTCAGGAAGTCTTCTTCGGAGATTTCCCTATTATGACTGAGATGGGTACTTTCATCATCAATGGTGGTGAACGTATTATCGTTTCTCAGTTGGTGCGCTCACCTGGTGTTTACTTTAACGATAAGGTTGATAAAAACGGTAAAGTGGGTTATGGATCAACAGTTATCCCTAACCGTGGGGCATGGCTTGAGCTTGAAACAGATTCAAAAGACATCGCCTACACTCGTATCGACCGTACACGTAAGATTCCATTCACAACGCTTGTGCGTGCGCTTGGATTCTCAGGTGATGACGAAATTGTTGATATCTTTGGTGATAGCGAGTTGGTTCGTAACACCATTGAAAAAGATATCCACAAAAACCCAGTAGATTCACGTACTGATGAAGCGCTTAAAGAAATTTATGAACGTCTTCGTCCAGGTGAACCAAAAACTGCCGACAGCTCACGTAGCTTGCTTGTAGCTCGTTTCTTTGATCCACGTCGTTATGACTTGGCTGCTGTTGGTCGTTACAAAGTCAATAAAAAACTTAACATCAAGACACGTCTTTTGGGACAAACAATTGCTGAAAACTTGGTAGATCCTGAAACAGGTGAAATCCTTGTTGAAGCTGGTACTGAAATGACACGTGATGTGATTGATTCAATCGCAGAATACTTGGATGGTGATTTGAACAAATTTGTATACACACCAAACGATTATGCGGTGGTTACAGAACCTGTTGTTCTTCAAAAATTCAAGGTTGTTGCACCAAATGATCCAGATCGTGTGGTTACAATTGTTGGTAATGCCAACCCAGATGATAAAGTTCGTGCTTTGACAACAGCGGATATCTTGGCTGAAATGAGTTACTTCCTCAACCTTGCTGAAGGTATTGGTAAAGTAGACGATATCGACCACCTTGGTAACCGTCGTATCCGTGCGGTTGGTGAATTGCTTGCTAACCAATTCCGTATTGGTTTAGCTCGTATGGAACGTAACGTACGTGAGCGTATGTCAGTTCAAGATAACGAAGTCTTGACACCACAACAAATCATTAATATTCGCCCTGTAACTGCAGCTGTTAAAGAATTCTTCGGTTCTTCACAGTTGTCACAGTTCATGGACCAACACAACCCATTGTCAGAGTTGTCACACAAACGTCGTTTGTCAGCCTTGGGACCTGGTGGTTTGACACGTGACCGTGCCGGATATGAAGTTCGTGACGTGCACTACACGCACTACGGTCGTATGTGTCCAATTGAAACACCTGAAGGACCTAACATCGGTTTGATCAATAACTTGTCTTCATATGGACACCTTAACAAGTACGGTTTCATTCAAACACCATATCGTAAGGTTGACCGTGCAACTGGTAAAGTAACCAACGAAGTGGTTTGGTTGACTGCTGATGAAGAAGATGAGTACACAGTTGCTCAGGCTAACTCTAAATTGAACGAAGATGGAACATTTGCAGAAGAAATCGTTATGGGTCGTCACCAAGGTAATAACCAAGAGTACCCATCACACCTTGTAGATTTCGTGGATGTTTCTCCTAAACAGGTAGTTGCCGTTGCGACAGCATGTATTCCTTTCTTAGAAAACGATGACTCTAACCGTGCCCTTATGGGTGCCAACATGCAACGTCAGGCTGTGCCTTTGATTGATCCTAAAGCACCTTATGTTGGTACTGGTATGGAATATCAAGCTGCCCACGATTCAGGAGCTGCAGTTATCGCCCAACACGACGGTAAAGTTGTCTACTCTGATGCTGATAAAGTTGAAGTTCGTCGTGAAGATGGTTCTCTTGATGTTTATACTATTCAAAAATTCCGTCGTTCAAACTCAGGTACTGCCTATAACCAACGTACTTTGGTTAAGGTTGGCGATATTGTTGAAAAAGGTGACTTTATCGCTGATGGTCCATCTATGGAAGGTGGAGAAATGGCCCTCGGTCAAAACCCTATCGTCGCATACATGACATGGGAAGGTTACAACTTCGAGGATGCCGTTATCATGAGTGAGCGTCTTGTGAAAGATGACGTTTATACATCTGTTCACTTGGAAGAATTCGAATCAGAAACACGTGATACAAAGCTTGGGCCTGAAGAAATCACACGTGAATTGCCAAACGTTGGTGAAGAAGCCCTCAAAGACCTTGACGAAATGGGTATTATCCGTATCGGTGCTGAGGTTAAAGAAGGTGACATTCTTGTTGGTAAGGTAACACCTAAGGGTGAAAAAGACCTTTCTGCTGAAGAACGTCTTCTCCACGCTATCTTTGGTGATAAATCTCGTGAAGTACGTGATACGTCACTCCGTGTACCTCACGGTGGTGATGGTGTCGTTCGTGATGTTAAAATCTTCACACGTGCAAACGGTGACGAATTGCAATCAGGTGTTAACATGCTTGTTCGTGTTTACATCGCTCAAAAACGTAAGATCAAGGTCGGAGATAAGATGGCCGGTCGTCACGGTAACAAAGGGGTTGTTTCTCGTATTGTTCCGGTTGAAGACATGCCTTACCTTCCAGACGGTACACCAGTTGATATCATGTTGAACCCACTTGGGGTGCCATCACGTATGAACATCGGTCAGGTTATGGAACTTCACCTTGGTATGGCTGCACGTAACTTGGGTATCCACATCGCAACACCAGTCTTTGATGGAGCAAGCTCAGAAGACCTCTGGGATACTGTTCGTGAAGCAGGTATGGATAGTGATGCTAAGACAATCCTTTACGATGGACGTACAGGTGAACCATTTGATAACCGTGTGTCAGTTGGTGTCATGTACATGATTAAACTTCACCACATGGTTGATGATAAACTTCACGCTCGTTCAGTAGGTCCTTACTCACTTGTTACCCAACAACCTCTTGGTGGTAAAGCACAATTTGGTGGACAACGTTTCGGTGAGATGGAGGTTTGGGCCCTTGAAGCTTATGGTGCATCAAATATCCTTCAAGAAATCTTGACTTACAAGTCAGATGACGTTAACGGACGTTTGAAAGCCTATGAAGCTATCACTAAAGGTAAACCAATTCCAAAACCAGGTGTACCAGAATCATTCCGAGTACTTGTTAAAGAATTGCAATCACTTGGTCTTGATATGCGTGTCCTTGATGAGGATGACTACGAAGTTGAATTACGTGATCTTGATGAAGGTGAAGACGATGATGTCATGCACGTTGATGATCTTGAAAAAGCACGTGTACAACAAGCCAAAGAAGCTGCTGAATTAGAAAAAGCTAAAGAAGAAGCTTCAGATAAAACAGAATAAAATAAGCTTTAGAGAGGGAGTTCACTCTCTCTGCTAAGGTAGCTGATAAAGGTGAGAATAGCGCTGCTATTGTCAATAGAACAAAAGAAAGGTAATACTAGTGGTTGACGTAAATCGATTTAAAAGTATGCAAATCACACTAGCTTCACCAACTAAGGTCCGTTCATGGTCTTATGGTGAAGTTAAGAAACCTGAAACAATCAACTACCGTACGCTCAAACCAGAACGCGAAGGTCTCTTCGACGAAGTGATCTTTGGTCCTACCAAAGACTGGGAATGTGCGTGTGGGAAATACAAACGTATCCGTTATAAAGGTATCGTTTGTGACCGCTGTGGTGTTGAAGTAACACGTGCTAAGGTTCGTCGTGAACGTATGGGTCACATCGAGTTGAAAGCACCAGTATCACACATCTGGTACTTCAAGGGAATCCCTTCTCGTATGGGATTGACTTTGGACATGAGTCCTCGTGCGCTTGAAGAAGTTATTTACTTCGCAGCTTACGTGGTTATTGATCCAAAGGAAACACCACTTGAACCAAAATCTCTCTTGACAGAACGTGAATATCGTGAAAAATTGCAAGAGTATGGACATGGTTCATTTGTCGCTAAAATGGGTGCCGAAGCTATCCAAGATCTCTTGAAACAAGTAGATTTGGAAGCTGAAATTGCTGAACTCAAAGAAGAGTTGAAAACAGCAACTGGTCAAAAACGTGTTAAAGCTGTTCGTCGTTTGGACGTTCTTGATGCCTTCTACAAGTCTGGTAACAAACCAGAATGGATGGTGCTTAACATCTTGCCAGTATTGCCACCAGACCTTCGTCCAATGGTTCAATTGGATGGTGGACGTTTTGCGGCATCTGACTTGAACGATCTTTATCGTCGTGTTATCAACCGTAACAATCGTTTGGCTCGTTTGCTTGAATTGAATGCCCCAGGTATCATCGTGCAAAACGAAAAACGTATGTTGCAAGAAGCGGTAGATGCCCTTATCGATAATGGACGTCGTGGTCGTCCAATTACTGGACCAGGTAGTCGTCCACTTAAATCTTTGAGCCACATGCTTAAAGGTAAACAAGGTCGTTTCCGTCAAAACTTGCTTGGTAAACGTGTTGACTTCTCTGGACGTTCCGTTATCGCTGTTGGTCCAACACTTAAAATGTACCAATGTGGTGTGCCACGTTTGATGGCCATCGAACTTTTCAAACCATTTGTGATGCGTGAAATCGTTGCGCGTGAATACGCAGGTAACGTGAAAGCCGCTAAACGTATGGTTGAACGTGGTGATGAACGTATTTGGGATATTCTTGAAGATGTTATCAAGGAACACCCAGTACTTCTTAACCGCGCACCTACCCTCCACCGTTTGGGTATCCAGGCCTTTGAACCAGTCTTGATTGATGGTAAGGCCCTTCGTCTTCACCCATTGGTATGTGAGGCCTACAATGCCGACTTTGACGGTGACCAAATGGCTATCCACGTTCCATTGTCTGAAGAAGCTCAAGCTGAAGCACGTTTGCTCCTTCTTGCGGCTGAACACATCCTTAACCCTAAAGACGGTAAACCGGTCGTAACGCCATCTCAGGATATGGTTCTTGGTAACTACTACTTGACTATGGAAGAAGAAGGCCGTGAGGGTGAAGGTATGGTCTTCAAGGATATTGATGAGGCAGTTATGGCTTATCGTAATGGTTATGTTCACTTGCATAGCCGTGTAGGTATTGCAGTAGACAGCATGCCTGATAAACCTTGGAAAGAAAACCAACTTCACAAGATTTTGGTTACAACTGTTGGTAAGATTCTCTTTAACTCAATCATCCCAGCAGAAATTCCATATCTTCAAGAAACAACAAATGAGAACTTGACAGATAGTACACCAGATAAGTACTTCCTTGAACCAGGTCAAGATATCCAAACAGTAATTGATAGTTTGGAAATTAATGCACCGTTCAAGAAGAAAAATCTTGGTAACATCATTGCTGAAACCTTCAAACGTCTTCGTACGACTGAAACATCAGCCTTCCTTGACCGTTTGAAAGACCTTGGTTACTACCACTCAACACTTGCTGGTTTGACAGTGGGTATCGCCGATATCCCAGTTATCGATAACAAACAAGAAATTATCGATGCTGCTCACCACCGTGTTGAAGAAATTAACAAGGCCTTCCGTCGTGGTTTGATGACAGATGATGACCGTTATGTTGCTGTTACAACAACATGGCGTGAAGCGAAAGAAGCCCTTGAAAAACGTCTGATTGAGACACAAGATTCTAAGAACCCAATCGTTATGATGATGGACTCAGGAGCTCGTGGTAACATCTCTAACTTCTCTCAACTTGCCGGTATGCGTGGTTTGATGGCCGCTCCTAACGGACGTATCATGGAATTGCCTATCCTTTCAAACTTCCGTGAAGGTTTGAGCGTTTTGGAAATGTTCTTCTCTACTCACGGTGCGCGTAAAGGTATGACCGATACGGCCCTTAAGACAGCCGACTCAGGTTACCTTACTCGTCGTTTGGTTGACGTTGCCCAAGATGTTATCATCCGTGAAGATGACTGTGGAACAGACCGTGGTCTTCTCATCCGTGCGATTACTGACGGTAAAGAAGTTACGGAAACACTTGAAGAACGTCTTCAAGGTCGTTACACTAAGAAATCAGTTAAGAATCCTACAACAGGTGAAGTAATCGTAGGTCCAGATACTTTGATTACTGAAGACATGGCTGCTGCTATTGTCAATGCTGGTGTTGAAGAAGTAACTATCCGTTCAGTCTTTACATGTAACACACGTCACGGTGTCTGCCGTCACTGTTACGGTATCAACTTGGCAACAGGTGATGCGGTTGAAGTTGGTGAAGCAGTTGGTACTATCGCCGCTCAATCTATCGGGGAACCTGGTACACAGCTTACTATGCGTACCTTCCACACCGGTGGGGTAGCCTCAAACACCGATATCACACAGGGTCTTCCACGTATCCAGGAAATCTTTGAAGCACGTAACCCTAAAGGGGAAGCGGTTATCACTGAAGTTAAAGGTACTGTTATTGAAATCGAAGAAGATGCCGCAACACGTACTAAGAAAGTCTTCGTTCAAGGTAAGACTGGAATGGGTGAATACGTTGTTCCATTTACAGCTCGTATGAAAGTTGAAGTGGGTGACGAAGTACACCGTGGTGCAGCCTTGACAGAAGGGTCAATCCAACCTAAACGTCTCCTTGAAGTGCGTGATACCTTGTCAGTTGAAACTTATCTTCTTGCAGAAGTACAAAAAGTTTACCGTAGCCAAGGGGTAGAAATCGGTGACAAACACGTCGAAGTAATGGTTCGTCAAATGCTTCGTAAAGTACGTGTTATGGATCCAGGTGATACAGATCTCCTTCCAGGTACACTTATGGACATTTCTGACTTCACAGATGCTAACAAGGATATTGTTATCTCTGGTGGTGTTCCTGCAACATCTCGTCCAGTCCTTCTTGGTATTACGAAAGCCTCACTTGAAACAAATTCATTCTTGTCAGCGGCTTCCTTCCAAGAAACAACACGTGTCCTTACAGATGCAGCTATCCGTGGTAAGAAAGACCATCTCCTTGGTCTTAAAGAAAATGTTATCATTGGTAAGACTATCCCTGCTGGTACAGGTATGGCTCGTTACCGTAACATTGAACCACTTTCAGTTAACGAAGTTGAAGTTATTGAAAACATTGCTGTTGATGAAGCAATTGTGGAATCATCTGAAGACTAAAATGAAAGCAAAAGAACTCACAATGAATTGTGGGTTCTTTTCGTATTTATATGACTAGAATCTCTTCTATTTTTGATAAATATAAAACCATTTTTTTTATCTTTTCCAGAAAATTTTGTATAATAAGAACACCAAAGATGAAGTGAGAAAGAAAAATGTACCAAGTAGTTGAAATGAAAGGGGATTTGGAGCCGTGGTGGTTCCTAGAAGGCTGGCAAGAGGATATCATCAGTACAAAGGAATTTGAAGATTTTTACGATGCCCTCAAGTACTATAAAAAACTTTGGTTTGCGATGGAAGAAACCTTGCCAAGTTATATCAGCCGTAGTAGTGTCATGACTGCTTTTTGGGATCAAGAGGATAAGCACTGGTGTGAGGAGTGTGACGAATACCTGCAGGTCTATCAATCGATTGCTCTTTTGGATGATTGGCAGGAAATTCCTGAGGAAAAATACCGTCCGGGATATGAAAAGCGAAATGACCTTCCAAATCATGCCCACTGTAAAATTAAACGTTAAATAATGCAGAAGCTCGAAATTTTCGAGCTTTTTTTCATTTTCTTAAACTTTTTACGAATAGGTCTATGAGGAGGTCCTTATGGTAACAGAATTTGCTAAGGAAATGATCAAAAATGCTGATAGTTGTGGGGCTCAAGACATCTATGTCATTCCACGTCAGGATACTTACGAGCTCTATATGCGAGTTGGCCAGGAGAGGAGATTAATTGATGTATATCGGCCTGATTTCATGGCTAGTCTTATTGGTCACTTTAAATTTGTGGCGGGAATGATGGTGGGTGAGAAGCGTAGGAGTCAACTAGGTTCTTGTGACTATGATTGTGGTGATGGTCAAAGGGTTTCTCTGCGTTTGTCTACCGTTGGGGATTATCGCGGCTTAGAAAGTTTAGTTATTCGTGTTCTACATTCCGAACGTCGAGAATTAGTGTACTGGAATCAAGGAATCCAGCCTATTATGGATGCTTTGGATTATCGTGGCTTATATCTCTTTGCAGGTCCCGTTGGTTCTGGAAAGACTACGCTTATGCATGAGTTGGTTCAGGAGCGTTTTAAGGGACAGCAGGTGATTTCGATTGAGGACCCTGTGGAAATTAAACAGGATAATGTTTTGCAACTCCAGGTAAATCAAGCAATTGACATGACCTATGATAATTTGATTAAGCTATCATTACGTCACCGCCCGGATGTTTTGATTATTGGAGAGATTCGAGATAAGGAGACTGCTCGAGCGGTTATTAGAGCTAGTCTGACGGGAGTGACTGTTCTTTCAACTATTCACGCAAAGAGTGTGGCAGGTGTTTATGAGCGTCTTCTGGACCTTGGTGTAGATAAATCTGAGTTGGATAATGCCCTTCAAGGGATTGCCTACATGCGTCTGATTAAGGGAGGAGGTGTGATTGATTTTGCCAGTGAAAATTTCCAAAGCCATTCGTCAACCAGCTGGAACCAGCAGTTGGAAGGCTTGGTTAAACAAGGATATCTCACTGAAGGGGATATCCAAGGGGAAAAAATTAAAGATTAATCAGCAACTCAAGGTTATCCAGCTTTTCAAACAACTTTTAAAGGCAGGGTTTACCTTGACTGAAATCGTAGCCTTTTTGGAGCGAAGTCACTTGTTGAAAGAATCCTCCTTGTCTCTTATGAAAGCGAGCTTAATGCGAGGCGACAGGTTGGACCAGATGTTTGCGTCAGTAGGTTTTTCGGACAATATTGTTACTCAGATTGCCCTTGCTGATAAGCACGGTAATCTTCTAGGGAGTTTAACCAAGATTGAAACCTACATGCTTCGTATGACCAAGGTTCGTAAGAAACTCATGGAGGTAGCGACCTACCCTATCCTACTCCTGGGTTTCCTGATTCTGATTATGTTAGGACTTAAAAATTATCTTTTACCGCAACTGTTAGAGGGTGATGGTAAGGATAATTGGGCTGTACAGTTGGTTCAAATCTTTCCTCAGCTCTTCTTTGTGAGTTTGTGTGGACTTCTTGTATTAAGCTTAATTCTTTATCTATGGGTCAAACACCAGCCAGCCCTTGTCTTTTATCGACGAATGGCAAAAATCCCTTTCATAGGCCAAACTGTCAGGCTATATACGACCGCCTATTATGCTAGGGAATGGGGAAACCTCTTAGGACAAGGCATTGACCTGTTAGACTTGGTTTCTCTTATGCAAGAGCAAAAGTCCAAGCTATTTCGTGAGCTGGGGGCTGATTTAGAAGAAGCCTTGATGCTAGGACAGAGTTTTCCTGACCGTATTGCTAGTCACCCATTCTTCACTAAGGAACTATCCTTAATTATTGCTTATGGAGAGGCTAATGCTAGGTTGGGCTATGAGTTAGAAGTCTATGCTGAAGAGGTTTGGCAGGCTTTCTTTAACCGTCTTAATAAGGCAACAACCTTTGTGCAACCCCTCATTTTTGTTATTGTTGCTGTCGTGATTGTAATGATCTATGCAGCCATGCTATTACCAATGTATCAAAATATGGAAGGAATGATGTCATGAAAATGATGTTGAAAAAATTGAATGCCGTTAAATTACGTGCTTTTACGCTGATTGAAATGCTGGTCGTGCTTCTCATTATCAGTATTCTCCTTTTGCTCTTTGTACCTAACTTGAGCAAGCAGAAGGATTCTGTTAAAGAGACTGGAAATGCGGCTGTGGTCAAGGTCGTGGATTCTCAAGCAGAACTTTATGAAATGAAGAATAACAAGACAGCTAGCTTAGCCGCTCTTGTTTCAGAAGGTCAAATCACGCAAAAACAGGCAGATTCATACAATGATTACTATGCGAAACATGGTGGCGAAAGCCGCTCAGTGGCCAATTAGAGCCTTTACCTTGTTGGAGAGTCTGGTGACTCTAGCAGTGGTTGCCTTTCTCACTCTGAGTTTATCAGGCTCAGTCACAGGTATTTTTCAGCAGGTTGAGACTAATCTTTTTTATCTGCGCTTTGAGTACCTATACCGAGATAGTCAGCGCTTGGCAGCGGCGGAAGGGTCCAATGTTGAATTGCAGTTGTCCAAGGATAAAATCAGTAACGGAAAATCAAGTCTGGTGATTCCTAAAAATATACATCTGGATAAGGGGCAGACGCTAGTGTTTGATGCCAAAGGAGGCAACTCTAGCCTCACAAAGATTCGTTTTTCAAGTGATAAGGAGGTGGTGACCTATCAGCTTAACATGGGCAGCGGTAAATATAAAAAGACGGTCTCTTAGAGGCTATATTCTTATCGAAAGCTTGGTAGCAATGGCTGTCTTAGTACTCGTCAGTGGTCTTATCTTGGATCAGATCAATACCAATCGTAGGCTAATGGCTAGGAATCTCCACCAACAGGAGGTTTTGAGTGTGGCAACCATGGCAGTTCAGACCAAACAGGATCAGTTGACTTTAAATGGTATCACAGTGACAGTAAAACGTAGCCAGCAAGGTATCGAGGTTTATGAATCAGGAAAGGAGATTATTCATGTCTCTCAATAGTAAGGTTCGCGCCTTTACCCTCTTGGAATGTCTAGTGGCCTTGTTGGTGATTGCTGGTTCAGTTCAAGTTTATCAAGGTCTGACTACAGTATTGGTGAGCAATGTTAAGCAGGTCAAGCAACAAGAAAGCCAAGACTGGCTTCTATTCGTTCAACAAATGGAGGCAGAATTAGAAGGTTGTCAGTTGGTAAAGGTAGAGGGGAACAAACTCTATGTCAAGCAGGATAATCAAGACCTGGCTTTTGGACTTTCAAGTGCTACTGATTTTCGAAAAACAAATGCTGATGGTCGAGGCTATCAACCAATGCTTTTCAATGTAAAAGCTAGTACAATTAGCCAAAATAACCAGATAGTCACCATCCAAGTGACTCTTAAAAATGGGCTACAAAGGAGTTTTGTTTATGCTTTTGAAAAAACAGGTTAGGGGAGGCGTTCTTCTCTACGCTCTTTTTATGGCTGGCATTTTCACACTTCTTCTGCATGTTTATTTGGAGCGGGTGGTTGCTAGCTCTAGACAGAACCAAGCGCAAATCATCTCCAGTCAAAGTCGTCTCATGGCAGAAATGACCATGGACTTAGTGGACAAGGAAGCAGGTGCTTTTAGTTTTTCTCAGGGAACTACGACCTACGAGGTTAAGGACAAACAAGTGATTGTTAGAGTTGCCAGTAAAGGCCAAATCAAGACCTATCGTTATGTGAAGAAACAGGAGCATAAATAGAAATTCTCTTCCCTTTTTGATATGATAGAAGGACGGAGGAAATCATGAATTTTGAAGCAATTGAGACAGCTTTTGAGCTGTTGTTAGAAAATGTCCAAACCATTGAAAATGATCTTGGAACCCATGCTTACGATGCACTTATTGAGCAAAATTCCTATTATTTGGGAGCTGAGGTAGCTAATGAAGTCATCATCAAAAACAACGAGAAATTACGTGCTCTTGATTTAAGTAAAGAGGAGTGGCGTCGTGCTTTTCAGTTCTTGTTTATCAAACTAGGGCAATTGGAAGCTTTACAAGCCAATCACCAATTTACACCAGATGCTATTGGATTTATCATTCTTTACCTACTCGAAGGTTTGACCAAGGACGACCAATTAGATATTCTAGAGATTGGTTCAGGGACAGGAAACTTAGCTGAAACCCTTCTAAATAATAGTCAGAAAACCCTTAATTATATGGGAATGGAAGTTGACGATCTCCTTATCGATTTGTCAGCTAGTATTGCTGATGTGGTGAATTCAAGTGCAGTTTACATCCAAGAAGATGCTGTTCGACCACACATTCTCAAAGAGAGTGATGTTATTATCAGTGACCTACCTGTTGGGTATTACCCAAATGATGAGATTGCGAGTCGTTTCACGGTGGCAGCAACTGGTGAACACACTTATGCCCATCACCTTCTCATGGAGCAATCACTCAAGTACCTGAAGAAAGATGGTATTGCTATTCTTTTGGCACCAACTAATCTTTTGACAAGCCCACAAAGTGACTTGCTTAAGAAATGGCTATCAGGATATGCTGATATTATTGCCGTTATCACTCTTCCAGAAGCAGCTTTTGGCAATAAACATAACATGAAGTCTATCTTCGTGCTTAAAAAACAAACTGAAAATGCTCCAGAGACCTTCGTTTATCCACTTAGCGATTTGCAAAATCCAGAGATCCTCAAGGATTTCACAGATAATTTCCAAAAATGGAAATCAGATAATTCCATTTTCTAGCAAAACATGTTAGAATAGGACTATATTATTGAAAGCGTTTTACAAAGAGGTGGCTTATGACAAAAACAATAGCAATTAATGCAGGAAGCTCAAGCTTGAAATGGCAATTATATGAAATGCCAGATGAAGTTGTTCTTGCTAAGGGTTTGATTGAACGTATCGGCTTGAAAGATTCTGTTTCAACAGTAAAATTTGATGACCGTTCAGAATCGCAAACCCTAGATATTGCTGACCATGTTCAGGCAGTAAAAATCTTGCTTGATGATTTGATTCGTTTTGATATTATCAAGAGTTATGATGAAATTACAGGTGTTGGTCACCGTGTGGTTGCTGGTGGAGAATATTTCAAAGAATCAAGCTTGGTGGATGAAGATGCCTTGGCTAAGATTGAAGAATTGTCAGCCTTAGCACCGTTACACAATCCAGGTGCAGCTTCAGGTATTCGTGCCTTTAAGGAGCTCCTCCCAGATATTACGAGTGTTGCTGTTTTTGATACAGCCTTCCATACGTCTATGCCGGAAGTGGCCTACCGTTATCCAGTGCCTAATCGTTACTATACAGACTACCAAGTCCGTAAGTATGGCGCACACGGAACTAGCCACCAATATGTTTCTCAAGAAGCAGCTAAGTTGTTAGGTAAGCCAATTGAAGAAACTAAGATTATCACAGCCCATGTCGGAAATGGTGTTTCAATTACTGCCGTTGATGGTGGTAAATCAGTAGACACATCAATGGGGTTGACACCACTTGGTGGCGTTATGATGGGAACACGTACTGGGGATCTTGACCCTGCGATTATTCCATTTGTTATTGACCGTGAACCTGAGATGGCAGATGCTGAGCGTATCCGTCACGTCTTTAATAAGGAATCAGGTCTTCTTGGCATTTCTGAAAAATCAAGTGATATGCGTGATATCATTGCTGGTAAGAATGCTGGTGATAAAAAATGTGCCTTGGCCTATGATCTTTATGTGGATCGTTTGCGTAAATACATCGCTCAATACTTCGGTGTGTTGAACGGAGCGGATGCTATCGTCTTTACAGCAGGTATTGGTGAAAACTCTGCCGAGGTTCGTGCTTCAGTTTTGGATGGTCTCACTTGGTTTGGTATTGAAGTGGATCCTGAAAAGAATGTCTTTGGACATGTAGGCGACATTACAACAGCAGAGTCAGCTGTTAAAGTATTTGTTATCCCAACAGATGAAGAGTTGGTGATTGCGCGTGATGTTGAGCGCCTTAAAACTAAATAAGTTATCAAAAATTTGATAAGACCAGAAAAGTTGGCTGAGTAATTGGCCAGCTTTTTTGAATGCTCTGAAAGCATCATTTGTCGATGTCTATATATGTGTAATTCAATAAGTAAAGAAAACTTTACAAAAAAATGTAAAAGAGACTTTACAAAATATGTAAAGTAGACTATACTATAAATGTAAAGTTAACTTAACAAAGAAAAGTAAGGAGTTTAACTATTTGAGAATAAACGATAAGGTTGAGGTACCACATGGAAACAAAAATTCAGGAACTTCGCAAGGCTAATAAGATTAGTCAGGCAGAGTTAGCAGATGAAATGGGGGTCACGAGACAGACCATCATTTCACTCGAAAAAGGTCGCTATAATGCGTCGTTGGAACTGGCTTTTAAAATTGCTAGATATTTTGGAAAGACTATTGAAGAAGTCTTTATTTTTGAGGAAGATTAAGGAGAAAAGATATGTTTAAACAAGTCATGAAGAAAATTGGTGTTATTGTTTTAGCGCTCACTCTACTAATCTTAGATTTAACACTATTAGGTGCTTTCCCGCTACTTACTCAGGATGGTAAGTTTTCACTTGTGGAGCAAATAGGTTACGGTATTTGGGCATTAGGGAGTTTGGCTATTTTTATCGTGATTGCTTATAGATTTAAACTCTTATCGCTTAAAGAGATTAATTGGAGACGTCTCGTTGCGATTGCTTCTCTTAATCTCGTCATCTTTTTCCTAGGTGATCTTCTAGGGTATTTTATTGGTCAGTTAACACACAATGCGACTATGGAAAATCAAGATGCTTTAAATGATATCTTTGCCCACGTACCATTCTATCTTCACCTAGTAGTCGCCGGTTTTATTATTCCGATTATGGAAGAAATCATTTTTAGGGGACTCTTAGCCAAGGTGCTCTTTGGAAAATACTTTAAGACGGGTCTTGTTATTTCCAGTCTTCTCTTTATGGCTGGTCACTCAGCATTTACGCTTCAGACAATTGTCATCTATGGTATTATGTCAGCTGGTCTTGCGATAACATATTATAAGACTAAGCGTATCGAGTACAGTATGGGTGTTCATATCTTAAACAATAGCATAAGTGTACTACTCAGTCTTTTCGTTTAAGGTGAATAAGTGTTTAAAGTTGTCAGTGAAAAAAGTTATATTGCTCTTATAAAGGATAATAAAGGGAGTGTTAAGATATGTTAATAAAAATGTTAGTAGGAAAGAGAAAAACAGAGGATGAGTTTAAGAAATACATTACACGAGTAGCCTGTTCTCTTTTGTCTTTGGGTGTTTTGGGATTGTTTATTATTCGCTCTAACAGTCTTAGTGATTATGCTCTAGGCTTAGTTTTAGGACTTACCATTGGGGTTTATGTCTTGTCAATCTATTATTTTGCGACGCTTACTCATCCTAAACGTCTTCACCAGATGTATATTGCTGCCTATGATGAGCGAAATAAACAGATTTTAATGGCGACAGCAGTTGCAACTCTGATTTTAGAGTTTTTGCTTATCTTTGCTTTGATTGCTCTATATGCCTTTGTCAATATTCAGTTGCCATATGTTACAGTCTTATCAGTCTTGCTCTATGGCTTAGTATTGGGATTTGCTCTTATTCGTCTCATCCTATCTAAAATAGGATAAGAGCCTATATTATCTTGAAAAATTCACCTCTCGTTCTCTTTTTGTCTTGTCAAGTAAGTTTTGTTGTATTATAATAAAGATACAAATAAATGATGAAAAGAGGTGGATTCTCATGAACAAAGGGTCAATTCTCAAACGCTTTCTTTATTTTTTACTAGCTTTCCTAATACTAATTATTGATCAAGTTCCAACCATCTATTTAGGTGTCAAAGATATAAGGCTGGTCTGTCTCTTAATTTTTGTCTTGCTTCTTATGAGCGCAGGAGCTCTTTTCTTAGGAAAACGTCTTGGGCTTTTCGAAGGCTTTAAGGCCCTTTCTTCCCTGAAGGCCTGGGGGATGATTGGCTTGACCTACCTAGGTATTTATATCGTTACTAGGATTGGTTCTATGGTCATGATGATGGAAGGTGTTAGTAATAGCACCAATCAGGCAGCCATAGAAAATGCCCATATGAATCCCTTCCTCCTCATAACGTTTACGGTAATTATGGCACCGATTGTGGAAGAGCTGGTTTTTCGCGGGCTCCTCATGGGACGCGTCTTTAATCCATATTCTATTGTTGGCTTGATTGTTAGTAGTTTACTTTTTGGCCTTGTTCATATGCCGAATAGTATCGGTGTTTGGATTGTATATGCAGGTATGGGTCTTGCCCTTGGAATAGCATATCGTAAGTTTCAAAAGTTAGAGTACTGTATCATGGCCCATATCATTAACAATAGCATTGCGGTTTCAATGTTGTTACTCTTACAATTTTTAGCGCCATATATCAAATAAAGCTCGGAATCTTCCGAGCTTTTTTCTTATAGTTTTTTGGCTTTAGCAATGGTTGTATCAATACTTGAAACTACACTATGGGTGAGGCCTGTACGCTCAAGGTCCATGAGACCGGCGATAGTAGTCCCACCAGGGCTACAGACCTTGTCAATAAGATCATGTGGACTGTCGCTACCAAGACTGAGATTTTCAGCAGTAGCTAGAACCGTCTGTGTGGCAATGGTCAGAGCGACCTGCTTACTTAGACCATTTTTGACACCAGCCTTGGCTAGAGCCTCGATAAAGAGGGCGATGTAGGCAGGGCTAGAACCTGCTAGGGCAGTAAAGGTATCAAAGTCTTTCTCAGCCAATTCAACAGTGGTTCCAAAACTGTCTGTGATTTCCTTGGCAACTGCCAAAAGGTCCTCGGATACCTTATCATTAGTGCAAAGACCAGTAGTGCTTTTGAGGATCTGAGCATTAAGGTTCGGCATGATACGAATAAGAGGAAGGTCTGGACTGGTGAGGGAAGCAAGGCGTTCCAAGGTCACTCCAGCAGCCATACTTATGATAGGTTGATGAAAATTGAGATCGGCTAGTACCTTATCAAACATTTGAGGTTTGATACCAAGGATGACCAGGTCAGCATTATCCAACAATTCCTGATGGGAAGCAGCCGCTTCAACCTCTAGTTCCTCTGCAATCTGGCGTGAACGAGCCAAGGAAGACCCTGAAATAATGATACGATGTGAGCTTGTATTTAGGCCGTTGATAATGGCTGTCGCCATTTTCCCGACACCGATAAAACCTATAATCATGGGTTACTCCTTGTCTTAGTAGTTTTTAATTAAATCTACTGTTGAGCGATCCAATTTCTTAACAATAGCTTGTAAGAAGGCCTGTGCTTCTAGGAAGTCATCCATCGCATAAAGGGTTTGGTGCGAGTGAATGTAGCGGGCACAAACACCGATAGTTGTTGATGGAACACCAGCATTCTGCAAGTGAGCGGCACCAGCATCTGTTCCGCCCGCAGCACAGTAGTATTGGTATTTGATACCAGCTTCTTCAGCTGTAGTCAAAAGGAAATCTTTCATATTGGGCAACATGATGTGACCTGGATCGAAGAAACGAATAAGTGTACCATCACCTACCTTACCTTGATTACCATAGATATCACCTGCAGGAGAACAGTCCACTGCAAAGAAAACTTCAGGATCAAATTTAGTGGTAGAGACATGGGCACCACGTAAACCAACTTCTTCTTGAACATTGGCACCAGCAATTAGAGTATTGTTGAGTTCTTGATCCTTAACGTTTTCCAAGAGTTCACGAATCATGAGAACACCATAACGGTTATCCCAAGCTTTAGAAATGACATTCTTTTGATTGGCTGTGAGAATCGTTTCTGATTCAGGAATGATGACATCACCTGGGAAAACGCCGTAGGCATTTGCTTCTTCTTGGTTGGCAAAACCAGCATCAAAGACGATATCAGAAACACTGGGAAGACTTGAAGCTCCACCGCTAGCACGTAAGAAATGAGGTGGCACTGAACCTGAGATGACAGGATAGGTACGGCCGTCACGAGTGTGTAGAGTGAAGCGTTGTGAGCTGACAACAAGTGGGTTCCAACCACCAAGTTCAACGACACGGAAAGTTCCGTCTGCTTTGATTTCCTTAATCATAAACCCAACTTCATCCATGTGGGCAGCCACAAGCACCTTAGGGGCATTTTCTGCTTGGCTATGCTTGATACCGAAAATACCACCGAGACCATCTGTTTGGACTTCATCTACAAGTGGGGTGATGTTGTTGCGAAGGTAGTCGCGTACAGGAGCTTCAAAGCCTGAAGTAGCACTGAGCTCGGTTACTTCTTTAATTTTGTCAAATAGGGTAGTCATAAAATCCTCCTTGAGTAGTACTTGCTACTATTTTAGCACGATTCTCAAGAGATAGGTAGCCTCTCCCCATTCGTCTAAAATTATGGTAAAATGTTTCTTATGAAACGTAAAACATTGGCCTTGTTTGCTGGAGGCGTAGGAGCTTTAGGTCTCTTGGCAATGGCAGAGAAGTATAGACAGTCACGTACAGAAATGAAGAAGGCTGCATTAATCCAAGATATTAGACAAGAATTATCTCACTTGGGGACTATCGCAGTCCTTTATACAAATCCCACTGATAAGGAAAATCCAGGACTTACAGGAGGTATCGTCTTAGAGGATGGACGTTCCTATAGCTTTGTTTATGCAGAGGATATCTTGACCTATGAGGAGGAGCAGGCATGATTATTCCTAAGAATCTTGAAGAATTGGCAAGCTATGTTGAAAGTGATCAAAAGGTGGTTTTCTTTTTCACTGCCGATTGGTGTCCAGACTGCCAGTTTATCTATCCCGTTATGCCTGAAATTGAAGCCCTCCATCCAGATATGACCTTTGTGCGTGTTAACCGTGATGATTATATGGCTTTGGCGCAAACTTGGAATATTTTTGGTATCCCAAGTTTTGTCGTGACTCAGAAAGGTCAGGAATTGGGACGCTTGGTCAATAAAGCTCGTAAAACCAAAGAAGAAGTCAATGCCTTTTTGTCGGAGATTTAAAAGATGAAAATCAATCACTTTCCTAATATCTCTCTTGATATTTCAGAAACTAAAGAAAAGTATCTGACAGAAAAAAATGAGGAGATCATCGAAGAATTATGCCAAATTTTAGTAGAGCATTCCAAAATTGAAAGTGATATCTTCCTAAAACACCAAGAAATAAACACCTACAAAAAGGAAAATAATCTGCCTACACATCAAACTATTCCTGGGGAAATGGAGTTATTTGATGAATTTAAAGAGAAGTTGACTCCTTTAGCTCAAAAATACTTGACTGATAACTGTTATAAAAGAGGTTTTTCAGCTTCTTTTGGTTCTCCAGGCACCTATGATTTTGTGTTAGAGCCCTGTCGAGTTAAGTTTATTATGAAGAGTAAGGCTAAGATGTTTCTCGAATTTTCTTATGGGAATGACTTTTGGTACCATAAACAATTTATCGTAAAATTAACAGAGAGTGACTGGAAAATTGACAAGATTAGTTATCGCTATGGTAGTAATGACGATTCTTGGCATGTCAGTCGATTTTAAAATCTATAAAAGAACTATTGAAGGAGAACCCATGATTTTTGCATACAATAAGGAACAAGTTGGTGACGTTTTGTTGGTTATCTTGGAAAATACTAAGGACATCAAACGTAGCGTAGAACGTAAAGGTAAAGTGGCGCGTGTCACAGCTGATGAAACAGGCAAGACTCTTGCTTGGAATATTTTTGAAGCGTCAAGCCTCATTGATATTGAAGGTAACGGTCAAGTTTTCTTGTCAGACCAAGATGTAGCTGTTTTGAACGAGGAATTGGCTAAAGAGGGCTTTGAAGAGCGTTTGGAAAACACACAAGGTCCAGTCTTTGTGGTTGGACAAATTGATGAAATGGTTGCACATCCAGACAGTGACCACCTTAACATCTGCCAAGTGAACATCGGTGATAAGAAGGTCCAAATCGTTGCAGGAGCACCAAACGCAGCGCTTGGGCTTAAAACTATCGTAGCCCTTCCTGGTGCTATGATGCCTAGTGGTGCCCTTATCTTCCCAGGAAAACTTCGTGGTGAAGATAGTTATGGTATGATGTGTGCCCCACGTGAGTTGGCACTTCCAAATGCCCCACAAAAACGTGGTATTATTGAGCTTGATGATTCAGCAGTAGTCGGTGAGGCTTTTGATCCAGCTAAACACTGGAAAGGGTAAATAAGACAAGAAGCGGTAAGTAAGCCGCTTTTTTGTTTGTCATAAGGAAAGTTTATAGCTAATCATAAAAAAGAAAGATTATGCAAGTTATAATATTTTTCTTAAAATGTAATCAATATTTATTTTAGGAGGTACTTATGCTTACAACTATTCTTTCTGGTGGCCTCATTGGTCTGATATTTGGATTCATTTTGCAACGAACTCGTTTCTGCTTGACTGGTGGTTTCCGAGATATGTATATTGCACGTAATAATACATTATTTTACGCTTTTCTTATTGCAATCACAGTAGAAAGTATAGGAGTACTTTCCCTGATTCAATTAGGTATTATTGGAAACCCTTATGAAGAATTTTCCGTGTTAGGAGCAATTGTGGGTTCCTATCTATTTGGTATTGGAATTGTTCTCGCTGGGGGATGTGCCACAGGAACGTGGTATCGTGCCGGTGAAGGTCTCCTAGGTAGTTGGGTTGCACTATTCTTTTATATGACAAGTGCAGCGGCTATGAAATCAGGATTTCTTGTTCCTTTGAATCAATTAATAGCCAAGCGATGGGTAATTAATGATGATTTAGCTGGTCAATTAGGAATTCCGGTTTGGTATCTTCTTGTTTTCTTAGTAGCTATAACAAGTTTTGTTGTCATTCGAGAGTTACGTAAGCCCAGACGTCAGATTGCTTCGCTTCCATCAAAATATAAGGGAGTGAGACACTATCTTTTTGAGAAAACTTACCATAAATATTTTGCGGGACTTCTAATAGGTCTTGTTGCTTTTATTGCTTGGCCTGCTAGTCAGTTGACGGGTCGTGTTGGAGGGTTAGGGATTACAACTCCCTCAGCACATCTAATTAGTTATATTATTACAGGAGATAGTAAACAGCTTGGTTGGGGTGTTTTTCTTGTATTGGGGATTTTTCTTGGTTCCTTTCTTGCTGCAAAGGGTTCTCGAGAGTTTCGTTGGCGCTTGCCAGACTTGTCAACCATCGGTAAGAGCACACTAGGGGGGATTTTTATGGGAATCGGTGCTTCATGGGCTGGTGGCTGTACGATTGGTAATGGTTTAACAGCTACAGCAATTTTTTCTAGTAAGGGATGGATTGCTTTACCAGTGACTATTTTAGGTGTTTGGACGGCTTCCTATATTATCTTTGTAAAACCCAACAAAAATTAAGAGGAGAATATCATATGGCTTTGATAAAACTTGAAACGGGTGGATTGGTATGTCCATTCCCATTGATTGATGCGAAGAAAAAAATGGCTGAATTAGCTACAGGTGATGAGTTGTTGATAGCTTTCGATTGTACGCAAGCAACGGAAAGTATACCAAACTGGGCTGCAGATAATGATTATCCTGTGACGCGCTTTGAACAAGTCGGTCCTGCTTCATGGGAAATTGTGGTTCAAAAACGTTGAGTTAGTTAAACGAGTAGAGAAAATTTATCATTCAACTGCTGTCATGAAAATATCTGAGAGAGCAGTATTACTAGAAAAGTAATAGTCTCCTATTTACTAGGGATATTAGGATAATTTGGTTATGTAGATTGGAGTATTAGTAAGGATACTCTCAAAGGAATCTGTAAAGCTATTTAAAATAATCTATTTTTTACTTCCGCTTACGAATAGATAGGTGGAGGTAAAAAAATGTATAACAAAGTTATTTTAATTGGACGTTTGACAGCGACTCCTGAAATGGTAAAAACTGCTAGTGATAGGTCTTTTACACGTGTTACAGTTGCGGTTAATCGTCGCTATAAGACGCAAAATGGTGAGCGTGAGGCTGACTTTATTACAGTGGTTGTCTGGGGGCGTTTGGCTGAGACCTTAGTATCTTATGCTAGCAAGGGGAGTTTAATTTCTCTTGATGGGGAGCTTCGTACCCGTAAGTACGATAAGGATGGTCAAACCCATTACGTTACTGAAGTGCTTTGTTCCTCTTTCCAACTTCTGGAGAGTCGTGCTCAGCGTGCTGTTAGGGAAAATAATCCTGATAATGACTTGGCTGACCTCGTCTTGGAAGAAGAACTTCCCTTCTAGTTTATCCTTTGACTAGCTATCTAGGTCTCCTATCTTTGAAGCAACCTCTCTAAAAAATCATTATCTTGTTCCATACCTTGTTTTAAAGAATTGTTGGAGATAAAATATTAAACACTTGTTAGACTAATAAACAGTAAAATTAGATAAGACTTAGGATGATAGGTGTTTAATAGTGTAGATAGACTAGAAAAAATAGTTTATGAAGCTCTAAAAGGTTGATATATCAACCTTTTAAATGTTAAGCAAAATATTCAAAAGAATGCATACAATTAACAGTTGTTTCTAATGTATATCATTGTTTTATTACCGATTTTTAAATTAAATGATAGAGGTTTCATGATAAACTATAGGTGGGTAAGGAAAAAGCTATAAAAGTTACTTTTATAGTAGGCATTATTTGTTTGGAAGGAAAGTGTGAAATATCACAACTATAACGCTATCCTTGCAATTGTTTGAGACAGTTGCATTTTTGTTTATCGTTGTGAGGCCTTAGGCCTATATAATGATTTCACAGACAATTGACTATGACACTCCGACTGACATATGAATTAGGATGTTAAGCGGTCGTTGACTTTTCGTCTAGCCTTGGGGGAACACATTGGTGTGATTCCTAAGACTCACCAGACTAATGTGTTTGAAGCTAGGATGATTCGTCTTAGCTTTTTTTGTGTCCTTTAAAATGGAGGTCTTCGGTATTTCTTTTCTTATGCTATAATAGAAGGACTAAGTGAGATATTGTCTCGCAAATCTTGGAACGGGAGTGACACTAATGCTTGACTTTACCCAAGAAGAGAAAGACTTTTTTATGTCTGAAGCTCTTAAGGAGGCCGAAAAATCTCTAGATAAAGCAGAGATTCCAATTGGCTGTGTCATCGTTAAAGATGGCGAAGTCATAGGTCGTGGGCACAATGCACGTGAGGAGCTCAATCAAGCTATCATGCATGCGGAGGTCATGGCTATTCAGGAGGCTAATAGGACTGTGGGCAATTGGCGTTTGTTAGATTGTACCCTCTTTGTAACCATCGAACCCTGTGTCATGTGTAGTGGGGCAATTGGCTTGGCTCGTATTCCTAAAGTTATCTATGGAGCAAGCAATCAAAAGTTTGGTGGTGCGGGTAGCCTTTACGATATCCTAAGAGATGAGCGTCTCAACCATCGCGTAGAAGTAGAGACTGGTGTCATGGAGGAAGAGTGTGCTAAGATTATGCAAGACTTTTTCCGTCAGAGTCGTGAACGTAAAAAAGAAGCCAAACGATTGGCTAAATTGGAAACAAGGCAAGATATGTAAACAAAAGTGCAAGTCCAAAGGGACTTGCACTTTTTAATGGAAGAAGAGTATTTTTGTTTTCCTGAAGGCAGTTTAGGTCACTCTTTCTATGATTTTTTTTCTTTTTCTCTTGTTAAAAGAAAAATAGGCATAAAGAGGATTAGAGTACCAAAAGCGGACTTCAAATTAGTATCAATAATTGGTGTTCCTAATCGTACATGAAAGATAAGGTTGATTAGGAGTATCAAAAGTAGGCTACCGATAATTCCAGCTAAAGCTATTTTTACGAGTAAATAGTTATTCGTTTTAGGTGATTGATTAGCAGTAGTATCATTTGTTTGATTTTTTGTATGTTTCATGAATTATCATCCTCAAAATCTTTGAGATGTCAGCTGAGTTCTGTTAGTTAGTGGGTGAGGTTATAGAAAGACTTACCTGCAGCATAGCTAAGGTCATAAGTCAGTTTTGCAGCAGCAATGCCAACAGAAATAGCGGCCCAAGGAACCACTCCACCTGATACAGCTTCAAGTTCTTGAGTAGTCATGTTTTTACGATTGTTAATGGTCTTAGTCATTGTTCATATGTCCTTTCTTTTATCGCGCAGAGTCCATGTAGCCATTGTAGGCTCCAAGGCACATCATAGTTCCAATAGGTCCTGAAGCTAGGCAGAGCCCTCCAATGGCAAGGTTAGTCTTCCATCCGCCTCCTGTTACTGAGGCTAGGTCAGCTGCCTTCATTTCTTTATTAATCATTGTCATTCTCCTTTTTTTATTTTTGGTGAGTTTTTAAATCTCATACCCTCTCACCACGAGTTAAGAGATGTGTTAAACATGACTTCTCCTTTCAATAAAGTCAGCCATGTCACTAGCTTTTGGTGCTTTCCTCAAGCTATGGATTTATTATAAGGTGTCGAGAAATAAAAAAGTAGTGACATAAATGTCACCATGGTAAGTCTTATGTTTTATCGAAGTTTAGACTGATCGAAGGAAATAATAGGGATTGATAGGGGTAGGTCTAGCTAGTCTTATCATAAGTTCTCTACTTGCAATCACTTCAAATTATGGTATAATATTTTTCGGAGCAACATCTGTGCGTGAAGCGGGTCAGGGGAGGAATCCAGCAGCCCTAAGCGATTTCAGGTGTGTGCTCTTTTTTTGTGTCGAGGAGGATTTATGGCCAAATTTAGTGTTTTTAAAGATCAAGAGAGTCTTTTTGCTTGTCCTATCTGTCAAGCGCCAATGCATTTGGATTTGTCTAGCTTGGTTTGTCAGAATAGGCATACCTTTAATATCGCCAAGCAGGGCTTTGTCAATTTTTTGAGACAGACTAAGGGAGATAAGCACTATGATATGGCTTCTTTTGAAAAGAGGAGTCAGATTCTTGCGGCAGGCTATTACGATCCTATCCTGGAGGTGATTTCAGAGTGCTTGCGTGACCTTCCTGAACACTCGCACGTTCTAGATGTTGCCTGTGGTGAGGGATATTATAGCCGTCAGTTGGCTCAAGAGTTTGACAAGGATTTCATGGCCTTTGATTTGTCTAAGGATTCTATCCTTCTTGCGGCACGTCAAAATCCTCAGAAAAACGTAGCTTGGTTCGTTGGTGATTTGGCTCAATTGCCTTTACGTGAACACAGTATCGATGTGATTTTAGATATTTTTTCACCAGCTAATTATCAAGAATTTGGACGACTTTTGTCTGATCATGGCTTGATTTTCAAGGTTATTCCTCATGAGGATCATCTTAAAGAGTTTCGCCAACTGTTACCGGAGGCGCAGGCTTATTCGAACCAGGATGTTCTGGAACATTTTCAAGAGTCCTGTGAGCTTTTGGAGCGTGTGACGATTGCTAAGACTTGGTCTATGCCAGCAGAGCATGTTCAAGCATTTGCCGAGATGACACCTCTTTTCTTCCATGCCAATAAGGATACTTTGGACTTGACTTCAGTGACGCAATTAACTGTTGCGGGAGAACTGCTGATTGGCCGTATTAGAGATGATAAGCAATCCTAACAATCGTTGGGATTTTTTTGATGGGAAAATGTCTCAGTTAGCTTGTTTGGTCTTCCTAAAAGGTGTATGATGAGAGCAATAAGTAGGAAAGTTTCAGTAATGGGTAAAAAGCGATGAAAAACAGAGCCTATAAGAACTACATTTTTGATTTTTATGGTACCTTGGTTGATATCCTAACCGATGAGAAGGATCCTGTGTTATGGGATAAACTAGGCCAACTATATCAGGCTTATGGAGCGGCTTATGAGGGTGATGTTCTTAAAAAGGCTTATGCTAAGCGCGTGGATCAGGCCCGTAAGGAGTTAATAGAGCTCAAAGGAGTTGCTTATCCAGAAATTGATTTAGCCCACATTTTTAACCAGCTTTATGTAGATGCTCGGCCTCAGTCTAGTAATTCTAATCAGCCGGAAGATTGGGGACAATTGATAGCAATGGTCTTTCGCGTCTTATCTCGCAAACATGTGACGGCTTATCCCCATACCAAGGAGGTGCTAGCCTTTCTAAAAGAACAGGGCTGTCGGATTTATCTCTTGTCTAATGCTCAAGCAGCCTTTACTAACGCTGAGATTGACCTAATGGCGTTAAGATCTTATTTTGATGCTATTTACTTGTCTTCGGATGCCGGTATCTGTAAGCCTCAACCTGAATTTTTAAAGCAAGTTTTGGATGATTATGGGTTAAACCCGTCTGAGACTGTCATGGTTGGAAATGACTTGACGACTGATATTGCTGTGGCTGAAGCAGTTGGGATCGATGGTATCTTGCTCAATACCTTCCCTTATTCCCGTCGAGAACTGGAGAATTCCCCAATCAAGCCAGACCGAGTGATTACTGATATAGAGGCTCTAAAGACCAATTTTACATAAAAATACACTGTATTTGGCAAAAGCAAAGACAATTATCAGAATTTTTGGTATAATAATTCCTAACTTTATGTGAATGGAGAATCTCATGACTGCACAAAAAATGTCTGCACAAGAAATTATCGCTTTTATCGGTAATGCTGAAAAGAAAACGAATGTTAAAGTAACTTTTGAAGGGGAATTGGCAACTGCTGTTCCAGCTTCTGTCACTAAACTTGGTAACGTTCTTTTCGGAGACTGGAAAGATATTGAACCACTTCTTGCTAACTTGACTGAAAACAAGGACTATGTTGTGGAACAAGATGGCCGTAACTCAGCTGTTCCATTGCTTGATAAACGTCACCTTAATGCACGTATCGAACCAGGCGCTATCATCCGTGACCAAGTAACTATCGAAGACAATGCTGTTGTTATGATGGGTGCTGTTATCAATATCGGTGCTGAAATTGGTGCTGGTACTATGATTGATATGGGTGCTATTCTTGGTGGCCGTGCTACTGTTGGTAAAAACAGCCACATCGGTGCGGGTGCGGTCCTTGCTGGTGTGATTGAACCAGCTTCAGCAGATCCAGTTCGTATCGGTGACAACGTTCTTGTTGGTGCCAATGCTGTTGTTATTGAAGGTGTTCAAGTTGGTAACGGTTCAGTCGTTGCTGCTGGAGCTATCGTTACTCAAGATGTTCCTGAAAATGTGGTTGTAGCTGGTGTTCCAGCTCGTATCATCAAGGAAATTGATGAAAAAACACAACAAAAAACAGCACTCGAAGACGCTTTGCGTAACTTGTAACATATTGATAGTAGAGGCCTGTAGGGCCTCTATTTCTAGATTCTCTATAAAATAAGACAAATAAAAAGGATAAAAACATGACACTTGATTTAATTAAAATCAGACGAGACCTTCACCAAATTCCTGAAATTGGTTTGGAAGAATTTAAAACTCAGGCTTATCTCTTAGAGCGTATTGCTGAAATGACTGAAGGTAAGGACTTTGTGGAGCAACGTACTTGGCGTACAGGGATTCTTGTCTATCTTCACGGGCATGCTCCTGAAAAAACCATTGGTTGGCGTACAGATATTGATGGTCTCCCAATCGTAGAGGAAACAGGTCTTGACTTCAAGTCTACTCATGAAGGTCGTATGCATGCTTGTGGACACGATATGCACATGACCACAGCACTGGGTCTTTTGGACCAGATGCTTCAAGTACAGCCTAAAAATAACATGCTCTTCCTCTTCCAGCCGGCTGAAGAAAATGAAGCTGGTGGTATGCTTATGTATGAGGATGGTGCCTTTGGAGATTGGTTGCCAGATGAGTTCTATGGCCTCCACGTCCGTCCAGATTTCAAGGTAGGTGATATTGCGACTAACACAAGCACCCTTTTTGCTGGGACTTGTGAAGTCCTCGTTACTTTCAAGGGGAAAGGTGGACATGCGGCCTTTCCACATGAGGCCAATGATGCCCTTGTAGCAGCTTCTTACTTTATTACTCAGGTGCAAACGATTGTCAGTCGTAATGTTGACCCTATCCAGGGTGGGGTAGTTACCTTTGGTTCTTTCCATGCAGGAACTACTAATAATGTTATCGCTGAAACTGCAGAGGTTTATGGAACTATTCGTACTCTTACTCAGGAAATGAGTCTCCTTATCCAGAAGCGCGCGCGCCAGATTGCAGAAGGTGTAGCAGCTAGCTTTGGTATGGAAGTGGATATCATGTTAAAACAAGGTGGTTATCTTCCTGTGGAAAATAATCCAGCCTTGGCCAAAGAGTTGATGGCCTTCTTTGATGCTAGCCCAGAAGTTAACCTGATTGATTGTCCACCGGCTATGACTGGAGAGGATTTTGGTTATTTGCTTAGTAAGGTTCCTGGTGTCATGTTCTGGTTGGGAATCGACACACCATATGCACTTCACCATCCTAAGATGAGTCCAAACGAAGATGCCCTCGCTTTTGCAGTGGCTGAAATTGGAAAATTCCTTAAACACAAGGCAGAAGCCTAATCAGAGTCGATAAAGCTAAAAAATCTACCAAGTCTGACTTTTGGTAGATTTTTTGATATGATAAACCTATGAAAAATGAACTTAGAAAAACAGTCTTGGCTCAATTAACTTCACAAGAACCTGAGACTAAGGCTAAGATAGATAAACATCTTTTGGAGCAATTGATTGCCTTACCTGCTTATAAAGAGGCTCAGGTGATTGCGACTTATTTGTCTTTTCCTCATGAATATGATACCAGTCTTTTAATCAATCAGGCTTTAAAGGATGGTAAACGACTTTTGATTCCTAAAACATATAAACAAGGTCGAATGATTTTTGTGGATTATGATCCAGATAATCTTGTTGCTACCTCTTTTGGCTTGATGGAACCTGCGTCTGATTTGGCTGTGGAAAAATCAGAGATTGATTTGATTCATGTGCCAGGAGTAGTCTTCAATGCTGAAGGTTACCGTATTGGTTATGGAGCGGGTTATTATGATCGCTATTTGTCTGATTTTGAAGGGGCGACAGTGAGTACAGTTTACCCTTGTCAGAAACATGATTTTCAACCAGACAGCTATGATATTCCTGTTAAGGAGGTCATCACATGCAAGTAAATGAGTGGAAAAAATACCCAGCAACCTATCTATTGTTGGGGCTTACGACGTTGACTTTTATCTGTCAATATCTTTTAAATGGCTTTCAAGCGACCTCGCCTTTGAGCCTTTTTAAGATGGGAGCTATGTACGGTGCGTTTGTTCAGTACAGTCCCTTGAACCTTTGGCGTCTTGTAACACCAATTTTTGTGCATATAGGTGTTGAGCATTTTCTATTTAATATGCTTACTCTTTACTTTATGGGGAAAATGGCTGAGCAGATTTTTGGGACTCCACGTTTTCTAGGACTTTATTTGTTAGCTGGTGTTATGGGAAATGCCTTTACCTTACTTTTTACGCCTAATGTTATTGCAGCTGGTGCTTCGACATCCTTGTTTGGACTTTTTGCGGCTGTTGTGATTCTTGGTTATTACAGTCACAGCCCCTTGCTTAATCAGTTAGGCCGTAATTATTTGGCTTTGATTGTTATTAACTTAATCTTCAACCTTTTTACACCTAGTGTTGGGATTACAGGCCATCTCGGTGGTTTAGTTGGAGGTGCTCTTGCAGCTATCTTTTTGGCCAACAAGGTTGAAAGTCGCTTATTTAGTAGGGGTTGGCGTTCTACAGCTCTTTTAACTTATATTATTCTTTTAGTGACTATTATAGGTTTTACCTATCTTTAGATAATATGAAAAATCCATCGAAAATTTTTCGATGGATTTTATATTAGTCTTTTTGCTCAGGTTTGCCTTCGAGTTTGTGTCCCAAGTCAATAAGATATTTTTTAAGGTCTTCCTTAACTTGAGGGTGTTGGAGGGCGTAGTCAATAGAGGTTTTCATGAAACCAAATTTATCTCCTACATCGTAACGTTTACCTGTAAATTCGCGAGCAAAGACACGTTGCGTTTTATTGAGTTTATCAATAGCATCAGTCAATTGGATCTCATTACCTGCACCTGGTTCTTGTGTTTCCAAAATTCCAAAAATCTCAGGTGTCAGAAGGTAACGCCCGATGATAGCAAGGTCACTTGGGGCATCTTCTGGGTTTGGCTTTTCAACGAAAGTTTCCACGCTATAACGGCCATTGTGACCTTCACCATGAGGGGCGATAACACCGTAAGCTGAAACATCTTCGTGTGGTACAGGCATAACCGCAATAGTAGAAGCGTGTGTTTCCTCATAATCATCAATAAGTTGTTTGGTTAATGGAACAGCATTGTCATCGGTAATATCCATTAGATCGTCACCAAGCATAACAACAAATGGTTCGTTACCGACAAATGCTTTGGCTTGAAGTACAGCATCTCCGAGACCACGTGGGTGACTTTGACGGATAAAATGGAGGTTGATAGCAGTAGTATCATTAACCAATTTTAGCAGGTCTGTCTTACCTTTTTGTTCTAAGTTGTATTCCAACTCAAAGTTTGAGTCAAAATGGTCTTCGATAGATCGTTTTGACTTACCAGTCACGACCAAAATATCTTCGATGCCTGATTTGAGAGCTTCTTCAACGATAAATTGGATAGTTGGTTTATCAACGATTGGTAACATTTCTTTGGCCAAGGCCTTTGTAGCTGGCAAAAAGCGTGTACCAAGTCCTGCAGCAGGGATGACAGCTTTTTTGACTTTTTGATTCTTCATGAGAACTCCTTAGATTATTTATTTTTTATCCCATTCATTTTCAGAGCGCAATTCATTGGACATCATATTGAGAATAGATTCCTTGATGTCAGCACCCTCATAGATGGATTTGTAGATTGCTGTTGTAATTGGCATATAGACATTGAGTTCTTGAGCGATTTCGTAGGCAACCTTAGTAGTTGAAATCCCCTCGATTACCATACCCATGTTACGTTCAATGTTTTCTAGTTTTTCACCACGACCGAGCGCATCCCCGGCACGCCAGTTACGTGAATGGATAGAAGTTCCCGTAACAATAAGGTCACCAACCCCAGATAGACCGCTGTAAGTCAAAGGATCGGCACCGAGTTTCACACCAAGACGAGTAATTTCTGCAAGTCCACGAGTAATAACGGCTGCCTTAGCATTGTCCCCATATCCCATACCGTGGAGGGCACCTGCACCTACCGCGATAATGTTTTTAAGAGCACCAGCTGTTTCAACACCAATCACATCTGAATTGGTGTAGAGGCGGAAGTAGTTATTACTGAAAATGCCTTGGACATAGCGTGCCACTTCAAGATCCTTAGATGCTGCTGTAATCAAAGTGATATCGCGAACGATAGTTTCTTCAGCGTGGCTTGGACCAGATACGACAACAATGTCACTGCGAAGTTCCTCAGGAATCTCTTCTTCAAGGATTGTTGAAAGACGTTCGTGTGTTCCGGGTTCCAATCCTTTTGAAGCATGCATGACAACAACTTTGTGGTCCAAAAGTTCGGCAACTTGTTTAGCAACTAAGCGAGTAACCTTGGTTGGAACAACAAAGAGAACAGCGTCGACACTATCTAGGGCTTCAGACAGTTCCTTGTAGGCTTTAATGTTTTCATCCAAAACCACATCCTTGAAGTAGCGGGTGTTGGTGTGTTTCTCGTTAATTTCATCAATTTGTTCAGGGATGTTTCCCCAAATACGGACCTCGTGTCCGTTGTCGTTGAGTACCTGAGCAAGGGCAGTTCCCCATGAACCAGGGCCCAAGACAGCGATTTTTTGTTTTTTCATCATTAGGTCTCCCTTTAGGTCCTTTCTAACAAAATAGAAAAAGACTGTATTCTTTCTCATTATAACATAAGAAAAGCATGTTTGTCTTGTACTCTCTGTTAGGAAGGCTGATGGCCATTTATTTTTTCAGCCAATTTTGGGCAATGTAGCCTCCAATGAGGGCAGCCATGAGCGTTCCTCCAATCAGGATTAAGATATGACTGCCTGTAAAGGGAACCATAACTTGATTTACATAATCTTGAGTTTTCCCTTTGGCTAGGAGTTGTGCGATATAAGCTTTGGGCGCAAGCCACATGGTGATAATGGGTGCTAAGTTTCCTAGAGAAAAAATCATATAGGAGAGTAGATTAAGTTTATTATTCTCATAGTTCCCTTTCTTAGCTAGAAAATCAGCGACAAGGCCAGCTAAAAAGCTAGGAAGAAAGGCTAGAACAAAGTGCCCAGAGGCAAAGAAGAAGAGGGACATAAAGATACCCAGACAGGTAATAGCTCCAAATTGTTTTGTTTTTCTGATAAGCCCCAAATAGACCCAACCTGCAAAGATAGCAGCTAAAGCAGGCGTATGATACATATTTTTGACTTTGAAAAAGATTAAATCAATGGCAACTGCAAGGGCTAGGCAAATAAAATAGAGTAGAATAGCTAGACTGGTTTGTTTGATGAATGTCTTTTGACGCATGAGGTCTCCTAATCAATGTGAGGTGTTTTAGTTTTATTGAGCCAAGAGTATGCCAAACCAATGAAAATACCTCCGCCAATCCAGTTACCGAAGAAAACGACTATCCACTGACGTAGAATATTTGCCAAGGTGAAATTATCCACAGCACCACGCACACCGTTGAAACCGAGCAACATGAAAGAGGCAAAGTTAGCAATCAAGTGTTCGTTAATCAAGAAGACAAACATAAAGATTGCTGATAGAGCAATGAAAATTTTAGCAGATTCTTCTTTGAGGAGCATGTAGCCCAAGATGGCAATATTAACGAACATATTAGCTGTAATACCTTCTGTAAAGTTCATCCAATCTGTTTTTCCAAGCTTGGTTGAGACAGCAGTAACTAAGAAACTCTTGTCAGTCAAATGTTGGAAAGAGAAGGATTGGTTGAAGAACCAGGCCAAGATAAGGGCACCGACAAAATTAAAGAAGGTACAGTAGAGGAGGATGGTACACATCTTGCTCCATTTGATTTTACCATAATAGGCACCACTGGTCAGGAACATCATGTTTGAAGTAGCCAACTCTCCATTGAAAATGAGAGCGAAGACCAGTCCGATGGCAAAGATAAAGGCAAAGACAAAACGAGAAAGGGCTGGAATACCTGTAGCGATAACATCAGCACCAATAACTCCTACAGCAGTTGACATAGTAAGATAAGCTCCAGCGAGCATAGAGCGCAAGGCATAGCGCCCCAGACTTTCGTCAAAGAGAGCTTCTTTTTTAGCACAAGCAGCGAATACTTTTTCTTGAAATTGAGACATAGGTTTACCTCTAAAATGTGTGGCTTGGAGCATGGCAAATGCGCAAACTCGAGTGAAAATGAATCTAAGATGACCATGAAAAAAAGTCAGGACAGTTGTCCCAACTTTTCCAAGTCTTAATATGAGGATGCTCCAGATGTTGCATCTGCGGCTGGGGCTGCGTCGCCACCATGACCACCCGCATCTGATGCACCAGATGTGGCGTCGCTACCGCCATGACTAGCTGCAGCTGGTGCAAAAGGACCGCTTCCTCCGACAAGGCGTTGACCAGTTGTTTCGAGATACCAGTCAAGCCATGGTTTAAAGTTAAAGACGATTTCATTGATTCCTGCATAAGAACCATCATCATAGTACATAGCCTGATAGTTATGCGTATTGATAACTCCTTCAGGTGACCCTGGAACAATCGTACGAACATATTCTTGGTTACCATTACGAAGTGTACCGATAACCCATTCCACATTTTTCATACGAGCTGGTGGAAGTGAGCCGTGAACAGTTGACATACGGCTACCAGATTGAGGTGGCACACGTTTGGCAAACATAGTGTCAGGATCTTGATGGGCGTTATTGTAGTAGAGGAACTGGTTGTTATCATCGGCATAGGTCAATTCAAATGGCATAGCCTTGAGGAACATGTCAATTTGATTAACCGTCAAAATACCGTGGTCCAATTTCACGTAGGTATCACCAGATACCGCACCAGTGATTTCAGCTACTTTTTCTACCCACTCTGGATCGTCAGGATCAACATCGGTAACAGTTGTAGCGATTGGGTTGTTACAATCCAAGTCTTCAGGTTCAATTGGTTTTGGTTTTTTCAATTTAGAAACCACTCCTACATATTGGACAAAATTATCTAAGCATTGTTCAAGGAAGTTAACAGTGCCTTCATTGGTAATGTTACCCTCAAGGTCAAAGGCTTCTTTAGCCTTACCAAGCAAGAATTCATTACCTGGAAGAGTATAGGCGTTGACACCAGGTGCTTCAAGGATTTTACGCAAATGCACTTGGGCACGAGAAGTCCCTTGGTCGTAGTATGAAGCACCAACAATCATTACAGGTTTGTTTTCAAATGGGTGCACTTCGAATGAGAGCCACTCCAAAACTGATTTAAGTGCTGCAGAGATAGTGTGGTTGTGCTCAGGTGTTGCAATGATAACACCGTCAGCGCGTGTAATTTTGTTATTAAGTAAGCGAAGTTGGAAGCTTTCATCCCATTTTTCATCTTGGTTAAACATAGGAACTTCATCAATTTCCAAAACTTCAAGTTCAAATTTTATTTTAAAATGTCTTCTGATAAATTCGAGCAGTTTACGGTTATATGATTGGTCATAATTTGCTCCAACGAGTCCAACAAATTTCATAGTTTCTATTCTCCTGTCCTATAGGCTTTCCCAGTCGAAGTCTTCAGCTTCTTTATGTAGCAACTCTGTAGCATGTGAGAGTTTACCAGTAATTTTGACGTAGAGACGGAAGTCATCGAAAATAGCATCTAGTTTTTTGATGACATCAAGGTCGACTAAATCACCATTGCTATCAAAAGCTTGTAGGGAATGTGAAAGTAAGAATTCGTCTGGAAGCACATTAGCTTTGATTTCTGGAGCATTCAAGATTTGACGAAGTTGTAACTGTGCACGAGAAGCCCCGAGTGTTCCGTAAGATGCCCCTGTAATCATAACTGGCTTATTCAAAAGAGGGAAAACACCGTATGAAACCCAAGCTAAAGCGTTCATGAGAACGGCAGGAATTGAGTGGTCATACTCAGGTGTTCCAATAATAACACCATCAGCTTCATCGATTTTTTTAACGATTTCAAGGACACTTTCTGGCAATTGCTTGTTAGCGGGTTTGTTAAAGATAGGAAGGTCTTTGATTTCAACAAGTTCGATGTCTGCCTTATCTGCAAAATGTTTCTGAATATATTGCAATAATTGTCTATTAGTTGAACGTTTTGAATTCGTACCAACAAGTCCGATGAATTTCATGACAATTCTCCTTAAAAGTATTATATCTAGTACTATGTTAGCGTTTTCCCAGTTAAAAGTCAATCTTCGTTTAATGAGAAAGTGATTAGACTATTACCTTTGTCATCTTATTTCGAATAGATTATAATAGGATAGATTTAAAAGTCTGAAGCTAGCATGGCTAGTTTTACAAAAATTAGTCAATAGATGTATCGAAAGGAAAAAATAATGACAAAAATTCGTGGATTTGAACTCGTATCAACGTATAACAATCAGGACTTGCTTCCAAAACGTGAGACAGCTCATGCTGCAGGTTATGACTTAAAGGTGGCAGAGAACACTGTCATTGCTCCTGGGGAAATTGTTCTCGTCCCAACAGGTGTTAAGGCTTACATGCAACCTGGTGAGGTCCTCTATCTCTATGACCGTTCGTCAAACCCTCGTAAAAAAGGTCTGGTCTTGATCAACTCAGTTGGTGTTATTGACGGCGATTACTATGGAAACCCAGGAAATGAAGGTCATATCTTCGCCCAGATGAAAAATATTACTGATCAGCCCGTGACTCTTGAAGTTGGCGAACGCATCGTTCAAGGTGTCTTTATGCCCTTCTTGATTGTAGATGGAGACGAAGCTGATGGTGTTCGTACAGGTGGCTTTGGATCGACTGGACAGTAGAGGAAGCAAAGTGGCAGATTATTTGTTAGTAAACGATATGCAGTCAGATTATGTTGCTGTAGGAAAAGCATATCATGAAGAACTGATTGTAGCTGTAAATGACAAAATTGCTAGCTATCCCAGCGACCGAGTTATCTATATTCTCAATCGTTTTTTCTGGGAGAGAAAAGATAGAAAGAAGAAATTTGCGACCGGCTTGCTGCTTGTATCTTCTCGTATCTTTGAGAAGCGTCGGGCTTCTTGCTTTACTAATCCAGATTTAAAAGATTTTTTAGAGGGAAATGGTGCTAAAAGCATAGAGTTTATAGGGGTAGATGGCAATGGCTGTGTTAAGGCTTCCGTTTTGGCGGCTATCAAGGAGAACTATCAGGTTTCCGTAGATTTGTCCGCTGTCGGAGTTGCCAACCAGAAGAAATTTCAAAAAACATTGCATAAGTGGCACTCTGCTGGAGTAAACGTAGAAGGAGAATTATCATAGCTAAGAAAAAATCAACTTTTGTTTGTCGAGAATGTGGCTACAATTCACCCAAATATCTAGGGCGTTGCCCCAACTGTTCTTCTTGGTCCTCTTTTGAGGAAGAAGTTGAGGTGCAGGAGGTGAAAAATGCTCGTGTCAGTTTGACGGGTGAAAAGTCCAAACCTACTAAATTAAAAGAAGTCTCTTCAATTAATTATGCCCGCATAAAGACTGACATGGACGAGTTTAACCGTGTTCTAGGTGGCGGTGTGGTTCCGGGTAGCCTGGTTCTTATTGGAGGAGATCCAGGTATAGGGAAATCGACTCTCCTCTTACAGGTGTCAACACAGTTAGCTAACAAGGGAACTGTCCTCTATGTATCTGGGGAAGAATCTGCCGAGCAAATCAAATTGCGGAGCGAACGTTTAGGTGATATTGATAACGAATTTTATCTTTATGCTGAGACTAATATGCAAGCCGTTCGCAGCCAAGTAGAGGCTATAAAACCCGATTTTCTCATTATCGACTCTATTCAGACCATCATGAGTCCAGAGATTTCTGGCGTTCAAGGTTCTGTATCTCAGGTTCGTGAAGTCACTGCTGAACTTATGCAGATTGCCAAAACCAATAACATCGCCACATTTATTGTTGGGCATGTGACCAAGGAGGGACAACTGGCTGGACCACGTATGTTGGAACACATGGTGGATACTGTGCTCTATTTTGAGGGAGAACGTCATCATACCTTCCGTATTTTGCGAGCAGTCAAAAACCGTTTTGGTTCAACCAATGAGATTGGGATTTTTGAGATGCAGTCTGGTGGTTTGGTAGAAGTGCTAAATCCTAGCCAAGTTTTCTTAGAGGAACGCCTAGACGGAGCCACAGGTTCTGCCATTGTTGTAACAATGGAAGGTAGCAGACCTATCTTAGCTGAAGTTCAAGCCTTGGTGACCCCAACCGTCTTTGGTAATGCCAAGCGGACAACAACAGGACTGGATTTTAACCGCGTCAGCCTCATTATGGCTGTTTTAGAGAAACGTTGTGGCCTTCTTCTCCAAAATCAAGATGCTTATTTAAAATCAGCAGGTGGTGTCAAATTGGACGAGCCGGCTATTGACCTTGCTGTTGCCGTTGCCATTGCTTCTAGTTACAAGGAGCTTCCAACCAATCCACAAGAAGCCTTTATAGGAGAAATTGGCTTGACTGGAGAGATTCGCCGAGTCACTCGCATTGAACAGCGTATTAATGAAGCTGCTAAATTAGGCTTCACTAAGATCTATGCTCCGAAGAATTCTCTACATGGTATGAAAATTCCAGAAGGTATCCAGGTGGTTGGCGTTACGACAGTGGGAGAAGTACTCAAAACAGTCTTTTCTTAAGAAATAACAAAAATCCACTTTTTGGAAACGCTTGCAAAACTATACCTTCAATGCTATACTTTTCATAAGGATAGGGAGGTATTTATTATGCAATTTTTCACAGACAGCAACATGCAATTCCCTTTAGTAGAGTTATCTCTTAATCAAGGTGAAACAGTCTTTATCCAGCGTGGCAGTATGGTATATCACACACCTAATGTGACACTGAGTACCAAATTAAATGCCAGTGGATCAGGTTTAGGTCGCTTTGTAAAAGCCGTTGGGCGTTCAATGGTTTCGGGCGAAAGTAGTTTTATTACTCAGGTTGTCTCACAGTCCAATAATGGTTATATAGCCCTGGCACCTGATTCTCCAGGTCAGGTCATTCCCCTTTATTTGGGAGAAAAGCAGTACCGACTTAATGATGGTGCCTTTCTAGCATTGGATGGAACGGCCTACTATACGATGGAGCTCCAGTCTGTTGGTAAGGCTCTTTTTGGTGGTCAGGGTGGTTTCTTTGTGATGACAACTCAAGGTCAAGGAACACTCTTGGCAAATGCCTACGGTTCTATTAAAAAAATTGAGCTAAACAACCAAGAAGTGACTATTGATAATGCTCATGTCGTTGCCTGGAGTCAGACACTTGATTACAATATTCACTTGGAAAATGGTTTCTGGCAGTCTATTGGGACAGGAGAGGGTGTTGTGAATACCTTTAGAGGAACAGGTGAAATTTATGTTCAAAGTCTCAATCTTCAAACCTTTGCAGGCTTGCTTAATAGATACTTACCAAAACGTTCATAGTATAAATTGAAGGAGAGTGGATGCTTGTTAGCATCTATTCTCTTTTTTATATTGCGAACTCAATAGCTGACAAGTTAATAAAAAGATGATAAGATAGTGTTTAAATAATTTGATAGTCAAATTATTTTCTTCATTAGAAAGTGAGTTATTATGTCTTATTTTGAAAACTTTCTCAATGCCAACAAAGCCTATGTTGACCTCCACGGGACAGCCCATCTTCCCTTGAAACCAAAGACTAAGGTGGCTATTGTGACTTGTATGGATTCACGCCTTCACGTTGCCCAGGCCTTGGGGTTGGCCCTAGGTGACGCTCATATTTTGCGTAATGCGGGTGGTCGTGTGACGGAAGATATGATTCGTTCTTTGGTCATTTCTCAACAACAGATGGGGACACGAGAAATTGTAGTTCTTCACCATACAGATTGTGGTGCACAGACCTTTAAGAACGACGAGTTTACCGCCTATCTCAATAAAGAGCTTGGTGTTGATGTGTCTGATCAAGACTTTCTTCCATTCACAGATGTAGAAGAGAGTGTTCGTGAAGATATGGCTATTCTTCGTCAGTCATCGCTTATCCCTGAGGATGTTATCATCTCCGGTGCGGTTTATGATGTAGATACTGGTCGAATGACTCAAGTTCATCCCTAATACCGAAAAGTTAAGCAGGCATGGTTACCTGCTTTTTTCATGGTTTGACATAAAAAAACTCAGCACACAATATAAATGCTGAGTTAATCTGGTTTTTAAGAAACGATAAAAATGAGAATCACGGTCCCTAAATAGAAAAGACTAGTGATAAAAAAGCTTATACGCCAGAACAACTTAAGAAAACGTTTAAACTTGAAAGACTGTGTTTTTCTTAGCATCTGAATCGTGATAATGATAGCCGCCAAGGATAATAAGATGGTGATGTAAGGCAAAAAGCTATGGGTAAAGAAACGGGCTGACACAGCAACCACCTCAATAAAATAAAGTGGGAAGGTAAGGTCAGCAAAATTAAGCCCAAGGTATTTTAAACTAAAGAATCGGTGGATAATAAAAGCAAAGATAGGTGTTAAAATCAAAAATGCTATAGCAAAGAATTTATATAGAATCATAAGTCTATTTTACCTCGAAAAGGCCTTTATGTAAATTTTTTCTTAAACTTAATAAGAAATTCTTGCATCTAAAAAGAATTTCTGTATAATAGATAAGGTATGTAAAAACATACTTGTGGGAGGTAACAAAACTTACTTACCGCCAAAACCACAATAGGAGGAAATTACAAAATGGCTAAAAAAGTCGAAAACATCGTAAAACTTCAGATTCCTGCTGGTAAAGCGACTCCAGCCCCACCAGTTGGACCAGCTCTTGGTCAAGCCGGAATCAACATCATGGGATTCACTAAAGAGTTTAACGCTCGTACAGCTGACCAAGCTGGCATGATCATCCCAGTTGTTATCTCTGTGTATGAAGATAAATCATTTGATTTCATCACTAAAACACCACCAGCTGCTGTTCTTTTGAAAAAAGCTGCAGGTGTTGAAAAAGGTTCAGGTACTCCAAACTCAGTTAAAGTTGCTTCAGTAACTCGTGCACAAGTACAAGAAATTGCTGAAACAAAAATGCCTGACTTGAACGCTGCAAACATCGAATCAGCTATGCGTATGATCGAAGGTACTGCACGTTCAATGGGATTCACTGTTACTGACTAATTCAGTTAACAAGAAAACCACAGACGTCGTCTCACTTCGCTGAGTGACGTGGAAGATGAAAGTCGTTATGACCACATTACACAAGGAGAAATAATTAACATGGCTAAAAAAAGCAAACAAATGCGTGCTGCTCTTGAGAAAATCGACAGCACAAAAGCTTACAGCGTAGAAGAAGCTGTAGCTCTTGCACAAGAAACTAACTTCGCAAAATTCGATGCTACTGTTGAAGTATCATACAACCTTAACATCGACGTTAAGAAAGCTGACCAACAAATCCGTGGAGCAATGGTATTGCCAAACGGTACTGGTAAAACTCAACGCGTTCTTGTATTTGCTCGTGGTGCTAAAGCTGAAGAAGCTAAAGCAGCAGGTGCTGACTTCGTTGGTGAAGACGAACTCGTTGCTAAAATCAACGGTGGATGGCTTGACTTTGACGTTGTTGTTGCAACACCAGATATGATGGCAATCGTTGGTCGTCTTGGACGTGTCCTTGGACCACGTAACTTGATGCCAAACCCTAAAACTGGTACAGTAACTATGGACGTTGCTAAAGCAGTTGAAGAGTCTAAAGGTGGTAAAATCACTTACCGTGCTGATAAAGCAGGTAACGTACAAGCTATCATCGGTAAAGTTTCATTCGAAACTGAAAAATTGGTTGAAAACTTCAAAGCATTTAACGATGCAATCCAAAAAGCTAAACCAGCTACAGCGAAAGGTACTTACATCACAAACCTTTCAATCACTACTACACAAGGTGCTGGTATCAAAGTTGATCCTAACTCATTGTAAGAGTAGTAAAAAGCCTATCTTCGGATAGGTTTTTTTCTTACTCTAGACACGAAATTTGAGTAGAAAATAAAAAATATTCAGAAAGTAGTGTTGCTTTTTCGAATTTATGGTATAATTTAAGCGTATACACATAATTATTGATTTTTGAACTTTTTACGTTGCGAATTAAGGAGGCAATGAATGAAAAAGAGTAAGGTATTTTTACTAGCAACCGTAGGCCTGTTATCTGTAGGTGTTTTAACGGCTTGCTCGTCATCAAGTAAGACGTCTGGTAAGACTTATAATTATGTCTATGGTAGTGACCCTGCAACCTTGGACTATCTTGCTACAAACAAGAAAAATATGACTACAGCTGTTAGTAACGGTGTTGATGGTTTGTTTGAAAATGACCAATATGGGAATTTAAAACCTTCTGTCGCTGAAGACTGGTCTGTTTCTCAAGATGGTTTGACGTATACTTACAAGATTCGTAAGGGAATTAAATGGTACACTTCAGATGGTGAAGAGTATGCCAATGTAACAGCTAAGGACTTTGTGACAGGACTTAAGCATGCTGCGGATACAAATTCTGAAGCAATCTATTTGCTACAAAACTCAGTTAAGGGTTTGAATGATTACCTTTCAGGTACCAACAAGGACTTTTCAAATGTAGGTATCAAGGCTGTTGATGATTACACCTTGCAATATACACTTAGCCAACCAGAGCCTTACTGGAATTCAAAATTGACTTACTCTGTTACTTGGCCTGTTAATGGGGACTTCTTGAAATCTAAAGGTAAAGATTTTGGTAAGTCAACAGACCCAACATCTATTCTTTATAACGGTCCATACCTTCTTAAGGCTTTGACAACGAAGTCATCTATTGAGTTCACCAAGAATGAAAACTATTGGGATAAGGATCACGTCTATTTTGATAATATCAAATTGACTTATGATGATGGTTCAGACCAAGAATCCTTGGAACGCAACTTTACAGATGGAGTTTACAACTTAGCACGCCTATTCCCAACAAGTTCTAACTATTCCAAAGTTGAAAAACAATACAAAGATAATATTTTCTATACGCAACCTGGATCAGCTGTAGAAGGTGTTGGTATTAATATTGACCGTCAAACATATGGTCATACATCTAAAGAAAATGACCAGCAAAAGACATCAACTAAGACAGCTCTTCTCAATAAGGATTTCCGTCAATCATTAGGTTTTGCCATTGACCGTACAAATTACGCCGCACAACTTAATGGTAAGGAAGGTGGAAGTACTGCCGTCCGTAATATCTTTGTTAAACCAGACTTTGTTCAAGCAGATGGTAAGGACTTCGGAACAATGGTAATGGATCAATTACCAAGCTATGGTGATGAGTGGTCTGGTGTGAATCTTGCAGATAGTCAAGACGGTCTTTATAACCCAGAAAAAGCTAAGGCTGAGTTTGCTAAAGCTAAGGAAGCCCTTCAAGCAGAAGGAGTTCAGTTCCCAATTCATTTGGATGTCCCTGTTAATCAATCAAGTAAAATTACTGTGAATCAGGTACAATCAATTAAACAATCTGTTGAATCTGCTCTTGGAAAAGATAATGTTGTGCTTGATATCCACCAATTGTCAGCTGATGATTTTAACAACATCACTTATTCTGCATCAAATGCAGCTGCAGAAGATTGGGACTTGTCAGTAGGTGTGGCTTGGGACCCTGACTACCTTGACCCTTCAACTTATCTTGATGTCTTGAAAACGACAAGTAGCGAAAATACTAAATCCTTCATGGGTTATGACGATCCAAATAGTCAAGCGGTTCAAAAAGTAGGTCTTAAAGAATATGACCAATTGGTTGAAGATGCCTCTAAGGAAACAACAGACTTGAAGGCTCGTTATGAAAAATATGCAAAAGCTCAAGCATGGTTGACAGACAGTGCCCTCTATCTTCCAACAACTACTTATAACGGTGCAGCTGCTGTAATTTCTCGTATTAAGCCATTCTCAGGAGCTTATGCTCAAGCTGGTGATAAAGGTTCTTCATACTACTTCAAGTATCTTAAATCTCAAGATGATATTGTAACTAAGAAACAATACGACTCAGCTTATAAAGATTGGCTTAAAGAAAGAGCGAAATCTAATGACAAAGCTCAAAAAGATCTTGCCAAACACGTTAAGTAATCTATCGAAAACGTCTACCTTTAGGTAGTCGTTTTTTTGACAAAATTTCTCGAACCACCCCTAGATTGTGATATAATAAGAAAGATTGGTACTCGCTTCTAGATTTTTATTTGGAAAGTTTGGGGGATAGAGTTACCTACGGGTACTTATCATCTTAAGGTTGTTCCAAAGGGAAGGACTTTAGTCTTAATAGGTATCCAAAGACTGAAGAATGAAACATAAAAAGGAGATTTATCTTGGCTAAAGATATTCGCGTTCGTTACGCACCAAGTCCAACAGGGCTACTACACATTGGTAATGCCCGTACAGCATTGTTTAACTACCTCTATGCACGTCATCATGGCGGTACTTTCATTATCCGTATTGAAGATACTGACCGTAAACGTCACGTTGAAGATGGTGAGCGTTCACAGCTTGATAACTTGCGTTGGTTGGGGATTGACTGGGATGAAAGTCCTGAAACACACGAAAATTATCGTCAATCAGAGCGTTTGCCACTTTACCAAAAATATATTGATCAACTTTTGGCAGAAGGTAAAGCTTATAAGTCATATGTAACTGAAGAAGAGTTGGCTGCAGAGCGCGAACGTCAAGAAGTAGCTGGTGAAACGCCTCGTTACATTAACGAGTTCCTTGGTATGACTGAAGAAGAAAAAGCTGCCTACATCGCAGAACGTGAAGCAGCGGGTATTGTTCCTACAGTTCGTTTGGCGGTTAATGAGTCAGGAATTTATAAATGGCATGATATCGTTAAGGGAGATATCGAATTTGAAGGTGGTAATATCGGTGGTGATTGGGTTATCCAGAAGAAAGATGGTTACCCAACTTACAACTTTGCGGTAGTTGTTGATGACCACGATATGCAAATTTCACACGTTATCCGTGGAGATGACCATATTGCCAATACACCAAAACAACTCATGGTCTATGAAGCTCTTGGTTGGGAAGCACCTGAGTTTGGACACATGACCCTTATCATCAATTCTGAAACTGGTAAGAAGTTGTCTAAACGTGATACTAACACCCTTCAGTTTATCGAAGACTACCGTAAAAAAGGTTACCTTCCAGAAGCAGTCTTTAACTTCATTGCTCTTCTTGGTTGGAATCCTGGCGGTGAAGACGAAATCTTTTCTCGTGAAGAACTCATTAAACTTTTTGATGAAAACCGTCTAAGTAAGTCACCAGCGGCCTTTGATCAGAAGAAATTGGATTGGATGAGTAACGACTACATTAAGAATGCAGATTTCGATAAGGTCTTTGCTCTTTGCAAACCTTTCTTGGAAGAAGCTGGTCGTTTAACAGATAAAGCTGAAAAATTAGTGGAACTCTACAAACCACAAATGACAGCTGCGGAAGAAATTGTCCCTCTTACAGATCTCTTCTTTGAAGATTTCCCAGAATTGACAGAGGCTGAAAAAGAAGTTATGGCTGGTGAAACAGTACCAACAGTACTTGAGGCTTTTAAAGCCAAACTCGAAGCTATGTCTGATGATGAGTTTGTTGTTGAAAACATTTTCCCTCAGATTAAGGCTGTTCAAAAAGAAACAGGAATCAAAGGGAAAAACCTTTTCATGCCAATCCGTATTGCTGTTTCAGGAGAAATGCACGGTCCAGAATTGCCAGACACTATTTTCTTGCTCGGTCGTGAAAAATCAATCAAACATATTGATCAAGTTCTTGCAACATTATAAAAACAAACCCAACAATTGTTGGGTTTTTGAATGCACATAAACAATGTATCAGCAATTAATGGGGTATTACTAAGAGTGTATTTGTAATATAATGATGAAATTTCGTAATCATATCATCATTTTCAAAACTTTAAATTAGTTTTATAATAGATTGGTAATAAAAAGTAGGGAGGAGTGAGCATTATGAGAAGATTTGGTTGGTATTTCTACTACGTCATTGGCATGTACCCATAAAAAGAGGTAATGAGTCAGTTAAAGAGCTTAGAAAAACTAAGCTCTTTTTTATGTTTATGAAAAGTAAGTGATATGGGAAATGGTCTGACGCTCATATTAATAATTGATTGTTCTTAACCGAGAAAAATAAATTTATATTTTTAGCTTTTTCTAATAGGAATGACGCTAAATTATATATTTATGTTACAATAAAGTAGGTTGATTTTTGAAAGGAAAGGGGGGAGTCTAGAGATGATCGTTTTATTTACGGTTCTACGTCTATTGGCTATTTTAATTGTTAGTCATGATATGTCAGGTTTACTCAAAACTTGGAAGAGTAAATGCTGGTTTATCGCAGGGAGTCTCTTGCTCTCTCTATTTGTTGGAGGCATTACAGGGTCGCTCTTAGCACTTTTGTTCTGCTATCTTTTCTTAAATAAAATATCAAGTAGTGAAAAGAATTCTTTTCTTTTCACCTTTTTGCCGTGGGTTTTTGTTGAAGTCACCTCGAAGCTGCTTCAACTTTACTTTTTCCCATGGATTTTTCAAATTAATTATTTACAGGTCAAAGACACCCCAGTACTCATTGCTTTGTCTTATCTCTTGATTTACCCAATTTTTCATCTGATTGTCAAAGTGTTCTTTATTGACTTTGGTGCTCTCAATGTTATGGGAAATAACCATACTTACCAAGTTAGACAACGCTTATTGGTTGGGGTGACTCTGGCTTATATTATTTTATCTTTAATTATTTTCTATGCCAGTAACATTTTTCCTTACACAGGCCTCTTTATTTATTTAGCAGGCAGTATTACGGTTGTCTACTCCATCCTCTTTATTTTGCTCTTTGCTCAGCTTAATATCTATTCTAAGAGAAGAGTGAAGGATCAGTTGGCTGAAGAAATGGCTAGACACGAGGAAAGTTTAGAAGAATATAGTCACCGTTTAGAAAAACTCTATAATGATATTTCTCAGGTGAAGAAGGATTATCTCGAAGGGCTTAAGACAATGGAGGTTAGTATCCAACGTCGAGACTTACCTACTTTGAAACAAGAGTATGCAGAACTTTTAGAGAAATCTGGTAATAGCTTAACGTTGTCAAATTATGAATTATCACGTTTGATCAACTTAGAAATCACGTCTCTCAAGAGTCTTTTTTCTGCTAAAGTGCTTGAGGCAGAGAACTTAGGAATTAAGGTTAACTTGGAGTTGCCAGATGTCATATCGTCAACTCAGATAGAGGCCTTAGATTTGGTTGTGATTTCTTCTGTCTTCTTAAATAATGCTATTGAGTCGGCGGTGGATTCTGAAGATCCTACTTTAACGATATCTTTCTTTAAAAATCAAGGTTATCTTATCTTGGTTATTGACAATACAACCAGAGAAGAACGTATTCCTGTGTCAAGGATTTTTGATGAAGGGGTTTCTAGTAAAGGTGAAGGCCGAGGGCTTGGTTTGTCTAAGGTCGCAGATATACTTAATCGCTATCCAAAAGTAAATCTTGAGACTCGTAGTTGTGACCATCATTTTACACAGGTCCTCTCTTTTCAGGATAATTGATAAATCAAAGATACTATTTGTGGAGGATAGGATGAGGGAAATAGAAAGGGGGAAAGCATATGCAACTTGCGATTGATGGCCTTATTGCTTTGGTTGTTGTCGTTTCACATCTTGTGATTTTAGCTAGAATGGCTTATCTAGATGTTTTTACTTACCGTTACATTCCTTATGTAATCGTAGTAACTGCCGTTAAGTGGTTAGCCAAGGTGCTATGGCAAATTGATATTCCAGATGCAATTTATCTCCTAGTCTTTATTTTTCTTGAAAAACCTCAGGCTCTACGAGAAGAAAAGTATTTTTATGCTTTCTTTGCCCCTGTCTTTTGGACTTTGATTACAAGTTTCTTTAGTTTTTATCTTTTCCGAGTTTTCTTTAATAAGCCGGTCGAGTTGGTTCCAAACCATTTAGGAATCCTAGCTGTAGATAGTGTTGTTCTTCCCTTCTTTCTAGGTTTGCAAAAAATGTTCGGTTTAGATAGCTTCTTCCAGGAACCCTATCAGGACTTGCAGGATAAATATAAGAGCATGCTCTTGCAAGTTGATCTTATTTTAATTATCAGTTATCTGCTTATCCTCTTTAAACAGGAGATATTCTCCTTGCTTCTGAGTCAGACCTATCTCCCAGGTTACCCTCAAATTTATATTTGGGTTGGTTTCCTTATACACATGTATATTCTTGTTCGTTTTGTTTCCTACGGTAAAGACGTACGAGATAGCAAAATTCTCAGAGAACAAGAGGAGCACTTGAGGAGTCTGGAAGCTTATAATGAAAAAATCGAAACTGCCTATAAGAGTGTACGTTCGTTTAAACATGATTATGAAAACATACTCATTAGTATGCAGACAAGTATTGATAGTGGGGATTTTGACCTTATTGAACAAACCTATCAGGATATTTTGAAAAAGGCAGGTCAAGAACTCATTGAAGAAGATGACGAAAATGTCTCTTGAGTATAAACAGGAAATATTATCATGAACTTACAGCTTTGGACCATGGTATCCCTTGAAAATAGTATTATTCAGATTATTAGTTTTCATATTACCTGGTTTATTTATAAAAAACTAACAAGGAGCACACTAGCTTACTGGAAAGTATTTTGTTTAAGTCTCTTAGGTATAGTGGTATCACTTGGTAAAGGTGATGGCTTCTATTATCAAGTTGTTATCTTTTTAGCTTTGGCCTTAAAGGAACGGCGGGAACATCGTTTGACGCTCTGGGCAAGTCTCTTTTTTGGAGCCTTCTCGGTTCTTTTTACAGATTTATTTGCGACTTTTACCCCATTTTATGTATTCAATAATCTGTTCACAAATATGACCTTGGGTGAGATTCAAGAAAACTTCTTGCTTAAATTGTTATCTTATGTGATGATTTACCCATTCTTTCTCTATATCAATTATCTTTCCAGTTCAGATGTTGATAAGGTCAAGGAATTGATTTATTCACGTGGTCGTGAACGTCTGTTGATAGCCGTTGATCTGACCTTTGCACTCTACATTATTTGTAGTACTCTTTTGGTATCAACAGGTAGTGATGTGGGAGGGCCAATTTTTATTGCGATGGCAGTTTATCTCCTAATGGTAACAACCTTGAACCGCTATTCTCATAAATTTGTCAGAGAACGTAGTAAGGAAGCTGTGGAGACTTATGTCTATAACTTGGAAGTCTATAATAAGCATATTGAGGATCTTTTTACAAAAGTAAAACCTATTGAAAAAGATTTTGAGAGTCTTTTGGTAGCTCTTGAGACCCCATTGGCTAAAAATCAATTATCAGAAGTTTTATCCGTTTATCATGAGCATTTGAATCATCTTAAACTTGATAATTTGGACTTGAATGATAAGTTAGCTCCTCTGTTTGAGATTCCTTATCCGGTATTAAGAAGTTGGATTGTAAACCAAATCATTCCTTTGGAACAAAAAGGTATCACCGTTAGGCTGGATGTCAATGTTGATGCTTATCCTAACAATTTAAATATTGCAGTTCTTATTGGAGTTTTAGAACGTTGCATGAATTTAGCTGAAAAACTTTGGGCCAAGGAGCCAGAGACAGATATTGGTTTCCTTATTCAACAGAATGAGGATGGCAATCTCAGCTTTATTCTTGAGAATACCAATCAGGAAGCTGATCCGAAACTCGATGATAGTCTGGCTATTAGTCGTGATTTTGCCCAGTTTTGCTGGTCAAACGGTATCGGTTTAACAAATAAAAAAGAATTATTTAAAACCTATCAAATTGTCACGGTAGGACTATAATCGTAGAAAGGAGAGGGATAACTATGCTGGGTAACATCCTATTTCAAATTTTGATGTTTATCATTATTTGGGATATCTACTTACGTATTGGTGGACAAAACACTAATCTTAAAAATCGTATACTTTATTTGTTATTTGATGTTGCTCTATGCATTTGGGGACAACTCATTGGACGCTATATAGGCATAGTACCTCCCTTAGTAGCCATTGTAACATTGACATTTAGTTACCAATTGAATAAAAGTGTCACCTCTGTAGAGCGCTTTTTTCTAGGTTTTTACCCAGTGGTACTAGTCGATTTGGCAAGACGTTTTTTGGCTACCTTCTTCTTTCCGCCGATACTTGGCATAACTGTTGATACTTTAAACACTAATATTTGGTGGTCTATGGTACCACTTTCCTTCGTCATGTTGACGGTCAGAATAGTAGATTTTATTTTACGTCTAGATTTTACAGATATCTTGAAAGTTGCTGCCCAACAAGAAAAAAAGAACCGTCTGGGTTTGGTCAACATGCTTCTTTTGCTTTATTATTTAGTTATCTTTTTAGTGTCGACATTTGATTCTTATTTTCCAGAGTTACATCTTGAGAGTAGATTTAGGTTGCCATTAGTAATGGGATATCTCTACTTACTCCTCTTTGTACTTGGTGCTGTAAACCAGTTTGCTAAGGAGAAAATAGAGCAGGATTTAGCGATGAAGCAGGCTAACTATCTTGATGATTTGAAGCGTGAGAATACCAGGGTAGAAGGTTTGTATAGAGACTTGATGCATGTTCGCTCTAACTATAATTTCCTACTTAATAATCTGAGAGATATCGAAAGAACAGGGGATATTCGTTCTTACAAAAAAGATTTGGTTGATCTTTATGTCAATCGAGATCAGCATAGTTTTTCAACTCAGGTCACTGATTTGGATAATATCCAAAATCCAAGTATTCATAGTCTACTTTCATCAAAATATCATGAAGCTCAGATGCATCGCCTCAATATTCATGCAGAGATTCCAGATCCAGTGATTCATAACTATCTAACTGATTTAGATTTAGCTGTTGTTTTGGGTCACCTCATGGATAATGCTATTGATGGTGCTCGTAAAGCCAGTGAAGGTTTTATTAGTCTGGCCTATTTTGATGAAGAGGACTGCCAGAGTTTTATTATTGAAAGTACAATTGCAGAAGAGCAAGTGCCACTTTCAATGATGAGTACCAAGCTTTCTCATCCTGAGGGTGGTATAGGTGTTAATGCTGTTCAAGATATTTTGGAACGTTATCCGAACACGTCCTTCTCTGTCCGTAGTCAGAATCATAAAATGATGCAAATACTAGAAATGAGGCCCTAATATGAATATATACATTTTAGAAGATGACTTAATGCAGCAAACACGTATTAGTGACATCATCCGAGAATTGGTTTCAGAGGGCACGTTTTCCGTACGAAAACTTGAAGTTTTTTCTAAACCTCACAAACTATTGTCCAGTATCAACGAAAAGGGTAACCATCAGGTTTTCCTTTTAGATATCGATATTGATGGTGAGCGAAAGAAGGGGCTAGAAGTCGCCTCAGAAATTCGCCAACAAGATGCTAATGCAGTTATTATTTTTGTAACAACTCACTCAGAGTTTGCACCAATCAGTTTTAAATACAAGGTTTCTGCACTAGATTTCATTGATAAGACAGTTTCTAATGCAGAGTTCAAACAACAACTAAAACAAACATTGACTTTTGTGAACCAAAAAGTTGGAGATGTGGATGATGATGAGATTTTTGTGTTTGAAACTGCTCAGTCTCGGATCCAAGTCCCTATGAGAGATATTTATTATTTTGCGACTGCTGTGACACCTCATAAGGTGATGCTGATTACTAAAACAGAGCGTTTGGAGTTTTATGCCAATCTTGGAGATATTACTTCGGTAAATAAAAAACTCTTTTCTTGTCATCGCTCCTTTTTAGTTAATTTGGATAACATATCTCGTATTGATAAGACTCAGTTGATGATTTATTTTGAAAATGGTGATTCTTGTCCAGTTTCACGTTTGAAAATGAAGGCTCTGCTTAAAAAATGGTCAGAGGTAAAAGAACATTAGTCGATGACTAATGTTCTTTTTAGTCTAAAAAAGCATGTGTTTATTTCATAGGTGATTGATTATCTTATAGGTGAGCAAATTATGTAAAAACACAAAATAGATGTCCTTTAGTGATGGAATTTAGAGATTTATAAAAAAATAACTACAAATAATGCAGTTCAGGATGAAAAAACGACATTCTATGAAATCGTATAGACAATTAAATTGAAAAAAGTTATTATATAATCAAGATATGTGATTCGGAAATGAGACATCGTCAATCTTATTGAAATCTACATACACTTTATGAAAATAAATAATGTACTTTTATATAACTTTTTCCTAATCCCCATTTTTTATTGGCCGCTCGTCCAATTACATATCTTTTTTATAGAAATTAATAGGCTTGAGAAATCAAGCCTTTTTTTTGTTTTTAAGAGGATTAGTGCAGATTGGGATAAAAAATACATTCTGTGAGTGAAATTCGACATTTTAGGAAATGAAGATATACATTTTGGGATTGCATGCTATAATGTAATCAAGGTTAGAGAGCAAGAAGAATGTATGGTTTAAGTTAGTCCCTTAAACATAATAATTTCCCTCATTCATTCTATCTAAAATTGCTGTTGTGTTCTCTACCGATGATGCTGTTGTTCAAAAGGTCTGTACTTTGTACAGGCCTTTTGGCATTTTAGAAGATAGATAGTTAAAGATGCTTTTGAATCTATTTGTATCGTTTCAAGAGTGTTTTTTTATTTTCACCCATTCCTTGCATAAAATTGAATAAAAATTAAGAATTACGCACTTTTCAGGTCGAAATAATAAATAAAAACAAATAAAAACGAAATAAATATAAAAAAATAACAAAAAACCGTTGACAGGTGAATAAATATGCAATATAATAAATCTCGTAAGGTTGATAGAGATAGCAACCGCAAGAAAATATAAGAAAAGAGAAAATATTATGTCAAAAGAGAAAGTTATTCTTGCCTATTCGGGAGGTCTTGATACCTCAGTCGCTATTACATGGCTTAAAAAAGATTACGATGTTATCGCTGTTTGTATGGATGTCGGTGAAGGTAAAGATCTTGAGTTCATCCATGACAAAGCTTTGACAGTTGGAGCTATCGAGTCATACGTGCTTGATGTCAAAGACGAGTTTGCTGAAGACTATGTGCTTCCAGCACTTCAGGCTCACGCTTACTATGAACAAAAATATCCTTTGGTTTCAGCGCTTAGCCGTCCAATCATTGCTAAAAAATTAGTTGAGATTGCTCATGAAACAGGAGCAACAACTATCGCTCACGGTTGTACTGGTAAAGGTAATGACCAAGTTCGTTTCGAAGTTGCCATTGCTGCCCTAGATCCAAGTCTTAAAGTAGTAGCGCCAGTGCGTGAATGGAAATGGTCTCGTGAGGAAGAAATTGAGTATGCTAAGGCTAATGGTGTTCCAGTTCCAGCAGACCTTGATAATCCTTACTCAGTCGATCAAAACCTTTGGGGACGTGCTAACGAGTGTGGTGTTCTTGAAAATCCTTGGAATCAAGCTCCAGAAGAAGCTTTTGGAATTACCAATTCACCAGAGACTGCACCAGATGAAGCTGAATATGTCGATGTAACCTTTAAAGAAGGGAAACCAGTTGCCCTTAACGGTAAAGAAATGAAATTGGCTGACCTTATCCAAGAAATGAATGTTATTGCTGGCAAGCATGGTGTAGGACGTATCGACCACGTTGAGAATCGTCTTGTGGGTATCAAGTCACGTGAAATTTATGAATGCCCAGGAGCTATTGTGCTTTTGACAGCTCATAAAGAAATTGAGGACCTAACTTTGGTACGTGAAGTTTCTCATTTCAAACCAATTCTTGAAAATGAATTGTCAAACCTTATCTACAATGCTTTGTGGTTTAGCCCGGCAACACAAGCTATCATTGCTTATATTAAGGAAACACAAAAAGTTGTTAATGGTATCGCTAAAGTCAAACTTTATAAAGGGCATGCTCAGGTTGTAGCACGTCAATCAGCTAATTCATTGTATGATGAAAACTTGGCTACTTACACATCAGCGGACAGCTTTGATCAGGATGCTGCGATTGGATTTATCAAGCTTTGGGGGCTTCCAACACAGGTAAATTCTCAAGTTAACCATCCGTTTGACAATTAATGACAGATTTCATAAGAAAAGCAGGATATGAGAAGGAAAATTCTTAATATCAGATAAAAGTGGACAGGGAGCCACATCTGATACTCTTTTCTTATAACTTATATTATTATCGTTAAGGCGTTCTGAGAAGCGTCACGAGCCTAAATAAACTACGACTGAGATCGGGATTTAGGAAAACAAGTGTCCAGAGAGACAAATTAAGCTAGACAAATACTATCTAGCTTTTTTCATTTAAGTTATTGTGACCCAAGAGGTCGTTGCTTGTTATAAGTATTAAGAAAGGATGGAAGATTATCTCAGTGTAGGGAAATCTTCAAAATAAAACTATGGCAGAAAATCATAAACTATGGGGCGGTCGGTTCGAAGCTAGTCTTGAAAAATGGGTAGAAGAATTTGGTGCTTCAATCTCCTTTGACCAAAAGATGGCAGAGTTTGACCTTAAAGGGTCTATTGCTCATGTCACTATGCTTGGTGAGACAGGAATTATTACCAAAGAGGAAGCTTTACAAATTAAACAGGGATTGGAAGAGCTGCTTGAGGAATATAAGGCTGGTAAACTAGAATTCGATGTTTCCAATGAAGATATTCATATGAATATGGAGAGCCTTTTAACAGCTAAAATTGGTCCAGTAGCAGGAAAACTTCATACAGCACGTTCACGTAACGACCAAGTGGCAACGGATATGCACTTGTATTTAAAAGCCAAACTCGTGGAAGTTATTGAGAAGCTTGATAATTTACGTGGTACTTTAGTCAACCTAGCAGACAAACATACCTACACAATTATGCCAGGCTACACCCACTTGCAGCATGCACAACCGATTTCTTTTGGTCACCACTTGATGGCTTATTACAACATGTTTACACGTGATGCCGAACGTTTTGAATTTAATATCAAGCATACGGATATCTCTCCACTCGGAGCTGCTGCACTGGCAGGAACAACTTTCCCAATTGATCGTAATATGACATCTGACTTAATGGGCTTCGCAAAGCCATATAGCAATTCCTTGGATGCTGTTTCTGATCGTGACTTTATTCTCGAATTCTTGTCAAACTCAAGTATTCTAATGATGCATATGACACGTATTTGTGAAGAAATCATTAACTGGTGTTCTAACGAGTTTAAGTTTGTGACTCTATCAGATACTTTTTCAACAGGCTCTTCCATTATGCCTCAAAAGAAAAACCCAGATATGGCAGAACTAATTCGTGGGAAATCAGGTCGTGTCTATGGCAACTTGATTGGATTGTTGACCGTGATGAAGTCATTACCTTTGGCCTACAATAAAGATCTCCAAGAAGATAAAGAGGGTATGTTTGATACGGTAGAAACGATTACTGTCGCTATTGATATTCTCGCAGGTATGCTCAATACAATGACTGTAAATGACAAACATATGGCAGAATCAACAGAGAAAGATTTTTCAAATGCTACAGAGTTGGCTGATTATCTTGCATCTAAAGGCCTACCATTCCGTGAAGCACATGAGATTGTTGGAAAACTTGTCCTTGAGTGTACCAAAGCTGGTTATTACCTTCAGGATGTTCCTCTCGAACGTTATCAAGAAGTTTCAGACCTAATTGAAGAGGACATCTATGAGACACTTAAATCTCATACGGCTGTTGAACGTCGTCATTCCCTTGGTGGAACTGGTTTTGACCAGGTTAAATGGCAAATCAAAGAAGCTCAAAAAGCTCTAAAAAAATAAGTCTCTAAGGCCCTAACCATAAGGTTTTGGGCTTTTTTGCTATTTATGATATAATAGTACTAATTTTGAGTTTGGAGTCGCATTTTGAAAAAATCTTATCGCGTTAAGAAAGAGAAAGACTTTAAAGCATTATTTGATGCGGGACACAGTGTTGCTAATCGAAAATTTGTTGTCTACAGTCTGAATCGTGATCTGCCTCATTTTAGAGTAGGTTTGTCGGTCAGTAAGCGTCTTGGTAATGCGGTTACTCGGAATCGGGTAAAACGTCGTCTACGACATGCACTGATGGACATGTCATCTCAGTTAGAACATCAAGATTTTGTCGTTATTGCTCGTAAAGGTGTCGAAGACTTAAGTTATCAAGACATTTATAGCAATCTCGTTCATGTCTTAAAAATAGCAAAGTTATATAAGGACTAGAAAATTATTTTGCTTCTTTATATTGTAGGATAAACTAAGATCATTCCTGATTTTTGAGATAGTCTTAATGAATGGAAGCAAGCAGTTCTTTATCGTATTAAAAAGGAGTTTTTAGTGAAGAAAAAACTTAATTTATCTGTTTTAGGTGCAGGAGTTCTCTTACTTTTGTCCGCATGTGGACGAAGTGATGTTACAAGTCATTCTACAGGCCTTTGGGAACGTCTCATTTTAATGTTTGGGAAGGCTATTCAAGGGCTCTCATTCGGAGGTTCCATTGGATTAGGGATTATCATTTTCACGATCTTAATTCGTGCGGTAATGATTCCTCTTTATAATCGCCAAATTAAGTCAAGCCGTGAACTACAAGAGTTGCAGCCAGAGTTACGTCGCTTGCAGAGTGAGTATCCTGGACGCGAGAATCGTGAAGCTCTTGCTTATGCACAACAAGATCTTTATAAAGAGCATGGTGTAAATCCTTACGCAAGCTTTGTTCCTCTCTTGATTCAATTTCCTATTTTGATGGCTCTTTATGGAGCACTCACGCGAGTGCCAGAATTGCGAGAAGGAACATTCCTCTGGGTTGACCTAGGTCAGAAAGACCCTTACTTTATTCTTCCGATTTTGGCGGCTGCTTTCACCTTCCTTTCAACTTGGTTGACCAATAAGGCAGCTAAAGATCGTAGTGCAATGCTTCTTGTTATGAATATCATGCTTCCAATCTTTATTTTCTGGTTTGGAACTCAGATTTCTTCAGGGGTAGCACTTTATTGGGCGGTTTCAAACGCCTTCCAAGTTATTCAGATTTTGGTTTTTAATAATCCGTTTAAAATCATCGAAGAACGTAATCGTTTGGAAGCGGAAGAAAAAGAACGTAAAGCTAAGATTCGTCGTGCCAAGAAAAAGGCGCATAAACGTAAATAAGGAGGCTTATTATGGTTGTCTATTCTGGACGAACAGTCGAACAAGCTATTGAAAAAGGTTTGAAAGATCTTAATTTACCCCGTATGAGGGCTCATATTAAGGTGATTTCTCGTGAGAAAAAAGGTTTTTTAGGGTTCGGAAAGAAGCCAGCTCGAGTTAGCGTTGAACCAATAAATGAAAAGATAGCTCATGAAGCAGATCAAAACACCGTTAAAGTGGCTCCTGATGCTATAAAACAATTCGACGATTCTGTCGCAAGTCCAAAAGACGAAACGATTGCTTTCAATAAAGTGACAAAACTCGTTACGGTTTCAGATAATAAGGAAATTGCACAAGAAAACTTAAAGCAACCAGTGTCTACAGAGCACCTTGGTGAAGAGCTGCTAGATAAGAAACAGGAGCAACCAAAGGCAACAATTATTCCTCTATCTGTTAAACGTGAGTCATCAGAAGAGGATGCTACAGAATTTATGGCAAGTTCGCTTGAACCTCAACTAGAATCGATCGCTAAAGTTCAGACTCTGGAAACTCCAGAAGGAGATTTCAGTGATTTTGTGGCATCTGAGTTTAGTTCAGATGATTCTTCTGAAAATAATTTAGAAGATATTCAAGCTGCTGCAGATGATGTTTTATCTTATCTCGAAAAAATTATCTATGAAATGGATGTTGATGCTAGCCTAGAGGTTAGTCACAATCGTCGCAATATTATCATTCAGATTGAAACAGACCAGCCTGGTCGTGTTATCGGTTATCATGGCAAGGTTCTCAAGTCTTTACAACTTTTAGCGCAAAATTATTTGCACGATCGTCATTCTAAACGCTTTAGTGTTGTTCTTAATGTTCGTGATTATTTGGAGCAACGCACAGAGACTCTGATTGATTTAGCAGAAAAAACGGCAGCTAAAGTAAAAGAAACAGGCCGAGAGTATGTTATGGATCCAATGACGAATAGCGAACGAAAAATTATCCATAAGGCACTTTCTCAAATTGAAGGGGTTGAAAGTCACTCGGAAGGGGACGATCCTAATCGTTACGTTGTTGTGACAAAAGTATAATTAGAATAGCGTTATTGTTTACAGAAACTAGTCTTATTTGAAGGCTAGTTTTTTTTTGACAATTTAAAGTAGACAGTGTATACTTATATGTAAATAGGAGTCAAAATGAAACGTAATACTGCTGAATTGAAGGAAAAGTTAATCACAACTGGAATTGAGGAGATAAGAATAAGAGGGATCGATCAACTATCTATCCGAACGGTGGCTCAAAAATGCGGAATCACCCATGGAGCACCCTATAAGCACTTTGAAAATAAGGGTGTATATCTTCAGGTAGTTTTAGAGCGTTTATCTGAGATCTTTTTGAAATATCTGACACAAGGAATAGACTCTTCTCTTGATGTAAGGGATCAATTAGTATTAATGGGGTATAATTTTGTGGAATTTGCTCAAAAAGAAACAAACAGTTTTGAGGCCTTATTTATTAAGTTTCCTTTCAATTATATGGAACTAACCCAGAACAGTATCTCTGTTAATGCCCATTTACCAGGATTTGAGCACTTTAAGAGTGTGGTTTTGAAGCTAAAAAGTGAAATGAACATTTCTGGTAGTGAGACAGAAATATTAGTTCATATCTGGAGTTTTATTACTGGATTAGCTGTTTTGGTAAGGAGTCCTATTGGTGATAATTTCAATAGTAACACTATTGAAGAGACTGTTAGTACTATGTTAGACATCTACGTTAAAGGAGCGAAACAATGAAAATCTTAATTATCTACGCGCATCCAAACTCTAAGAGCTACAACGCCTCTATACTAGAGACAGTCAAGGAGAATTTATCGTCTAAACATGAGTTAAAGGTTCTAGATTTGTATAAAGAGCGGTTCGATCCTGTTTTACGCTTTGATACAACGCATAGGAGAAGAGACCTAGCGCACGATGTAGCTATGAAAGACTATCGAGATTTAATAATTTGGGCAGATCAGTTGATTTTTATTTTTCCAATTTGGTGGAGTGGAATGCCGGCTATCTTGAAAGGATTTATTGAACGCGTCTTTGCTGCTAATTTTGCCTATGAAAATACACCCCGTGGATTGGATGGTAAACTGACTGGGAAAGCTTGGATTATTACAACCCACAATACACCAAAGATAGTTCTACCTTTAGTTCAAGATTACAGCAAAGTTCTAAAATTTCAAGTCCTAAAACCTTGTGGTATTAAATCGGTCAAAGTTACCCAGATTTCACCTGTTGAGTATATGGGTGACCATAAGCGAAAAGAGGTGCTCAAGAAAATAGCTAAACTAGCAAGAAGGTTATGAGTAAGCGATGCTATGGGGTTGCGTTGTAGACTACAATTATCACTAGCCTTCGGGTTTCAAAGATATAATGAAATTAATATCTAAGTAATTCTTGACAAGATTAAGCTATTGCTATAAAATAGTATGGTATGTTTAGTAACTGATCAAAAATAGCCGGCTAAACGAATACGAAAATCTATCAGGAGGTATTCAACGTGAAACGTACTTATCAACCAAGTAAAATCCGTCGTCAACGTAAACACGGATTCCGTCACCGTATGTCAACTAAAAATGGACGTCGTGTTCTTGCAGCTCGTCGTCGTAAAGGACGTAAAGTTCTTTCAGCTTAAGACATTATTGAAAGCAACAGTGCTCGAGACTGTTGTTTTTTTGTTTGCTATGAATGTTAGTGTTGGTGTTTGATGGTATTCATCGAGAGTTTGAAAATATAGAGCTGACAATTCTTGTAATTTTTGATAAACTAAAGCGGTTGTGGATAATGACCACTGACTAAAAAATACTTAGGACTGTTTTTCCTAATGTAAGGAGTATAAATGACTGATTTTCCTATTAAATATCGTCTTATAAAGAAAGAAAAACACACAGGAGCACGCCTGGGGGAAATTATCACGCCTCATGGAACTTTTCCAACGCCGATGTTTATGCCTGTAGGCACCCAAGCTACAGTAAAAACGCAATCCCCTGAAGAATTAAAACAGATGGGTTCAGGAATTATTTTGGCCAATACCTATCATTTATGGCTAAGACCTGGTGATGAGCTCGTTGCTAAAGCTGGAGGACTCCATAAATTCATGAATTGGGATCAAGCGATTCTTACAGATAGCGGTGGTTTCCAAGTTTATTCATTGGCAGAAAAACGCAATATTTCTGAAGAAGGTGTAACATTTAAAAATCACCTTAATGGAAGTAAGATGTTTTTATCTCCTGAAAAAGCGATCTCGATTCAGAACAATCTCGGTTCAGATATTATGATGAGCTTTGACGAATGTCCTCAATTTTACCAACCATACGATTATGTGAAAAATTCTATTGAACGGACAAGTCGTTGGGCAGAACGAGGGCTAAAAGCACACCGTCGTCCACATGATCAAGGCCTATTTGGAATTGTGCAGGGAGCAGGTTTTGAAGACCTTCGTAGACAATCTGCACAGGATTTGGTTTCTATGGATTTTCCAGGTTATTCAATTGGAGGTCTTGCGGTTGGAGAAACTCATGAAGAGATGAATGCCGTACTAGACTTTACTGTACCTCTACTACCTGAAAATAAGCCACGTTATCTCATGGGAGTAGGAGCACCAGATAGTTTGATTGACGGTGTTATCCGTGGCGTTGATATGTATGATTGTGTTCTTCCAACTCGAATTGCTCGTAACGGAACTTGTATGACGAGTCAAGGGCGTCTCGTGGTAAAAAATGCGGCGTATGCAGAAGATTTTAGTCCAATAGATCCTGAGTGTGATTGTTATACATGTAAGAATTACACACGTGCTTATGTGAGACATTTGTTGAAGGCAGATGAAACATTTGGAATTCGTCTGACTAGTTATCATAATCTCTACTTCTTGGTAAATTTAATGGCCAAGGTACGACAAGCTATTATAGATGACAATTTACTTGAGTTTCGCCAAGATTTCATTGAAAAATATGGTTATAATGCAAGTAAAAGAAATTTTTAAATAATTTATTTAGCAGTACATAATTGTACTGCTTTATTTTTTTTTTGAAAAAACCTATTGACAAGTATTGATTTGGGTGATAGGATATAAAAGTTGTCTTAACAGACTTGCCACAAACTTGAAAAGGTTCCAAAACTTTAAAAAAGTTATTGACAAGATAAGTCAGAGATGATATTATAAATAAGCTGTTTCGGAAGGGACGGCGGACACGAGAAGTGAAAAAACTTCGAAAAAAGTGTT
>NZ_KV832016.1:0-233 GCF_001837325.1 Streptococcus sp. HMSC065H07
TCTTTGGCAGAAGCTTCCGTCACATTATGTCCGTTAACGATAAGCGTACCGTTATCGATGGATTCCAAGGCGTTGATTGTACGGATAAGGGTAGATTTCCCAGACCCAGAAGGTCCCAAGAGAACCACAACTTGTCCTTTTTCAATTTCTAGATTGATATCACGAAGTGCATGATAATCTCCGTAATATTTATTAACATTTTTAAATTCAATAAGTGCCATAAGAGCCTCCTA
>NZ_KV832017.1:0-38436 GCF_001837325.1 Streptococcus sp. HMSC065H07
CATGAGAAGGATATTACTTAATACTTACTGAGGTAAAATAATTGAATTAAAAACCATGAAAATAAGATTTTCATGGTTTTTCTATTACTCAAAGAGGGGTTCCTATGACTAAAATAGAAACATTTAGATGGCGTATGTGGCATGTTTACCTCCTTATTTTTATAACCATTCTACTTACAGGTACATTCGTTCGCTATGGTTATAGAATTCAAACCGCTTATTCCTTAGACGATAGACTTTACGACTATGCTAACAAAAAAGTTACTGTAACATCCTTTCAAAACGTCAAAATTGGAAACTTTAACGTTTTAGGTGTTAAGTTTGGAAATGAAAAATCACTGGAGAGAAGTCAATTAGCCGTTGGTCGCACCTACCTAGCCTTCCAAGAATCTAGGTATAAACTATCTAAAAACAAGAAAGACTCTAAAAATTATGATATTATTCACTATTATCAGCTTGGTAAAGATACTGGAAAAGGACACACTATTAATGTACTAGGCCTTGCTAAAAAACTAGGATATAATAATCCCGGTTCCATGGATAATACCATGTACTCCGATGGTGGGGATGAGTTTGTGAAATTTTCATCCTATGACAACAAAAAAGTATTCTATGTCAATTTACGCACCCAGAAGGCAACCAGAACCAAACCATCAAAAGTCAGTCGATACCACGGATTTGCTAAACCTTACCGCTATCTCCTTTCAAAGGATAATCTTTCTATAGGTTATAAATATGATCCCCTCACTATCAACTCCATGCCCCTTATCTGGACCAAAGAAAGAAATTTTGCTGATTACAAAGATCAAGATGACAACAAATACAGTGACCAATCGCTCAAAAAAAGATTTAGCTTAATCATCGTAACAACTGACTCACTTAATCTGGATGATGCTGTTAAACTACAAAAAGAGTTAACACCAGATAAGGAGGATATCTATTGGTATTTTACAAGCACTAACACAACTACTGGACGCCTCGAGGAAGTTAAAAGTCAAAAAGATTACAACCTACTAGTTAAGGAGAGTCAGAACTAAGATGGTAAAAAATAGCTTCAAATACCTTAAAATTACTATGCCCTTGATTTTATTATTGACCATGATTGCTATCTTTTTCTATTACAATGCTCAAGAAAATATTAAAGGTTTTTATAAAACTCGTGGATTTCAAGGAAAGGTACAAATAACTGATATCGGATGGGCAGATAAAATTACTTATCGTATGAATAAAGAAGATGAGGTTAAACATTACCTGATTTTCCATATTGATTATCAAGAGACTATTAATAACAAAACAGCACATGTAAAGACTCAACTGCCTCTCCATATTCAAGATTTACTCTATCCTTACATTGCCAGCCCAACAGGAAGCGACTCAGATTTTAATCGCCAAAATAGTGAATATAAGATTTTACCTGATGAAAGGGAATATTGGGACGATTTTGTTAAAAAGTCTATTAAAATCAACCCTAGAAATCAGAAATTCATCAATGATATCTCTGAAGCTCTAAGTACCGAGAAAGATTTAAAAAATATTATTGTTCAAATAGAACCTGTACCATACACGACGCTCTATACTTATGAAAGGGGACATTCTAAAGCACTAGGTGGCTATTATGATTTTTCACTTAAAGATGCTCTACGAAGCAAAAAACTTACTGTTCAATTGAGTTTTCCTTCTGGTTCCACTACTAAAGAAATTGACTTACATTCTCAATTAGAACAGGTACTAAAAAAATCAGAATTACCAGATGGATGGTATATCTTAAATCAAAATAACGACTTTCCAAAAGAGGTACATATTGATGGCAATCAAATTAGAAGTAACTGAAGAAAGAACTCAGAACGAATTATCTGAGGAAGAATGGTCTTTCCCTATTTGGAGATGGGCGGCTTTCTCACTATTTGACACCCTAATCCTAGTTAGTCCCTTGACAAGAGAATTGATTTACCCTGGTGGGAGTGATTCTCGTTTTTACCTAGGTAAATCATTGGGTAACTTGATGCTAGATGATACACAACGCTTCATTTTTATTATTATCATCCTAACACTGTTGCTGCCTGCTCTCGCCTTAATCGTAGAAAGCCTATTATTTTCAAAAGGATATCCTCTACTTTCAATAATATGTAGCTGTTTAATTTTTGTTAGTGCAACAGTCTTATTTGTCTATAGTCTCAGTATTGTCCCAGATTTTTGGAGCTTTACTATTTATAGTTATATGCTTTACCTTCTCTTCAACATAGGTTACTCCCTAAGAAATATCAATAGAATCATCAATCTTAGGCAGAATAATACCAAAGCATAACTGCCTGTATCCACCTCCCCCCCTCTTTTAGCATAGGAATGACACAAATGAAACGAAAAAAATCATGTTCACTATGAAGTTATCCTCCTCGCTAAAAGCTTCGATACTAATTTTGAAAATAATTTCAGGAATACTCTAGTCTCCTATTTCAGAAATGAATTTCACTCCTTTGGTACCAAATTAACAATTTAAGTAATAGTAAAAAGATCAACATATTACCGTTGATCTTTTATTTTTACTCTAAACCTTTTAAAATATCTGTAAATCTATGTGTAAACATAGCTGTCATCCCCCATATATTCTCTGTCAAGTTCCTGTAAAAAGGAATATGACGTTCACTGTACCCAAAATTATATTTTTCTCTATTTTTTACCAAGAAAAATGGGAAACCTTTCGCATCACTCAAGGTAGAAGTGACTTTGTAATAAATAGGATCTTCTGTCAACAATGTGTCAACACAAACTGTAAACAACCGTTTCACCTCTTCATTTGGATGAATATACTCCCAATTTTCTATATTTATCTTTCCAACAAAGCAATGGATGGTTCTCCCCTGATGAATCAGATAATCAAGCTCTCCCCAAATGTCAATTTGATCAGGAACTAGGTTTAATTCTTCACAAGTTTCTCGTATAGCAGCTTCCTGAAAAGTCTCACCATTTTCGACACGCCCACCAGGAAAAGAGACCTCACCTGGTTGAGAAATATGCTCACTTCGTACTTGGTAAAGAATTTGATACTTATCAGTTTTTACATCATATATCAGGGGTAAAAGCACCGCATAGCGTCTTTTCTCCCCTAGCGGCTTCGGCTCGTAACGAGCTAGTTTATCTTTAATAGTCATAAGAACTCCTTGACTTCATATTATCATAAAAAAGGAGATAGCCCTATTATATAAAATTTTTATATATAAAATATTGACATATATTTCTAAAAGAGATACACTCTATATGTAAAATAATTATATATAGTTTTTATACATATCCTAGAAGCAAAGGGGCACACTATGTATTTTCCAACATCATCAATACTGATAGAGTTCTTAATATTAGCTATTATCGATAGAGAAGACTCTTATGGCTATGAGATTAGTCAAACAATAAAGCTTGCGGCTAATATCAAGGAGTCAACACTTTATCCTATTCTAAAAAAGCTTGAAAAAGCAGGCTATATGACCACCTATAGCCAAGAGTATCAAGGGCGTAAACGTAAATATTACAGTATTACGCAAGAGGGAAAAGAGCAACTTCAATTTCTTAATGAAGAATGGTTAACCTATAAAGAAACTCTGGACGATATTCTAGAAGGGAGATTAAGACATGACAAGGACTGAATATATAGCCAAATTAACAAAATATCTACGAAAATTACCACAACAGGACTACGAAGAAGCTATAGAATATTTCATGGAATATTTTGAAGAGGCTGGACCTGAGAATGAAGCTCGGGTTATTGCAGAACTGGGTACACCTAAGGAAGCCGCACATGAAGTCATTAGTCGTCTTCTAGAAGAAAAGATTGTTGAGGACAAGAGCAGCTTACGCAATAAAACAACTATCCTTTGGATTGCGATTCTAGCTGTTTTAGCCAGTCCAGTCGCCTTACCAATTCTACTATTCTTCTTAGCTATGATAATGACACTTCTTATGATTATTTTCGCAGTTTTAGTGACTGCCTTAGCTCTTACTTTTGCTTTACTCATTAGTGGTGCTTACACTTTCTTTACAAGCTTCTCTCTCTTAAGTGTTTCACTAGCTTCAACACTGTTTGGAGGAGGTCTAGGTCTATTGATGTTTGGAGGAGCACTCTTACTACTTTTGATTTCGTTTGAAATCTGTAAACTTATTGTAAAGCTAATTACCCTATTGATTAAATGGCTCATCAAGAAAGGAAGAAAATCATGAAAACTTGGAAAAAGATCATCCTCGGAGTATCTCTTATCTCTCTATTTTTAGGAGGAGGATTCGTAGCTTGGGGGTATAGCCAAGGTGGCTTGACAGATTTACAAAATCAAACTAAAAGTGAGCAAGATTATGTCAAAAAAGAAGTTGATGACTTCAATAAAATTGATATTAAAAGTAGTAGCTACAATGTACTTATTAAAACAGGCAACGTTGACAAGGCTACTCTTTCTTACTACCAAAAAGCAAAAACTCCAATTGACACATCTGTAAAGGATGGTCAATTGACTATCAATGATAACAACTCTGAATTAGATTCGACTTCTAACAAACATATTAACTTTTTCGGAATAAAAGATTTAGTGAGGCTTTCTACTCTCAACGAGGAAGTCAGAAAGAAAACCATTATCATTACACTCCCTAAAAAACAAACGATTGATTTTTTAAAGGTTGATTTAGCAACTGGAAATCTAGATTTAATCAATAGCACCATCAAAAAATCAGACATTAATCTAAATGTAGGAGACTTAACTTTTACTAAAATGATTGTCAGAAACCTAAAAGCTAACCTTGATGTTGGTAGTGTTGATAGCGATAACACCCTCTTTACTAACTCAGATTTATCTATTTCAATGGGAGAGTACTCTGGAGATAACCTGATTTTTAACGGTCACAATAAACTTGATGTTACATCTGGTGAGATTGAAATAGCTCTAAAAGATTATATGCTCAATGTTCAAGCCGATAGTCACTCAGGAGAGGTTGACATTACAAATAACCTTAAGATTTCAAAGGATAATACACTTACCATTACCTCAGATCTCGGTGATATAACTGTTGAATAACATAAAAAAGCCCGCTCACATTAGAGCTGGCTTTTAGTTTATTCATTTTCAAACTTTGGTTTATAAATAATAATACCTACAACTACAAAGATAAGTAAGAAAATGAATAGCATACGAACTTGATCTGAGATCTGTCCTGTCATTGAAATAGTTTGACGAAGACCTGATACGGAGTAGGACATTGGTAAGAATGGTTGGATGACCTTAAAGAACTTAGGACTAAGTTCAATTGGATAAGTCCCTGCACTAGACCCTAGTTGCAAAAGCAGCATAATCATGGAAGCAAATGCGCCATATCTATCATTCCAACCTACAAGGGCTGTAACCAGCGCCATTAAAGTACATGCTGCAAGGAGAATCATACCAAATGTAGCTAATGGATGATTTGGTTCAACTCCCACAAATCGAATGGCAATATAAAGCGCAATAGCAGCCATAGTTGTAATAATACCATTGATAAGTAACTTATTCTTAGCCCAATCAAAACGGCCCGTAAATTTTCTTCCTGTCAAGCTCTTAGCAAAGATAACATTAGTTGAAAGAGCGACAACCATAAGAGAAACAGAAATCATATATGGAGCCATTCCCACACCATTAGTGTCAACCTTATCCTTATCAGTTTTCTTCTCTTTGAGCGGAGCACTCACCATTTTTGCATTGTCTGAGTTTACAGAAACAAGAGAGAGTTGCTGATTAGCTTTGTTTAATGAATCAGATAATGTAGAAAGGTTAGTTGACAGACTTGTCAAACCATTTGTTAAGGTGTTTCCTCCAGTTGCTAATTGTTGAGCACCTGCATTGAGAGCACTTGTACCACTTTGAAGAGTAGAAAAACCAGTCATTAAACTACTACTGTTAGCATCTAGAGTTTGAGCGCCACTGGCAATTGTTGACACAGCACCAGTATAAGTTGACAAACCAGTTGAAAGTGCGCTTGCACCTGTTGCTAGAGTACTTTGAGCGGTTGACACACCTGAAGCCACTTGAATTGCTCCTGGTGATAATTGATTGACAAGTACCGAATTGACATTAGCAATATTAGCTTGCATTGATGATACTGTTGATGAAGCTACAGGAAGAAGAGCATTCGCCGAACTTGCAATGCCTGAAATAGATGTTTGTAGAGAAGCTAAACTACTTGAATCTCCGCTACTAGTTGTTGTCGTACCTGTCAAGCTAGATAAGGCCGTTGACATACTTGACACTTCTGATGCAATAGTTGAAGCGTAACTACTAGCCGTAGATCCTGCGTTACTAATTGCCGATGTAATCTCTGCTTGTTGATCTGCCGTTAAGCTTTGATAAGCAGCTGTTCCTTGTACCGCAGCCAAATCGTTCGCTTTGTCAGTGGCACTAGCTGTAGCTATAGAACTAGCCGCAGAAGAAATATTTGAAAGATAAGTCGCTATTGAACTTGTATCTACTGATGTTGTTGATGTTCCACTCGGTAATGATGTTTTACTTACCGCTGTATTGAGATTTTGAATTGCTGTATTTAAATCGGTTAAATTAGTTGACAAGGTTGACAACTGTGCTTGCTGTTCTTCAGATAAACTTGTTGCCGTAGCCATTTGACTGAGTGCAGTTGACAAAGAATCTGCACCAGTAACTAAGGTACTCATAGCATCTGCTCCTGATACAAATTGACCTGCAGCAGAATTAACAGCCTCAGAGTTAGCGTTTAACTGTGACAAAGCACCTGACAAAGTTGACACACCTGAAGTATAGGCAGATGCACCTGAACTCAAGGTATCAACACCTGTAGCCAATGTCTGTGTAGAACCAGCAAGAGTTCCTAAACCACTTGATAAAGTCTGACTCCCAGACTGAAGTGCACCTGCACCTGCATATAATTGACTAGCTCCATTCGCCGCAGTTCCCATACCACCCTGAAGTTGAGACATACTCTTAAAGACAGCTCCAACATAAGTTGACGTAATATTTTTAGAAACGGTATCCTTTAACTTAGACATGGCAGAATCGCTCATTTTTGAAGAAACGAAGCTATGCCCTGCTGTTGTCTGATAAGAAATTTCAAGTTTCTTAGGATCATTTGTCAAAAGACTTGCTGCATTACTTGAGAGATTTTCTGGAAAAGTGATTACCATATAGTAATCACCATCATCAATTCCTTTTTTGGCTTCATTTTCAGTCACAAAATGATAGTCTAGATTTTTATTTTTAGACATATTGTCTACCATGTCATGACCAATATCTAGAGTTTTATTCTGGAAACTAGCGCTCTTATCTTTGTTCACTACGGCTACTGGTAGATGCTTTACATTTCCATAAGGATTCCACATAGAAGATAAAAAGATTAGATTATATAAAGCGGGTATCAATGAGACACCAATAATAGTTATCCAGAGCTTTGGACTTTTAAGAAGCGCCTTTAATTCTGCTAACATATTTCTCCTTTTTAGACATTGTGTTTATTTTTATGATATAATCAATTATAAACTCATTTACATGAAAATCAATGTTAAACAATTAGTTTTTGGACACATAGTCTAAAAGTGTATAAAAGGAGATTTGTATGTCAAAAGATCAAAGGCGAGCTCAAACTAAAAAAGCTCTTTTAGATGCTTTAGTAATATGCTTAAAAAACCAAGATTTCAATGATATTACTACCATTCGTCTGGTTCAAACAGCTGGGATTAGCCGTTCGAGTTTTTATACCCACTACAAAGATAAGTATGAAATGATTGATAGTTATCAGAAAGAGCTTTTCCATAAACTAGAGTATATCTTCGATAAATACGAAGGAAAGAAGGAGGGAGCCTTCCTCGAAATCTTTGAATTTCTTACTCGTGAAAAACTCCTGTCAGCTCTATTGTCTACCAATGGATCAAAAGAAATTCAAGATTTTCTAATACATAAACTTCAGCGTATGATAGCTGAGGACTTCATTGTCCCTAGTGCTGAAGAAAGATCTCTAAAAGGATTTGAGAAAGACTATGCCAGTATTTATTTTGCGCACGCTATTTTTGGTGCTTGTCAAGCCTGGATAAATAAAGGAAAAAAAGAATCACCCCGAGAAATGACAGATTTTCTTCTACGATTTATTCCACAATAAAACAACTTCAAAAGCATAAAAAGCTGCAAACCATTTCAACAGTTAAAGCAGCTTTTTCTTTTACAATAAAATCCTTAAAATAAGGAAATGATAAGTGAAAGTAAGGTCAAGATTGCGGGTCCACCTTGCGTTAAAATAATTTTCTTATTTGCAGTTATAGCACCATAAATAGCAGCAAAGAAAACATTGAGTACAAAAACAGTTACAAGTAGCTGACTACTTGTGAAAATCCCATACAAGAGGAATACCGCAATCAAACCATTGTAAATCCCTTGATTTTTAAATAAGTGTGTAACAGAATCACGTTGAAGTTCTTCTTTACTCATATTGAAAACACGACTAGTCGTGTCTGAATGTGTCGCAAAAGTTTCCAAATACATAATATAGAGATGCTCCAAAGCAACAATCCCAGCTAAGATTAGTGTAATAATAGACATAGTAGCCTCCTTCTTAAATAACTTTGAGAGTATATCAAAAGTAAACTTTTAAAACAATATATTTACTTCATACAATTTGAAATATGGTAAAATAAAGAATGAAAGAGAGGTTCTTATGACAAAGACAGAAGTAATCCAACGTCTCCAAAAAGATTTGGGAATTCCTAGATTTCAGGCTTATATAGAGGATAAAGATTACTCCGAAGAGGAGTACGACCAACTAAAAAAAGATTTTGAAAGCTACTTCACCAACTACGTTTCAAACGTTTCAGCAGATTTTGAAGGCGGATTGGATAATAAATAATTTATACCTCAAAATCATCTATCATCATGTTACGAATCCCTTAGTCACTTTTATCAGACTAGGGGGCTTTTTAATATTCGAAAACAAAAAGCCGTCTCATTCTATGAAATAGCTTTAGGGAACTTGTAACTGAACAAACCTAGAAATCAATGATTTAAGACAAACAAAAAGCCCATAATAACGGGCTTTTTGCAAAATGAATTTTAAAATTAAAGCATTTTGTTGTAGAATTCAACGACAAGTGCTTCGTTGATTTCTGGGTTGATTTCATCACGTTCTGGAAGACGTGTCAATGAACCTTCAAGTTTTTCAGCATCGAATGATACAAATGCTGGACGTCCGATAGTAGCTTCTACTGCTTCAAGGATAGCAGGAACTTTAGCTGATTTTTCACGAACTGAGATTACTTGACCAACTTCAACGCGGTATGAAGGGATATCAACACGTTTACCGTCAACAAGGATGTGACCGTGGTTTACGAATTGGCGTGCTTGACGACGAGTAGTTGCAAGACCAAGACGATAAACAACGTTGTCAAGACGACGTTCCAAAAGAACCATAAAGTTGAAACCAAGTGTTCCACCTTTAACTTTAGTAGCTTGTACGAACAAGTTACGGAATTGTTTTTCACCCAAACCGTATGAGAAACGAAGTTTTTGTTTCTCAGCCAATTGCAAACCGTATTCTGAAAGTTTTGAACGGTTGTTTGGACCGTGTTGACCTGGTACGTAGTTACGACGTGCCAATTCTTTACCTGTGCCTGTAAGTGAGAAACCAAGGCGACGTGATTGTTTCCATGATGGACCTGTATAACGTGACATTAATAATGTCCTCCTATAAAAAATATTTTTAGGAAATAACGTTTTAGATAAACCTGATTCGTTCAGAAAGACTTCGCCCAAACAGCAAAGGTTACTTTTCTAGCCGACTTCCTGTTGACGAGCTTCATTTTATCCTGCTATTATTTCACATACCTAAATATTTTACCACGAAAAAAAGCCCAAGTAAAGGCTTTTTCTTATTTATTTTCGATTTCAGCTTGTTCCTCAGGACTCAAATAACGAATGAGAGTCTTCTCAGTCAAAATATCTGAATAAGTGTAAGATTCAACATAACTATTATTAATAGCTCCTGCTTGGGAACTGAAGTCTTGATATTCAACAATAAACAATGATGGATAAACTTCTGTCAATCGACCAATTTTATTCTTTTCACGTTTACGCCCATTCTCTAGGGTCAATTCTACTAGCTGACCTTCATGTGACTTAATAGCTTCCTTGATGTTTTTCATCTTAGCAACATCTGCAAATGCATCACTCATATATATATCTCCTTAAATCTGAAAATTATGATTCCTCAAACTGAGCAATCGATGAAAATTTATTGTATTCTTTTTGGAATAGTAACTTGACTGTTCCACGCGCACCAGCACGATTTTTTTCTAGGATAACTTCGATGGTATTATCTTCAATCGCATTTTCTGGTTCTTCACCCTCTTTTCGGTAGTAATCATCACGATACAAGAAGGCGACAATATCGGCATCCTGCTCGATAGATCCTGACTCACGGATATCAGATAAGACTGGACGTTTGTCCTGACGTTGTTCAACCCCACGAGATAACTGACTCAAGGCAATTACAGGAACTTTGAGCTCCTTGGCCAGGATTTTTAACTGTCTTGAAATATCTGAAACCTCTTGTTGGCGATTTTCTGGTCGCGTACCTGTAATCAACTGCAAGTAGTCAATCACAATAAGACCAAGACCACCCTCTACTTCTTGTGACAATTTACGGGACCGTGCACGAATCTCAGTAATCTTTATACCAGGGGTATCATCTATGTAAATCGGTGCCTCAGCCAGTGCTCCTTGAGCAATCATAACATTATTCCAATCTTGCTCTGTCAATTGACCTGTACGTAAAGCATGAGAATCAATCATCCCTTCAGCTGCCAACATACGATCAACCAAGCTTTCTGCACCCATCTCTAATGAAAAGACTGCAACAGCTTTATTTTGCTTGGTGCCAACATTCTGAGCAATGTTCAACACAAAGGCTGTTTTACCAACTGCGGGGCGAGCTGCTAAAATAATTAATTGATCAGGGTGTAAACCTGTTGTAATCTTGTCAAGGTCACGGAAACCTGTTGGTAATCCAGTAACATCTGATGTTTGCTGGGAACGCATCTCCAAGGTATTAAAATTAACGTCAAGAACTTCAGATATTTTGCGGAAACCACTACGATTACTATGCTCTGAAACATCAACCAAGGCTTTCTCAGCATTCGCAATAATTTCATCAGATTCCGTTGCGCCCTCATATGCTTGGTTGACAGTCTCTGTCAGCCTATTTATAATACGTCGAAGCATGGCTTTCTCAGCCACAATCTTAGCATAGTACTCAGCATTTGCGGATGTTGGGACACTATTGACCAAATCTACAAGATAAGAAATACCCCCTATATTTTGGAGGTCATCTTGGTCATCTAAAATGGTACGTACTGTCGTGGCATCAATGGCATCATTTCGATCCGACAGCGTTACCATTGCTTTAAAAATGACACGATGGGAATACTTGTAAAAGTCGTCTGCTTCGATAAATTCTCGAACTGTAATCAACTTTTCTGGGTTAATGAGAATAGCCCCTAGAACAGACTGTTCCGCTACTAAATCATGAGGTTGTACTCGTAATTCTTGAGCCTCTGCCACAATTATTCCCTCCTTTACAAGATTTACTTATAGTGTCAACGAATCACTCAGCACTATTTTTGATGTTAAGTTTAATTTGTGCGCTCACTTCTTTATGAAGCTTTACAGGAACCTCAATCAGACCAATCGCACGAATAGGATGTTCAAGTTCAATATGACGTTTATCAACTTTTATACCAAATTGTTTTTGAAGTCCTTCTGCAATCTTTTTGGCTGTAATTGAACCAAAAGTACGTCCGTCTGGTCCGACCTTCTCAGTAAATTGAAGACGATTTTCTTCTTTTTCAAGTTGCTCTTTAACTTGCTTCGCTTCAGCCAACAACTCTGCTGCATGTTTTTCTTCAGATTTTTGCTTGCCTTTCAACTCACCGATAGCTTGGTTTGTCGCTTCCTTAGCAAGATTCTTTTTAATCAAGAAGTTTTGAGCATAACCTGATGGTACTTCTTTAATTTCGCCTTTTTTACCTTTACCTTTAACGTCTTGTAAGAAAATAACTTTCATTTTAGTCCTCCTTGGGAGCCAACTCTCCCATAATAGTTTCAATCAATTTATTTTTTGCTTGAGCAACACTACAGTCTCGCAATTGGCAGGCAGCTAAGTTGAAATGGCCACCACCACCCATTTTCTCCATAATACGTTGTACATTAATCGTTTTATGACTTCGAGCAGAGATATTCACAGTAGAATCGCTTGTCCTAGCGATAACAAAAGTTGCTTCGATACCTGCCATGGCAAGCATCGTATCTGCTGCCTTAGAAATCACAACATTATTATAACATTTAGGATTATCACCTGAGGCAACAATGATATCATCTGTAATACGTTCACCTGCTAGAATTAACTCATTGATTCGTCGATATTCTTCAAAATCAGTAGCAGAGATTGTTTGGATTTCTCCACTATCACTTCCTAAACTACGTAGATAAGAGGCAACATCAAAGGTTCTACTAGTCACACGAGTTGAGAAATTTTTAGTATCCAGCATGATACCTGCCATAAGGATAGAGGCTTGGATTTTACTTAAACGTTCTGGGGCACCTTGGAATTGCAATAACTCCGTAACCAATTCACAGGCTGAGCTCGCCCCACTTTCAATAAAGGTCAAAACAGCATTTTCAGGAAAATCATCATCTCGACGGTGATGGTCTACAACAATAACTTCATTAAATCGGTCATAAAAATCCTTAGATAAGGTTAAATTGATTTTAGAATGGTCAACCATAATTAACAACGAATGTTGGTTGACTAACTCTTCGGCCTCTGAAAGTGTAATAAGAGGTGACTGACCATCTTCTTTTAGCCGTTCGACTGCACGCTCAATATCTGCATTCATAGCCGTATCATCGTAAACAGCATAGCTTTTTCGAACAATTTGACTGGCAAAATGAGCCATACCGACCGTTGCTCCTAGAGCATCCATATCGAGATTCTTATGTCCGACAACAAACACTTTTTCGACTGTTTTCAACTTATCAGAGATTGCAGTCATCATAGCCCTTGTTCTTGTACGAGAACGTTTTACTGTTGAAACAGAACCTCCTCCAAAATAAAGAAGTTCCTTGTGATCATCGTTTTCCTTGACAACAGCTTGATCTCCACCGCGAACTAGTGCGATATTCAGATTCTGCAAGGCAACCTGACCGATTTGATCATGCTTAAGCGTACCAAATGAAATTCCCATGCTCAAAGTCAGTGGTAAACCACGCTCCTGAGCCTGCTGACGGAAGTCATCCAAGACAGAAAACTTTTGATCCATGAATTCTGTCAAAACACTGTAGTTGGTGAAGAAGTAAAAACGATCACCTTCAATACGTCGATAATGAATATGCTTGGCCTTAGCAAACTCAGAAATAAACCCTGCCACAAATGTGTTGATTTTTGAAACATCGGCATCAGGTAAACTTCCTGTCACATCGTCGTAGTTATCAACTGAAATAATCCCGATAACAGGACGAGTCATATTTGGATCAGCATTTTCATCTTGATCATAAACATTGTCAATAAAATATGTCAACTTATTGTCAAAATCCACAAAAGCGGCATATTTATTATCACCAACGGTTATCACATTCGAAGGTGACCCCTTTCGTTTCTGGGAAATAAAATCCGCAATCAACTGCTTATTGAAATTTCCATTTTCATCCGAAAGTACTAGCTTCGCATAGGGGTTGAACCATTCAATATGATCGTTCTCATCAAAAGTAATAACCCCAACAGGCATCTTTCCGAGAAGGGTCTTCAAAGAATCTTCAACATCCTGATTCAGTTCATCTAATTGCTCTATTTCTAAGGACTCATATGTTGTCTTTTGGTAATGCAATAAGGCAACTACTACTACCATAATAATAAAAAGCGCAAAAATGAGTGCAGACTCCGATTTTAGTACGCGAACAAAAATAGTAGCAATTCCAAAAAGAATTAGCCCAATCATTACAAGATGAATCGTTGCAAAGTGAAATCTTTTCATATAAAACCTCTTAATCTAATAATTATAACATAAAAAAGCCTTAATTAAAAGGCTTTTAAACGTGTTAGCACCGTTAGTCTACTTTCCTGCGGGCCTTATTATTACCTTCAAGATAAACCATCAGAATTGAGATATCTGCTGGGTTGACCCCTGAAATACGACTCGCTTGACCAATGGTCTCAGGATTGATTTTCTTAAATTTTTGACGAGCTTCGGTAGCGATGGAATCAATAGCATCCCAATCAATATTTTTTGGAATCCTCTTTTCTTCCATACGCTTCATCTTAGCTACTTGATCCAAAGCTTTATTAATATAACCTTCATACTTGATTTCGGTCTCAAGCAACTCTACTATCTTCGCGTCCAAATCTTCTGCAGATGGACCTACAAACTGAGTAGCTGTGGCGTAATCAATCTCTGGTCTACGCATAAACTCTTTAGCTGTCATGGCATCTGTCAATGGCTTAAAGCCTAGAGCTTGAATTTTTTCATTCGTTTCTTTAATAGGTTTTAATTTTTCTTTTGACAGACGTGTCAACTCGCTGTCAAACTGATTTTTCTTAATTTCAAAGATACGCCAACGTTCATCGTCAACCAAACCAACTTCTCGACCAATAGGTGTCAAGCGCATGTCAGCATTATCATGACGTAATATGAGACGATACTCTGCGCGTGATGTCAATAAACGATATGGCTCCAAGGTTCCTTTTGTAACAAGATCGTCAATCATTACACCAATATAGGCATCACTACGTTTGAGAATAAGTTCAGGTTTACCTTGAACTTTAAGAGCCGCATTGATACCAGCAACTAGACCTTGACCTGCTGCCTCCTCGTATCCAGAAGTTCCGTTGGTCTGTCCTGCTGTAAAGAGACCTGAAATCAACTTCGTTTCAAGTGTTGCACGTAGTTGATGAGGGAGCACGATATCATATTCAATCGCATAACCAGTTCGCATCATCTCTGCCTTTTCGAGACCTTTAATTGAGTGAATCAACTCTTTTTGAACATCTTCTGGCAGACTAGTTGACAGGCCTTGCACATAGACTTCTTCAGTCTCTCTTCCTTCAGGTTCAAGGAAAAGTTGATGGCGATTCTTATCAGCAAATCGGACAATTTTATCTTCGATTGATGGACAATAACGAGGTCCTACACCCTTGACAATACCTGAAAACATTGGGGCACGGTGTAAATTATTATTGATAATATCGTGGCTCTCTTGATTCGTATAAGTTAACCAACAAGGAATTTGATCCTGAAGATAATCTTCATCCTTCGACAAGAATGAAAAATGATTCGGCTTTTCGTCACCTGGTTGAATTTCAGTTTCTTCATAATTAATTGATGATGCCTTGACACGAGGAGGGGTACCTGTTTTAAATCTTCCTATTTCAAGGCCAAGATCCCTCAAGTTATCTGCCAATGTAACAGATGCAAGACTGTTATTAGGACCTGAAGAATATTTGAGCTCACCTAGGATAATTTCACCACGCAAAGCTGTTCCTGTTGTGACAACAACCGCTTTAGCTCCATATTTTTGATTTGTGGCTGTTCTTACACCAACTACCTTACCATCTTCAACAAGAATTTCATCAACCATGGACTGACGGAGAGTCAGGTTTTCCTGACGCTCAACTGTATGCTTCATTGTCATAGCATACAAGGCTTTATCGGCTTGTGCACGTAAAGCTCTGACAGCAGGTCCCTTACCGGTATTCAACATTTTCATTTGAATATAAGTTTTATCAATATTTTTACCCATCTCTCCACCAAGGGCATCAATCTCACGGACAACAATCCCCTTGGCTGATCCCCCAATGGAAGGATTACATGGCATAAAAGCCAGCATCTCTAGGTTAATAGTCGCTAATAAAACCTTACATCCCATGCGGGCTGCAGCTAAGCTAGCTTCCACACCAGCGTGACCAGCACCAACAACAATTACATCAAAATTTTCATCAAACTCGTAAGACATTTTTTAGATTTATGCAGTGATTTACAATCAGCTGCCCATCCTTTCCTTGTTTTTTCCTACAAAAATAGCCAAAACTCCAGAAAACTGTACGCAAAAACGCACAATTCTCATGAGCTTTGACCATCATGACTATTGTTAAAGTTATTTTATCAAATCAAATCGTTTTGTCAATGCAAATCACTGTTTGATCAAGGTCTGCACACTGACGATAATCATCTGTATACCTATGGAGAATAGTAAAAGTCCCATCATTTTCGTTATAATTTTCATCAAATTTTCTCCCAAGAAGCCTGCAATTTGTTTTGCACTTCTTAACAGGAGATAAGTGATGACACATAGTATAGCAAAAGCAAGTACAGTTATCAGTTGATTCTGCAAACCTCCATTAGCCAGACTTAAAGCAGTTGTAATTGTACCTGGTCCTGCAAAAAGTGGCATTGCAAGAGGAGAAATAGCAATAGACATTGGATCTGAATTTACTGCTTGCTGCTCCATGCCTTTATAGCTAGGTGAATGATTACCATTAATCATATGGTAACCGATAACAGCCACTAATATTCCGCCAGCAATTCTGAAAGAAACAATTGTAATTCCAAATACTTTAAAAATGAAATCTCCTGAAAAGATAAAAACAGTTATAATAACAAAGGCAATCAAAAGACTCCTAAAAGCAATTTTTCGTGAAATTTTTTGACTATCATCTGCTACTAAAGCCATGTAAGCAGGAAGATTTGAAATTGGGTTCATTATAGCGAAAAATGCCATAAATGCATAAAAAAATTGAGAACTCATCGCTTTTACTTAACTCCTGTTAGATATACTGACAAACTTTTCCGTCTTTATACGCTTGGTCAATAATACCGCCGCCTAAACATTCCTGACCATCATAGAAAACAACGGCTTGACCAGGTGTAATAGCACGCTGAGGTTCAGCAAAAATAACCTCTGCTTTATCACCTTTAACCTTTACAGTAACTTTACTATCAGGTTGACGATAACGGAATTTTGCTGTACATTCCATTTCAAATTCTTCTGGCATATCTCGAGTAAAGTGAATCATTGAAGCGTCAAGAGAAGTTGACATCAACGACTCATGGTGGAAACCTTGACCTACGTAAAGAATATTTTTAGAAAGATCTTTTCCTACTACAAACCAAGGAGCATTATCTCCACCTTTTTGGCCACCAATACCCATACCACCACGTTGACCAATGGTATAATACATGAGTCCATTGTGTTCACCCATATCACGACCATCGATAGTCATCATACGACCTTTTTGAGCTGGTAAGTATTGACTAAGAAACTCTTTAAAGTTTTTCTCACCAATAAAACATATTCCTGTTGAATCTTTTTTCTTGGCTGTTGCAAGACCTGCACGTTCAGCAATCTCACGAACTTCTGGTTTTTGTAGATGTCCTAAAGGAAACATCGTTTTCTGCAACTGCTCTTGCGAAAGTTGACTAAGGAAGTAGGTTTGATCTTTATTGTTATCTGCACCACGCAACATATGGACAATGCCGTCTTCATCGCGAACAACTTGAGCGTAATGTCCTGTAGCCACATAATCCGCTCCCAATGTCATCGCATAATCTAAGAAAGCCTTAAACTTGATTTCCTTATTACACATAACGTCTGGATTAGGGGTACGGCCTGCACGGTACTCTGCTAAGAAATACTCAAATACACGATCCCAGTACTCTTTTTCAAAGTTGACAGAGTAATAGGGGATACCAATCTGATCAGCTACTGCTGCTACATCTTTATAATCTTCGGTTGCTGTACACACACCAAATTCATCTGTGTCATCCCAGTTTTTCATGAAAACACCGATTACATCATAACCTTGCTCTTTTAAAAGTAAGGCTGTTACTGATGAATCAACGCCACCACTCATACCGACAACAACACGTGTTTTTGAATTATCAGTCATAGATAACTCCTCCCATCAAATAAAAATTAACATAGACTTGAAGGGTCTAGTTATTCAAATATCGATTTGAAGGTCGATTTTGAAGCGTAAAAGCACGCAAGCTTAATTATATCATGATTAAAGAATAATGCAAAAAGGTTACCACTAGGCAACCTTTTTGATACTTATTTTCGTGTAAAGCCACTGTAAACCTATTACTCCTAAGACTATTATTGGAATCAATAACGCTACAAATAGCCATCCTGGCTCCTTATAACTTAATACAAGTTTATTTTGTCCTTCTTGTGAGGAAACGGTCGGTGTACCAATCGTTGACAAGTCATAGTCATCCTTGTTTAGTTCTTTACCATTTAGTGTCAAGATAGAATCTTTATAGACAACTATCGGTAGATTCAGTTCCTCCCCTTCAGCAGCTTGCCAAGTTAATACAAGATAACCATCTTCTAGTAGCTTTTCTGCCTTCTGATTCGTAACGATATTTTCGTAATAAAGATCATAAGTGTTCTGCTTACCTATTGTCCCATAGATAGGTACATAATCTGGTGTGGGTTTGACAACTAAATTTAAAAACTGTGACAAGTCACTGTCATTCATGGTAAGACTTATCGTCTGGTAATCTCCTTCAACGTAAGTATGTTTAACAATGGAAATAAGTTCACCATCTTGTGCCGCCGTTTTTACACGATCGGTAGTATCCATCATATTCTGAATGAGACCAACACCCGCAAAGGCAAAGAGTAAAACAGCAATACTTTTTCGCCAGTTTACAAATCGCGTGACCGTTAACCCCGTAATTGCTAAAAGTAAAATGGTAGCAGGAACAAAGAATCTAAATGGAAATTGAATCAGTTCAGCAAATGTATTTCCATTTTCTACTAGATACTGCCACGGAAAAAGACCTGTCGATAAGAAGAAGAAAATAAAATAAATAAAGTGCAGTATTTTTTTCCATCTAGCAAATTTCTTCCAATTCAAAACAGCGTAAAGAAACTGTAAAATGAGTAACACCATTAATGAAATTGGGGTATATAGCCAGTATCTTGCTGTCCCATCTATCCCATTCTTACCAATTTCTCTATTTATAAATGGATCTAAGAGATGATTAGTCCCTCTCAAATATAGGAGTACTAACCAGACATTGACAGTCAGTAAGAGGAACAGAATGACTGCTATACCGACTTGCACAAGGGTTTCCTTTTTCTTAGCGATAGGAGACTTTACAAAAGTGTAAAGATAAAAAGGAAGATACATCATCACTAATATCAAAGCACTGAGTACGTGAACCTGAAAAATTAATGCCATAGATAAGGCAAGTCTAATTGGTTCTACTTTTTGATAAAAGACATAGTGAATTGCCGGAATAAAACAAAAAGGTAGTAATGCTGCTCCCCAACTAGAGAAACCCTGTCGCATCGTCCAGTATTGGATAGAGAATGTTGTCGCATAGAGTAAACCTAGTGACAAGGCAATATTTGTCTTAACTTTACACTGCTTGAGCAAGGCATACATTGAGGACTCTGCTAGTATATGTAGTAATACCCTTGACACAATCTGATAACGAAACCAAGTGCCACTTATTAAAATAAGCCCTCCTTGTAAATAGGCAAAAAAAGGACCGTAAAGAGCATTGACAATGCGGCCTGACTGTTGGAATCCATATAAAGATAAAAAGTAAGAAAGGTTACCATTTTTTAGTTGCATAGCAGCTTCATAGAACCTGTTATAGTGAAAGATGGAATCTGAACCTAAAATGACTTTTCTTGTAAATAGTTGTGGTGTAACCAATAACACAGCAAAAGCTATAATAATAAGAGAAACCCACAACTTTTCTCTTAATTTAAAAATTTGTTTCATTGCTATACCTTTCATTCCTATTATAACAAAAAGGCCATACCCTACCTAATAATAACAAAAAGCTCTATAAAACATATTCCCCACATCCAAATTAAAAAGCTGAGAGTATGCTCCCAACTTCTATTAATATTTAATATTAGTAATTCCAAGCTGACAAACCTTGTGCGTTATAGGCATTCAAGGCTGATTGAATTTGATCCTCAACTGTTGCAGTAGAGCCCCATCCAGGCATTGTTTGAAAAAGACCTGATGCACCTGAACCATTTGCTGCAGTATGATCACCATTTGACTCACGCGCAATAATAGACTCCCAAGTTGACTGAGGAACACCAGTAGCTGCTGCCATCTGTGCCGCTGCATAAGAACCAACTTCTCCTGCAGTGTTACCATTTGAGAGAACAACCGACCCGCTACCAGTTGCAGCAACCGAAGGAGCTGTTCCAGTATTTTGAGTCGAAGTAGTATCAGTATTCGTTGAAGCAGCGCTTGTAGTAGCAGTATCTGACTGAGACTTTTCAGCTGCTTCTACCGCTTCTCCTGTTGTTTCTGACTGAGGCTTACTTTCTTCAACCTTTTCTTTATTAGCTTTATTCTCTTTACTTGAGCTAATTTCTGTTGATTTAACTAAATCTGCTGTCGATTCTGACGTTGTTGATGCTGTTGAAGGTGCTGGGGTAACAGAATCTGAAAATGCATTAACCAACCCTTTATTAATTAGTGTAGACAGTGATACTGCCAAAATGACAATAAAACTTGTTACAATTGCTACTGGTACCGCCAATGATTTCTTCGCTGCAAATTTGATACGGCGTCCCTTATAACTTTTTTTAAACATAAATCCCTCCTAGTTAATTCTAGTTACATTCATCATAACCTAGTAATATTACTGCCGATTATTTGTATTATGTCTAATGTTACAATGATTTATCAATTTAATAAAAAAATGCCAAAAATCTGGCATTTTTCCCTTATTTGTATGAGGTTTTACTAGTTTTCCTCATAAGTCAGTAATAATGATTTAGTACCAACCATTAGCATTCCAGAAAGCAAGAGCTGCAGTCCATGAACCATAACGGCTTGCTACATAATTATCTGCTACTTTCTCTTGATTTTCAGGAGACAAGTCTCCATTCAAATATGATGATGCTAATTGGTAACGTCCATAATATTGCCCATTTTGAGCTGTATAGCTACCGCTTGACTCACGTTGTGCAATTTCTTCTTTGGCAGCTGCCTCTGAAGAAGAAAGATTTGTACTGGTTGCTTGAGTATCTTCACTTTGTGTAGACTCTGTTGATTGTGCTGATTGCGTTGATTCAGCAGTTGCTTCTGTTGTAACTGAAGGTTCTGTAGTTTCTTCAGTAGTTTCATTAATTGTTAAGTTTTGACCAATAGAAATCTTATTGGCATCTTGAATACCGTTTTTTGAAACGATTTCATCTACAGTCGTACCATTCTTCTTAGCAATAGCTGAAAGGGTATCACCTTTTTGAACTGTGTAAGTTTCTGCATTAGCTAAGGCTGTTGCTCCAAGTGTTGCTACTGTAACAAGTCCAAAAAGACCTAATTTTTTAGTGTTAGATGTATTCTTTTTTTGCATGATGATGCTCCTTTATCTATTTATAGTCCAATTCATATTAGTCAAAGATATTAAGTTATTTTATTGTTTATGACTAATAAGTAAATCAACGGGCTTATTCTATATAGGGATTTTTCAATCCAGATTAAGCTGAAGAACTATAACCATGTATCTATGATACCTTGGAAATATAACATCCCCTTGTTAGGGATATTAAAAATATTACAAGTAGGTTGGGATTAGACGAAAAAAGAACACCTACGTGGGCGTCCATCTAAAACTTCTAGGTCTTAAGACCTAGTTTTTATTTATCTCAACAAATTAACTCTTAAGATAAAAAAGCATTAATCCTAAAGCTAAAATAGCAATAATTGATAAGGTATCTCGACTATTCCATGAAAGTCGACGATATTTTGTTCGTCCTTCACCACCTTGATAGCCTCGTGCTTCCATAGCAATCGCCAGAGCATCTGCTCGTTTAAAGCTTGATGCAAACAAAGGAATTAAAATAGGTATTATTGACCGTACCTTCTGAATAATATTTCCTTCACCAAAGTCAACACCACGCGCCTTTTGAGCATTCATAATACGAGTCGTATCATCCATCAAAGTTGGTACAAAACGTAGACTCAAAGATAGCATTAAACCAATTTCATGTGCTGGCACTTTGAAAACAGTAAGTGGTTTTAAAAGTGATTCAACTGCATCAGATAAACTTAAAGGTGTTGTCGTTAGAGTAAGTAGGGTAGAAAAACTAATAATGAGGATAAATCTAAGAAATATCATCCAACCTTGATTTAAACCGACTTCCGTAATCTTTAAAAAGCCGATAGACCAAAGCACACTCCCTTTTGTATTGAAGAAAACTTGAAATAGGGTAGAAAATAAAATAATCCAAATCATTGGTTTAATTCCACCTAAAAAGAAACCAAGTTTTATTTTAGACAAGAAAACCAAGAAAAGTGTAAATAAAGTTATTACAGCATAAGTTAAGGGATTATTAGCCCAAAAGATAATAACAATATAAATCAGCATGGCTAATAATTTACTTCTAGGGTCTAATCGGTGTATAAAAGAGTCCCCAACAATATAACGTCCAATAATTAACTTATCCATGCGACACCACCTCTACGAATTCCTCGATTGTAATAGGGAGAGTTTCAAATCGATAACCTTTTTCTTGTAGCTGTAGTGCAAACTCTGTAATTTTAGGAACACCTAATTGCTTTTCTTTAAGAAAAGTAACCTTTTGAAAAACATCTTTAGGAGCTCCCGAAAATACCAGTTGCCCTTTTTCCATAACATTTACAGCTGTCGCATAATCGGCAACATCATCCATCAAGTGAGTGACTAAAACAATCGTCATTCCAGAAAGATGTAACTCCTTAAAGAGAGACATCAATTCCTTCCGTCCCTGTGGGTCTAGACCGGCAGTCGGTTCATCCAGCACTAGAATATCTGGTTGCATAGCTAGAATCCCTGCAATGGCAACACGTCGCATTTGCCCTCCTGATAAATCAAAAGGATTCTGTCCATGAAATTCTTCCGGGAGTCCAACTAATTTTAGACTTTCAATAGCACGTTGTTCTGCTTCTTCCTTAGAAACTCCGAAATTTTGAGGTCCAAAGGCAACATCTTCTAAAACAGTCTCTGCAAATAACTGACTTTCTGGAAATTGAAAAACTAAACCTACTTTCTTACGAATTGGTTTTATGTCCTTGTTCTTTGATTGACTGGTTATGATAGTATCATCAACTTGAACCTGACCACTAGTTGGTATATAGAGGCCATTCAAGAGCTGCATAATAGTAGATTTACCACTTCCTGTATGTCCAATAAAGGCTGTATATGAACCATCTTTTATCGTCGTTGTCAATTCAAAAAGGGCACGCCCCTCAAAAGGAGTACCCTCTTGATAGATATAACTTACATTTTCGAGAGAGATTCCCATAATTGTTCTACCAATTCCTTTTCTGTCAGATAGTCTTCACACTCTATCAGACCTTTATTTCTTAGCTTTTGAGTTAATAATGCACTAAAAGGGATATCCAAACCTAAGTCAACCAACTCTGTGCCTCTACTAAATAGTTCACGAGGACTTGAAATAGACTCCACTTTACCTTTTTTCAAAACCAAAACACGGTCACTCAAAGCGACCTCATCGAGATCATGAGTAATTGATAAAACAGTCATTCCGTATTCTTTACGAATAGCTTTAATAGATTGAATCAATTCCTGGCGACCTTCTGGGTCCAGCATGCTAGTTGCCTCATCCAAAATCAAAATTGATGGTCTCATAGCTACAATACCTGCGATAGCCACACGTTGTTTTTGACCTCCAGATAATCTAGCTGGCTCTCTATCCTTAAATTCTGACATTCCTACAAATTCCAGAGCCTCTTGAACTCTTGAAGCCATTTCTTCATAGGGAACACCTTTATTTTCAAGACCAAAAGCAACATCGTCTTCAACAGTTGCCCCAACAAATTGATTATCTGGATTTTGAAAGACCATGCCAATCTTATCACGAATATCCCAGACATTCTCTTCTGTTAATTCTTGACCATCAACGATAATCTGCCCAGACTCTGCCACTAATAGTCCGTCAATAAGACGTGCTGTCGTGGATTTTCCAGAACCATTATGCCCTACAATGGATAGCCACTCCCCACGTTTCACGTGAAACGATACATCATCAAGAATATAGGATGGTTGATCTTGATGATATTTAAACTTTAAATTTTTTATTTCAATCATTTGTTTATCGTACTACTTGAAAGTATCCTTAAATAAGAAACCTGCACCTTTGAAATAATCATAGCCTGAGTAAATTGTAAAGAACAAAGCGATATAAAGCATAATTGTTCCAATAAAATGCAAATGACACAATAATAGAATGATAGATAACATCTGAGTCACTGTCTTAATCTTACCAGGCATAGCTGCAGCGAGAACTGTACCACCGTTTTCCACTAATAAAAGACGAAGACCTGTGACTGCAAGCTCACGACAGATAATAACTGAAACCACCCAGGCTGGCGCTTGATCAATACCGACTAACATAATAAATGCTGACATCACTAGCATCTTATCTGCCAATGGATCTGCAAATTTCCCGAAATTAGTAACAACATGCCATTTTCGTGCCAAATAGCCATCTAAATAATCTGTAATACTGGCAATAGCAAAGACAACCGCCGCAGCAATATGCATGACATTACTTGACGCAAGTGATGTCATCAGTAAAAAGATAGGAATCAAAACAATTCTAGCAAGTGTCAATAAATTAGGTAAATTTTCTTTTTTAAACATTTCTTCTCGATTCTATTGGATTCTTAATGTTAGGTAGCTAGGTGTATTTTTATCTAATTGAGATAAATCAAGTGACTCCCCATTTACCTTTAGAGTTACTTTTGAAGATTGAGCAATAATAATTTGAGTTGGTTTCGTTTTATCAGAAAAATCTAAAGAGTATTTTGAATTTTTCGTTTTTGAAAGGAGGTAACTCTCTGAAGTATCTGAGTTATCTACTGAAAACCATGTGTCATCACTATCTTTTGATAACTCCACATCTAAAACTACTGAAGAATTTACATTGGAGAAATCAACCATTAGTTGATTTCCTTGAGTTGTCGTTGTTACATTTGCCCCTGAAACGGTAACCTCAGAAATGCTTCGTGACGATTTAGCCTTACTAGCCGTTGATAGATGATTAACTGTAGAGATAGTATTCGGTTTTATCACCTGAGGTTGATTAGAGAGATGTCTAATAATAATATAACCTACTGAACAAATGATAAGTAACGAAACCGCACTAAGAATTAGTAAAGGTAGATAGTTAGACTTTCTTTTTTCTTCACGTTTATGCTTTAAAAAGCGTGACATAGGAGCTTTGGTAGCTAAGCTTTCTTCCTTACGTTCAACTGTTTTCTTTTCTTTTTTTAGTTTTTGCTCGTTCTGTCTTTGCTCCTCAAACAGACGCTTTCCATCTAAACCAACCGAAGTGGCATACTTTTCAAGCGCTTCTTGCTGAATGTCCTCTGGCAAAGCTTTAAGTTGATCCATTTCCATAGCCAGAAGAAACTGAGCTTCGACTCCAGAAATTTTTTCTACATCATATAAACTTAATTCTTTCTTTATACGTGCTGCACGTAATTGCTCACCTAGAGAGTGTAACTTCATTTTTCCCCTTTCTAATATTCTTCTTTGTTTTCGTGTCTCTATTATAGCAAATAATCACTTATTTAGGGAAGACAACAAAATCGGTAATCTCTATATTTGAGAGATAATGATTCAAAAAATCCTTCAAATCCTTGGAAGTAATGCTCATCAGTTCCTGACCAAAATCAAAGTATGTTTTATCATTCTCAAAATAAGCTAAATACTGACTTCCTAAATTCTGGATATTGTCTAGACTACGTAAAAATTCACCATACAAAGCTTTCTTTTGCAAATCCAATGCCTCATCCGTCAACAGTCTTTTTTTATCTGCCGACGTCATCACTTGACGAATTAAGCTTGACATACGGATAGGTTCTGCAGTGTCCATAGTCATAATGACAAATGAATATCGATTAGATACCTCGTATTCAATTGATACGGACTCGTCTATTTTTCCTTCAGCATACCAATTTTGATAATAAGGAGACGTCCAGCCAAACAGTAAATTAAACAATAACTGTACCAGTATGTTTTCTCTCATACGATTATCAGTAAAAGGAACACTCTTAAAACCAATGGCTAGCTTTGAGATGAAAATCTCCATTTGAAGACTATCTAATTTTTGGATATCTGACTCAATGGGGTTCTTTTCTTTTTCAACTATTCTCTCAGGTAGTGTAAACTCGCTTTGTTTTTCATTGACAAAAGTGTAAATATCTTCAACATCAAAATCACCTACCAAAACGAGATGGCAGTTTGCTGGTCTGTAAAAGCAGTCAAAATTATCTTTCAAGTCATTTACAGTAATTTTTTCAATGCTATCAACACTTCCAGCAATATCTTGTTCTAATATAGTATTAGGATACAAACTTTGCAAACAACCCAGATATACTCTATAATCAGGATCATCCTGATACATATTTATTTCTTGTTCAATAATTCTTTTTTCATGGTTGACAGAATCTTCGGAACTTGTAAACTTTGATGTAAACTTTAATAAAACTTCTAAAGACTCCTCAAAGTGGTCAAGGGTAGAGAAATAATATGTTGTCTTATCCAAGGTTGTAAAAGCATTGACATCAGCTCCAAGCTTGACAAAATCCAATGTCACATCCCTTCCCTGCTCATCCTCAAATAGCTTGTGTTCCAGAAAATGAGCAATACCTGCAGGGTAAGATTGTAACTCACCATCAATATAAAAGTGATTATCTAGCGCCCCAAAATTCGTTGACAGAAAGGCGGCTTTTTCTAAAAATCCTTTTTTCTTAATAATTGATAAAGACATACCATTATCTAAAATTGCTGAATAAACTTCTTCATCAATTTTTTGATAATAACGTTTCTTCAAAGCAGCCATTCTAAGACACTCCTTCTAAAAAGAACAAACTCTGTAGCTTAACTTGACGCGCTACACGGCAAACATCTTTTTTAGTAACCTTCTCAATCTCATCTAACCAATTCTCTAATGAAAGACTTTTATCGCCAAAAATCACCTTATTAAACCGTTGTTCCACCAATGTTAAGGCATGATCTTCAGAGAGTAGGGCATTCATTCGTATGATTTTTTTGGTTTGATTCAGGAGAGAACTTGAAAAACGTCCTAATTTAATGTAATTCAATTCTCTACTAATTCCTCGCATAGCCTGATTTCTATTAGATTTTTCAATTCCAGCGTAAACTTCTAGTAAACCTGTAAAGACATCAAATTGACTACTAATTGAATAAGCCAGTCCTTCCTTTTCTCGAAGCGTTGTAAATAAAGCAGAGTGGGCAAATTCACCAAACATGGCATTGAATACAATTAAAGCAAAGTAATCTTTATCTCCATATTGACATGAAAATTGGTACCCTAATTGTAAAATAGATTGACTACTCTGTCTAGGTTCTATCTTTTCTTTCACCACATTGACATAAGGTTGACTATAGCTAAACTGTAAATCAACTTGACGTCCCTCCAAAGGAAAACGATGTAAACCTTGGAGTACTTGATAATCATCAAATTCTCCAACCATAAAGATATCAATACGATCTCTTGTCAACATACTTTGAAATTCTTGATAAGCTGTAAACGAAGTCTCGGCTTCAACAAGTTCTGCTTGACCATATTTGGGAACTTTCAATCCCTCATTTACAAAATAAAGCTCTCTTCCCTTAACTTCACTGTAATAGTAATTATTCTCTGTGTCAACATCAAGGTAGGTCTTTAAATTTTGCTTCTCTATATCAAATACTTTATTTTGGTATTGAGCTACTCTTGACAGTGGCTTGTAAAGACACTCTTTCAAAAATCCTAGGACTTCCCAAAATAATCCATTATTCGTAGGGATAAAGGCATCTTTCAGGTATGTCAACTCTATGTCAACACTATGTGTCAAGCCTTTAGTTAACACTCTAGTTGACAACTGTGTTCCATAAAGAGAAGCTAATCTCTCTTTAAAAGACTGTACTGTTGGATACGTCTGATTGGCTGTAGCCAACATTTGTGAAACCAGAGCTCGTTTAGCAATTGTTTGTTTATTCAAAGAACCTGTCATTCGAAAAACAATACGATTAGTTTTATATTTTTGTGTTGGAATGAAGTGTACATAGACACCATCAGCAATTTTCATTGATAACCTCTAAAAAGTTTATGCTTCCAATTATACCATTTTTATGCTATCTTATCTCAAGAGAAAGTTGAGGTACTATGGAATATAAATTATTTGATGAATACATCACACTGCAGGCACTTTTAAAAGAATTAAGTATCATTCATAGTGGCGGAGCTATTAAAGGTTTTTTAGCTAACAATACCGTTTTATTCAATGGTGAAGATGAAAAACGTCGTGGAAAAAAACTTCGTTATGGAGATGTTATTACCATTCCGTCTGAGAAACTTGAAATAACGATTGTAGCTCCTACAACAAATGAAATTGAAGAGCATCAAAAAGAAGTCGCTGAAAAAGCACGTATTGCTGCCATTGTAAAAAAAATGAATCAGGATAATAAAAAGAAACAAAAGGCACATCCGTCAAAAGAAGGCAATAAAACTAAACGAAAACCCGTTCGTTTCCCAGGAACCTAACTATGTGGCTCGAAAATATTGATATTCAACACTTTAGAAATTATACTGAAGCCTCTGTGAGCTTCTCACCTCATCTCAATATTTTTCTTGGTCGCAATGCTCAAGGAAAAACAAATATTCTTGAGGCCATCTATTTTCTAGCATTGACACGTAGTCATAGGACCCGTTCAGATAAGGAACTGATTCAATTTCAGCAAAATACTCTCAAACTGAACGGCATCGTGCATCATCATAGTGGAAAGCTACCTCTGGAAATCAGTTTATCTAATAAAGGCCGCATAACAAAGGTCAACCACCTCAAACAAGCTAAATTATCCGATTATATCGGTCACATGACAGTGGTACTCTTTGCTCCTGAGGATTTACAACTTGTAAAGGGATCGCCAAGCCTAAGACGTAAATTTATAGATATTGATTTAGGACAGATTAAGCCTGTTTACCTTTCAGACCTATCAAGTTATAATCATGTACTCAAGCAACGTAATGCCTATCTCAAATCTACTGACAATGTAGACATTAATTTTCTCTCAGTGTTAGATGAACAGCTTTCCGATTTTGGAGCACGCGTTATCGAACATAGACTAGAATTTATCAAGCAATTAGAGGAAGAGGCAGATAGACATCATAGTAATCTCTCAAATCAGATAGAGCGCCTTAAAATCTCCTACGAATCTAATATCCCATTCGGGAATAACAAAGTTATTCGTGAATCATTTTTAACCACGTTAAAGCAAAATCGCAAAAGGGATATCTTCAAAAAGAACACTGGTGTTGGTCCACATAGGGATGATTTGACATTTTACATTAATGACATGAACGCATCTTTCGGCAGTCAGGGGCAACAACGTAGTCTCATTCTTTCTTTAAAAATGGCTGAGATTGCTCTGATAAAAAAAGTAACAGGTGAATTTCCAATTCTTCTCCTCGATGATGTCATGAGTGAGCTTGACAATCACCGTCAACTCAAACTGTTAGAAAGTATTGACGAAGAGGTTCAAACCTTCATGACGACAACTTCACTTGATCATCTGAGTAACCTACCACCCGATTTAAAGACCTTCTTAGTCAAGAATGGTATTATTTGTGAAAAACAAGTCGATTAAGCGACTTTTTTTCTGTTTTCTGTGTTTTACATATATGACAAGTGATGTTAAAAAAAGTGTAAACAAAAACTCACCCAAACCCTTTATTGACAATTTTTTTTGTGTAAATATATTGTAAACCTACTGTAAAAACCAATGTAAAGAAAAAGTACTTACCTGAAGTAAGTACTTTTATGTTTTTTTAATGAGCTGAGTAGTTAGGCGCCTCGTTTGTAATTTGAACATCGTGAGGGTGACTTTCAATAAGTCCTGCACCTGACATTTCAACAAACTGAGCTTTGTCATGTAAAGCCTGGATATCTTCTGCACCTGTATAACCCATACCTGCACGGATACCGCCAATCAATTGGAATACGATATCAGCAGCAGAACCCTTATAAGCTACACGGCCTTCAATTCCTTCTGGAACAAGTTTATTCGCTTCATTAACTGCACCTTGGAAGTAACGATCGCTTGATCCCTTCTTCATCGCTGCAATTGATCCCATACCACGGTAAGATTTGTATTTACGACCTTGGAAAATCTCAGTTTCACCTGGTGCTTCATCAGTACCAGCAAACATAGAACCAAGCATTACAGCATTACCACCTGCTGCAAGAGCTTTTACAATATCACCTGAGTATTTGATACCACCATCAGCAATGATTGTTTTTCCGTATTCACGCGCAACACTAGCTGAATCGTAAATAGCAGTGACTTGAGGAACACCTACACCCGCAACCACACGTGTTGTACAAATAGAACCTGGTCCGATACCTACTTTAACAACATCGACACCTGCTTCATAAAGTGCACGCGCACCTTCAGCTGTTGCGATATTTCCTGCAATCAAAGTACGGTCTGGGAAGTGGGCACGAATTTCAGCAATTTTACGAAGAACACCTGCTGAATGACCATGTGCAGTATCAATGACAATAGCATCTGCGCCTGCTTCAAAAAGAGCTTCTGCACGTTCAAAGGTATCAGAAGTAACACCTACAGCACCTGCTACCAAAAGACGACCGAACTCATCCTTAGCTGCATTAGGAAACTCAATAACTTTTTCGATATCCTTAATAGTAATAAGTCCTGATAAACGACCTTCTTCATCAACTAGAGGTAGCTTTTCAATACGATGCTCATGAAGAATACTTTCAGCCGTTTCAAGATCTGTTTCAACTGGAGCAGTGACCAATTTCTCAGAAGTCATGTGTTCTGAAATTGGAGTATCGTAATTAGAGATAAAACGCATATCACGGTTTGTGATAATACCAACCAATTTACGATTTTCAAGTGTCTCAACAATCGGAACCCCTGAGATACGGTAACGTTGCATCAACTCTTCAGCTTCAGCAACTTTATTTTCAGGCGTTAGGAAGAATGGATCAATGATGACACCATTTTCAGAGCGCTTTACTTTTCGAACTTCTTCAGCTTGTTCCGCAATAGACATGTTTTTGTGAATGACACCCAAACCACCTGCACGAGCAATTGAGATAGCCATCTTACTATCTGTGACCGTATCCATGGCTGCAGTGATAATTGGGATATTTAATGTCAAATTTTTAGCCAAATTCGTCTTCAAGTTGACGTTGTTTGGTAGAACATGACTTTCCGCAGGAATAAGCAATACGTCATCAAAAGTGTAACCTTTTTTCAAGAATTTAGTGTCCCAATTTGACATTATAATCGTCCTCTTTTCTCAAAGTTTTGAGGTACAAATACCCCAGCCTATTTTTTAATTGTTAATATCATATCATGCTAAAATGATTTGTCAACAGATTTCGCATAAGATTCTAAGAAAACCTTTTTCCAAATAAAAATAGGGCTCCAGATTATCTTGAGTCCCTACTTTTTATTTCTTAGAAATACTTAATTCCCATCGCTTCTTTTACTTCCGCCAATGTTTGTCCAGCAACTTCACGCGCTGCTTGACTACCTTTTTCAAGCATACGGAAAACTTCTCCCATATCCTTGGCATATTCTAAACGACGTTCACGAATTGGAGCCAACTCACGTTCTAAGATTTCTAGAAGATAACGTTTTGTCTTCACATCTCCTAAACCACCTCGTTGATAATGTTCTTTCATTTCAGCAATTGTAGTAGCATCCTCTTCGCGACCAAAGATATCAAGATAATGGAAAACCATATTACCTTCAATTTGGCCTGGATCTTCCACACGAATATGATTTGGATCCGTATACATGCTCATGACTTTTTTACGAACAGTGTCTTCATCATCTGAAAGGAAGATACCATTACCCAAGGATTTTGACATCTTAGCATTTCCGTCTAGACCTGGAAGGCGTCCTGCAGCTTCATTTTTAGGGTAGATTCCCTCTGGCTCAACCAAAATATCACAATGATAAGTATGATTGAAGCTACGTGCAATTTCACGTGTCTGCTCAATCATTGGCTTTTGGTCATTACCTACAGGAACATAATTTGCTTTAAAGGCTGTGATATCAGCTGCCTGAGAAATTGGATAAACTAGAAAGCCTGTTGGAATAGATTCTCCGAAGCCTTTTTGAGCAATTTCCGTCTTAACCGTTGGGTTACGCTCTAAACGTGCCAATGAAACTAGGTTCATGTAATACATAGTCAACTCAGCCAACTCAGGAATCTGACTTTGAATGAAAATAGTCGACTTCGTTGGATCCAAACCTACAGAGAGATAATCTAAAGCAACATTCCCAATTGATTCTTTGATGATCTCTGACTCTTTTGCGTGATCCGTAAGAGCTTGCTGATCAGCCAAGAAGACAAACATGTTATATTTATCTTCGTTTTGTAAAAGGACACGATTTTTTAAACTACCAACATAGTGTCCTAGATGAAGTTTCCCTGTTGGACGGTCTCCCGTCAAAATAATAGGTTTCGTCATATAATTACCTCTCTAATACAAAAAAATCCCCACGCAAAAACATGCGTGAGGGCGTTAATCACTTTTGATACGCGGTACCACCTCAGTTGATAACTCTTTCTGCAGCTATCATCTCAAACCTTCTCAACAAAGAAGTTGCACGATAAGGGGTGCCAAACCTAACGTTTATGTGTTCACGTTAATCGTCAATTCTCTTCAGCCCATTCATTCCACCTTCATACTGATTTTCAGCAACCACCAGCTCTCTATAAAAAAGGATAGAATTACTCTTCTGATGACTATTATTCTACATTGTTTTATCTATTTTTGTCAAGATTATGTTTATAGTTTCACGTGAAACACAACATCAGACACAACCAAAATAGTCATTACTTGACGGAAACTTAAAAAGACTTGATAATAAGAATATCATTTCTAGGAGATAATATATGAAACGTCGAATAATAGACATACTTTTAGTTACACTCGGTTCTTTTATTGCTGCGGTTGGCTATAACTCACTTTTAGTTAAGAATAATATTGCTTCAGGTGGTGTCGGAGGGCTAGCCATTAGTTTAAACGCCCTTTTTGGTTGGAATAATGCTAACTTCGTCTTAGCAACAACCATCCCTTTGTTAATTTTATGTTGGTTCTTTCTTGGCCGCGAAGTTCTCCTAAAAACCTTCTATGGGTCTCTTGTCTTCCCAACTTTTATTAAATTAACTGAGGGCTTACCTACACTCACCAAACAACCTTTGTTGGCTGCTATTTTTGGTGGGATTGTATTAGGGCTAGGACTAGGGATAGTCTTTTATGGAAATTCCTCAACTGGAGGAACTGGAATTATCACACAAATTCTCAACAAATATACACCACTCCCACTAGGAATGGTACTACTTATTGTCGATGGAATCATTGTTGCAATCAGTGCTATTGCCTTTCCTCCTGATACTGTTATGTATTCCATTCTCTCACTTGGAGTTGTTTCTCTTACAATTGATAAAATGATGGTCGGACTCAATTCATCACGAAATCTTCTAATCATTTCGCAAAATAGTGAACAAATCCTAAACTACATCACTAGAGTGGCTGATCGAGGAGCAACAAAAATTCCAGTTCTTGGTGGACATACCGGACATGCACAAAATATGATTATGACTACCTTGTCAACTCATGAGGTTCCAAAAGTCCAAGAAGAAATCCAAAAAATAGATGAAACTGCCTTTATCGTCATTGTTCCTGCTTCTACAGTTATGGGACGTGGATTTAGCCTCCAAAAAGATTACCAAAGAGTTCCAAATGACTTTATTAATCCCTTGTAAAATCAATTGAAATAAAGTCTAATTTCTCGTAAAATAGTAGTTAAGAATAAAAATAAAGGATATTATATGCTTACTGTATCAGATGTATCGCTTCGTTTTAGCGATCGTAAACTTTTTGATGATGTTAACATTGCCTTCACGCCAGGTAATACTTATGGTCTTATCGGTGCTAATGGTGCTGGTAAATCTACTTTTTTGAAAATTTTAGCTGGTGATATCGAACCAACAACAGGACACATCTCTCTTGGTCCTGATGAACGTCTTTCTGTCCTTCGTCAGAACCACTTTGACTATGAAGAAGAACGCGTTATCGATGTTGTTATCATGGGTAATGAACGTCTCTACGATATCATGAAAGAAAAAGATGCCATCTACATGAAAGAAGATTTTTCAGATGAAGATGGTGTCCGTGCTGCTGAACTAGAAGGACTCTTTGCTGAATTAGGTGGTTGGGAAGCTGAAAGCGAAGCCTCACAATTGCTTCAGAATCTAAATATCTCAGAAGACCTTCACTATCAAAACATGAGTGAATTGGCTAATGGTGACAAGGTCAAGGTTCTCCTTGCAAAAGCACTCTTTGGTAAACCTGATGTACTTCTTCTTGACGAACCTACCAATGGTCTTGATATCCAGTCAATCTCTTGGCTTGAAGATTTCTTGATTGATTTTGAAAATACGGTCATTGTCGTATCCCATGACCGTCACTTCTTGAATAAGGTGTGTACGCATATGGCCGATCTTGACTTTGGTAAAATCAAACTCTATGTCGGTAACTATGACTTCTGGAAACAATCTTCAGAATTGGCTGCACGCTTGCAGGCTGACCGTAATGCCAAAGCAGAAGAAAAAATTAAGGAACTTCAAGAATTCGTTGCACGTTTCTCTGCCAACGCTTCAAAATCTAAACAAGCCACTTCTCGTAAGAAAATGCTTGATAAAATTGAGCTAGAAGAAATCGTCCCATCAAGTCGTAAATACCCATTCATCAATTTCAAAGCAGAGCGTGAAATCGGTAATGACCTTCTAACAGTTGAAAATCTCACTGTTAAGATGGATGGTGAGACTATTCTTGACAATATTAGTTTCATCTTGCGACCAGGAGATAAGACTGCCATCATCGGTCAAAACGATATTCAAACAACTGCATTGATTCGTGCTCTTGCCGGGGATATTGACTACGAAGGTACAATCAAATGGGGTGTTACTACTAGCCGTTCTTACCTTCCAAAAGACAATTCTAAAGACTTTGCATCCGGTGAATCAATTCTCGAATGGCTCCGTCAATTTGCCGAAAAAGGTGAAGATGATGATACTTTCTTGCGTGGATTCCTTGGGCGTATGCTCTTCTCAGGGGATGAGGTTAATAAATCTGTTAGTGTTCTCTCAGGGGGAGAAAAGGTACGTGTCATGCTTTCTAAACTCATGCTTTTGAAATCTAACGTCCTTCTTCTAGATGATCCTACTAATCACTTGGATTTGGAATCAATCTCAAGTCTGAATGATGGCGTCCGTGACTTCAAAGAGTCTGTTATCTTTGCCAGTCATGACCATGAATTTATCCAAACAATAGCGAACCACATCGTAGTTGTTTCTAAAAATGGGGTCATTGACCGTATTGATGAAACTTATGATGAGTTCCTTGAAAATGAAGAAGTGCAAGCTAAAGTCAAAGCACTATGGGCTGATTAAACTATAAAAAGATGCAGGTTGGGATATCCCAACCTGTCTTAGTATCATTATGACAAATAAAAAATACCATACGACTTTATTATTTTATCTGGCTGCTTTTTTCTTGCCAGTATTAATCATGATAGGGGTGCTGTATAGCCAAAAAATCTATCCTGGTAGTGAGCGGACTATTTTAACAAGTGATGGTTTTCATCAGTATGTGATTTTTGCAACTGGACTTCGGAATATACTTCATGGAGATGGGAGCCTCTTTTACACCTTCACAAGTGGTCTAGGGCTTAATTTCTATGCTCTAACAAGCTATTACCTAGGTTCCTTCTTGTCTCCACTTTACTATTTCTTTACTGTCAACCAAATGGCCGATGCTTTTTATTATATAACACTCCTTAAATTCGGGCTTATTGGGTTATCAGGAGCTTTTAGTTTTAAGCGGCTCTTTACAAAAGTGTCAAGAAGTTTCATCCTATGTCTTTCTACAGGATTTTCTTTGATGAGCTTCGCTACCAGTCAGTTAGAAATTAATACCTGGCTAGATGCCTTTATTCTAGCACCTCTAATCATATTAGGTTTACACCTCTTACTAAGATTCAATAAACGGGGCTTATACTTTTTTAGCCTAACCTGTCTTTTTATCCAAAATTACTATTTTGGTTATATGATGGCTATTTTCCTAACCCTTTACACCATAGTACAATTGATAACTATCAAGGGATGGAAGAGTAAGATTCTTCATTTCATAGACTTTGGAATTGTTTCTATACTTGCTGGTTTAAGTAGTGCTGTCATGCTACTACCAACACTACTTGACTTGACCACACATGGTGAAAAGTTTACAAGTGCGTCAAGTTTATTGACAGAGTCCACCTATTATTTTGACTTCTTTGCGAAAAATCTCGTTGGAGTTTACGATACTACTAAATTTGGATCAATACCTATGATCTATGTGGGAATCTTACCTTTGATTCTTTTTCTACTTTTCTTTATTAGTAGGGAAGTCAAGCTATCATTACGTATAGGTTATCTCCTATTAGTAGCTTTCTTTATCGCTAGCTTCTACTTACAGCCTCTTGATTTGTTTTGGCAAGGAATGCATGCACCCAACATGTTTCTCCATCGCTATTCTTGGCTCCTATCTCTCCTAATTGTTCTTTTGGCAGGAGAAACACTCAACCGAATTAAAAACTTTTCTTTTAAAAGACTCCTCCTATCTTTCTTAGGATTGAGTACCGCTTACTTACTAACTTGGATTTTCCAATCTCACTATAGCTTCATTGAATCAGTCTCCTGGCTATTAAGCCTAGCATTTCTTCTAGCCTATGCCATTCTATTTATTAGCTATTTTAGACAGCAAATTCCTGGGAGTGTTTTTCGCTGTTTCACCTTCTTATTCTGCATTTTTGAGCTTGCATTAAGTACTTACTATGTTGTTGGAGCTCTGGGAAATGAGTGGGTATTCCCAACTCGTGAAGGCTATCTACGAAATATGTCTGCCATTACAAAACTAGTTTCAGATACTAAGCAAGCGAATAAGACTTTTTACCGTACTGAAAGGTTAGAGGCTCAAACTGGTAACGACAGTATGAAATTCAACTATAATGGTATTTCTCAGTTTTCATCCATTCGAAATACTGCTTCAAGCTCAACACTCGATAGGTTAGGCTTCAAATCTGAAGGGACTAATTTAAACCTACGTTACCAAAATAACACCATTATCGCTGATAGTCTCTTCGGAATAAAATATAATTTATCGAACTTTGACCTTAATAAGTATGGTTTTAATCACGTAACTTCTGAAAAAACAATGGGGCTTTATCAAAATAATAATGCAAGCCAGCTTGCTATCTTAACTGATGGCATTTACAAGAATATTGACTTCACTGTCAATACGCTTGACAATCAAACTAACTTGCTAAATGCTCTATCTGGACTTAACTTAACCTATTTTAAACGAGCTCCATCTCAACTTTTTGATCAAGATGCTAAGTCTTTGAATCAGCGCGTGGCTAAAAACGTTAGTAACTCGAATAAAGATTTTGTAACAATCACCTATCGAGTCATCGCTCCACCACATAGTCAACTCTATGTTAGTGTTCCTAATATTTCTTGGTCCGATGACAATAACCACTCTCTGTCAATTACTGTAAATGGTGTGACAAGGAATCAAGTTACTGACAATACCTTTGATTTCTTCGATCTTGGCTACTTTGAAACAGAATCAATGGTTACCATCAAACTTAGTTTTCCTGGCAATAAAGCAATATCCTTTGATAATCCTAGTTTTTATGCCCTTGATACTCAAAACTATCAGATAGCTATGGATACTATTAATGAACGTGATAGTAAGGTTACGACGTCAAATAATAAAGTGTTCGTTGATTATAGTAGTAAAACGAACGCCTCACTATTCTTCACCATTCCATACGATAAGGGGTGGACAGCGACTATAAACCATAAAAAAGTTAAGATTCAACGAGCCCAAAAGGGGTTCATGAAAGTTGATGTCCCTAGTGGGAAAGGTGAAGTTGTTCTAACCTTCATTCCCTATGGTCTTAAGACAGGTTTAGTGATTAGTCTATTGGCAAGTATCATATTTTGTTGCTACGCTTATTTCATCAGAAAAATAACCGTTATTCAAAAACGCTGATCATCTTAAATTAAATAGGTCTGGAACAATTGTTCCAGACCTATTTATCTTTGGGTACAAAAAAACTCAAGCTATACAACTTGAGGTGTCTTATCACTCCGCCAGTAGGACTCGAACCTACGACATCATGATTAACAGTCATGCGCTACTACCAACTGAGCTATGGCGGATAAAACTGCTAAGTAGCAAAAATAGTCCGTACGGGATTCGAACCCGTGTTACCGC
>NZ_KV832017.1:38536-57220 GCF_001837325.1 Streptococcus sp. HMSC065H07
AAGGCGGTGTCTTAACCCCTTGACCAACGGACCAAGTTCTGAGATTTTTATCTCGTTAACACTCTTATTATTATATCAGAGTATTCGATTTTGTCTATACTTTTTTTCAAAAAAAATATTAAATTTTGCTAAATTTATTCGAATTTTACGTTAGTTTTTATCTTGCTTTTACAAAGTATTGACATGTTGCTATATATTTTGTAAACTAATAGAGTTATTGGTCCCATAGCTCAGCTGGATAGAGCATTCGCCTTCTAAGCGAACGGTCGCAGGTTCGAATCCTGCTGGGATCAGATAAAAAAACGCAATCTAGAATCTCTAGTTGCGTTTTTCTTTTGCCTCGATAAATAGGAAATAATTCAAAATAAACAAGGGAAGCAAAGTCGTATATAGGCTGTATTCATGTAAATATTGAGAAAACCAAGTTGATGCTGCAACTCCTACCATAAATGTTAAGATGATAATAGTAGTGTAGGAAGCTTGTTTAAGCACTTTGGGATCCCCCTCGTCAATAGCCCTGGCAACGGTTAAAGAGGTATTCGTAATATTACCAGTCATCATGAAGGAAGCATAATTTACCCCTCTGACGCGTTTAAAAATCCCTACCTGAAGAGAGGCAAAAAATGCCAAGCCCGCAATCGTAATAGTAGAATCAACGTAAGGTGTAATGATGGCGAGAATAGTCATCAAGAGAAAGGCAAGTCTAATCGCTTGCAAATGCCATCCCCATTTATGGTTAATGAGCCACTTCTTAACAAAAAAAACAAAAAACTGACCTAAAACAAAGAAAAAAATAGGTATCACATAGCTGAAAGCTCTTGCAATATGCCCCTCAACAAGATGAATAACCAAATAAAGGAGATTACCTGTCTGAATACTTGCAAATCGTCCGTCTTGAGTATTGTAAGTATAGGCATCAATGAAGCCCCCTATATAACTTACTAGAGTTGCTACCCGTAATCCTTCAAAAACACGATAGGAGCGTTTTTTCATTCTGAACATGTCTGTTTCCTTCTTCTACTTATGGTAAGGACTTCCCTGCTGAATCATGAATGCGCGATAAATTTGCTCTACTAATACAAGGCGCATAAGCTGATGAGGGAACGTTAAGAGACCAAAACTCATTAATTGATTAGCCCTCTTTTTCACTGTAGGAGAGAGTCCCAAACTTCCCCCTATAATAAAAGTAATATCTGAATAGCCTCTAAGAGTCGCTTGCTCTAACTCTTTAGCAAATTGCTCCGAGGGAAATTGTTTTCCTTCAATAGCTAAGGCAATGACATAATCACGATCACCTACCTTAGCCAAGATACGCTGCCCCTCTTTGTCTAGGATAGCTTTATTTTCAGCTTCGCTTGCATTATCTGGCGTCTTTTCATCCGTTAATTCTATAGACTCAAATTTTGTAAAGCGTCCTAGTCGTTTGACATACTCCGCAATGCCATCTTTCAAATATTTTTCTTTCAATTTTCCAACGGTAATCAATTTAACTTTCATAGGCTTATTATAGCATATATCCACAATCTTTTAACACCTTATCCACACCTTTTTACTGTTAAGAATCTTTAGTTATCCCTATAAAATAGCTTCTTATCTACACTTTTTGAAACTTATCCACAGACTGTTGATAACTGTTTTTTAAAATCACTTTATGATATAATTAAGCTTACTTTGATATGTTTATCAAAAAGGAGGACTAAACGTGAAAAAATTTAACTGGAAAAAAATAGTAGCGCCAATTGCAATGCTTGTTATTGGCTTACTAGGTGGTTTACTAGGTGCCTTTATCCTACTAACAGCAGCAGGGGTATCTTTTACCAATTCAACAGATACAGGTGTTAAAACAGCTAAGACCGTATACAATAATACAACAGATACAACTAAAGCTGTTAAGAAAGTACAAAATGCCGTTGTTTCTGTCATCAATTACCAAGAAGGGTCATCTTCAGATTCTCTAAATGAACTTTATGGCCGTATCTTTGGTGGAGATGATAGTTCTGATTCTAGTCAAGACAAATCAAAAGATTCTGATGGGTTGCAAGTCGCTGGTGAAGGTTCTGGAGTCATCTATAAAAAAGATGGGAAAGAGGCCTACATCGTAACCAACAACCACGTTGTCGATGGCGCTAAAAAACTTGAAATCATGCTTTCAGATGGATCAAAAATTACTGGTGAACTCGTTGGTAAAGATACTTACTCTGACCTAGCAGTTGTCAAAGTTTCTTCAGATAAAATTAAAACCGTAGCGGAATTTGCAGACTCAAACTCTCTCACAGTCGGCGAGAAGGCAATTGCTATCGGTAGCCCACTTGGTACCGAATATGCCAACTCAGTAACAGAGGGTATCGTTTCTAGCCTTAGCCGTACTGTAACTATGCAAAACGACAATGGTGAAACTGTTTCAACAAATGCTATCCAAACAGATGCTGCCATTAACCCTGGTAACTCAGGTGGTGCCTTAGTCAATATCGAAGGACAAGTTATCGGTATTAACTCAAGTAAAATTTCATCAACGTCAGCAGTCGCTGGTAGCGCCGTTGAAGGTATGGGATTTGCCATTCCATCAAACGATGTTGTCGAAATCATCAATCAATTGGAAAAAGACGGTAAAGTTACACGACCAGCCCTAGGAATCTCAATGGCCAATCTTAACAGCCTTTCTAGCAGTGCAACCTCTAAATTAGATTTACCAGATGATGTGAAAGCTGGAGTTGTAGTCGGCAGCGTTCAAAAAGGTATGCCAGCTGACGGTAAACTTCAAGAAAATGATGTTATCACTGAAATTGACGGTAAGGAAATCAGCTCAAAAACTGATATTCAAACCAATCTTTACAGCCATAGTATTGGAGATACAATCAAGGTAACCTTCTATCGTGGTAAAGAGAAGAAAACTGAAGAACTTAAATTAACAAAATCTACAGAAGACTTGTCTGACTAAGTCATTGACAAATCTGTCAAAAGACCTTTACAATAATGTAAAGGTCTTTTTTGGAAAGGAATAACATGCAAGAACAACTCAAAGCTTTACCTATTAGTGACATCTATCCCAATCCTTTTCAACCTCGTATAGAGTTCTCTGATGAAGAATTAGCAGAGCTAAGCCAATCAATCTCAGAAAATGGACTGATACAGCCAATCATTGTCCGAAAATCGGATATTATTGGTTATGAACTAATTGCTGGGGAAAGACGTTTACGTGCCTGTAAACGTCTAGGAATGACAGAAATCCCTGCAGTTGTAAAGGAAGTTACAGATCAAGAAAGCCGTAAACAAGCTATTATTGAAAATTTACAACGATCGAATCTCAATCCCATTGAAGAAGCAAAGGCCTATCGTAATTTAATTAATGAGCTAGCTTACAGTCACGAGGAACTGGCGAAAGCTATGGGGAAATCCAGACCTTATATCAGTAACGCTCTCAGACTCCTCCAACTTCCCCAAGAGATACAGACGAGTATCGAAAATGGCAAACTGAGTCAAGGACATGCTAGAGCACTTTTAGCTGTTGAGGATACAAAAAAGCAATTAACTATCTATCATCAGGTCCTTACTGAAAAATGGTCAGTTCGTACCCTGGAAAAAAGACTTCAAGAACTTCCAAAAAAACAAAAATCAAAAAAAGATATTCATATAAAAGATAAAGAAAAAGAACTGGAAAAATCACTTGGTCTCCCCGTTACTCTTCGTTATCACAAAAATCACTCTGGAACTATTCAGATCCACTTTTCGACGGAAGAAGATTTTAACAGAATTATCAACAAGCTTATTTGACCTGTGAATTGAGGAGAAAAAAGAAACAAACTTATCCACATCATAAAATGGTTGCCCTCCCTTTATTTGAGAGGGTTTCTTTTTTTATTCACAACTTGTGGATAACTCTTGTGCACAATGTGAATTGTCTTTTTTTCCTTGTGGATAACTTAGGGAACTTTTATCTTCGGACCTGTGGAAAACTTTTTTGTTTTATGATAGAATCAGAGAACAAGAATAAAGAAGGAGAATTGATGGAATGACCGAAAAAGAGCATTTTTTTTGGAATAAGCTCTTAGAGCTGGCCAAAGAGGAACTAACACAAGCCACTTTTGATTATTATGTCCTAGATACCAAGCTCATCAAAGTTCAAGATAACGTTGCTACAATTCTGCTTGAGGAAGTCAAAAAGCTATTCTGGGAAAAGAATATGCAATCTTTCATTTTGATGGCTGGTTTTGAAGCCTATAATAGTGAAATCAAAGTTGAGTACGTCTTTGACGAAGCACTCTTAAACGAGGCAAATTCAACTGTAACAAACAATGACTTTGGCAATAAAAAGGAACAGCAAACACCTGCTCTTCCTACATTGGACTCTGACTTGAATAGTAAGTACACCTTTGATAATTTTATTCAGGGGGATGAAAACCGTTGGTCAGTTGCTGCATCTTTAGCTGTAGCTGATTCACCAGGAGCTACGTATAACCCTCTATTTATTTATGGAGGACCTGGTCTCGGAAAAACTCACTTACTCAATGCCATTGGTAACAAGGTCTTACATGATAATCCTCAAGCACGTATCAAATACATTACTGCAGAGAATTTCATTAATGAATTTGTTGTCCATATCCGTTTAGATAAAATGGATGAACTAAAACTTAAATACCGTCATCTGGACGTTCTCTTAATTGATGATATTCAATCATTGGCTAAAAAATCAACGCAAGCCACTCAAGAGGAATTTTTCAATACTTTCAATGTCCTTCACAATAATAATAAACAAATTGTCCTGACCAGCGACCGTAATCCAGATCAATTGAACGAGATGGAAGAGCGTCTTGTCACGCGATTTAAATGGGGGTTAACCGTTAATATCACACCACCCGACTTTGAAACGCGAGTGGCCATTCTTACTAATAAGATTATGGACTATGATTATCATTTTCCTCCTGAAACAATTGAGTATTTAGCTGGCCAATTTGATTCAAATGTCCGTGACTTAGAAGGGGCCTTAAAAGATATTAGCTTAGTTGCCAATGTTCGCCAGTTAGATACTATCACAGTTGAAGTAGCTGCCGAAGCCATTCGCGCACGTAAAATGGATGGTCCTAAATTAACTCTTATTCCGATTGAGGATATCCAAACTGAGGTAGGAAAATTTTATAATGTCACTGTAAAAGAGATCAAGGCAACTAAACGAACACAAAATATTGTCTTGGCACGTCAGGTAGCCATGTATCTTGCGCGTGAAATGACTGATAACTCCCTTCCAAAAATTGGAAAAGAATTTGGCGGAAGAGATCACTCAACTGTCTTACATGCATACAATAAAATCAAAAATATGATTGCTCAAGATGACAGTTTACGCATTGAAATTGATACCATCAAAAACAAGATAAAATGACACTTGTGGATAACTATTAAAAATTATCCAAACTTTTCCACAGGCTGTGCACAAGTTTAAAGCCTTGATAAAACTATGTTTTGTAGACTTATGCACAGTGTCCACAAGACCTACTACTACTACTAAAATAATACTAATAAAATAAAGGAGCATCATGATTCAATTTGCGATTAATAAAGCTTATTTCTTACAAGCACTTCATACAACTCGCCGTGCTATTTCTTCTAAAAATGCTATCCCAATTCTATCAACGATTAAAATCGAAGTTACCAAAGATGGTATCTATTTGACAGGATCAAATGGGCAAATCTCAATTGAAAATAGTATCTCAGTTTCAGAAGAAAATGCAGGCCTATTAATTACGCAGCCAGGTAGTATCCTTTTGGAAGCAAACTTTTTCATTAATGTTGTCTCAAGCTTGCCTGATGTTACCCTTACTTTTGAAGAAATCGAACAATACCAAGTTTTACTGAAAAGTGGTAAATCAGAAATTACCTTGAAAGGGAAAGATGTCGAACAATATCCCCGTATTCAGGAAGTTGATAGCTTGACGCCATTACTCATGGACACAAAAGTGTTAAAATCTATCATTGCTGAAACTTCATTCGCAGCAAGCACACAAGAAAGTCGTCCAATTTTAACTGGGGTTCACTTTGTTCTTTCAAATCATAAAGATCTCAAAGCTGTAGCAACGGACTCTCACCGAATGAGCCAACGTCAACTTGTTTTGGAGCATTCTGCGGATAACTTTGATGTTGTAATCCCAAGTCGCTCACTTAAAGAATTATCGGCAGTCTTTAGCGATGATATTGAAAACTTAGAGGTTTTCTTCTCAGCAAATCAAATTCTATTCCGTAGTGAAACAATTTCTTTCTATACACGTCTACTTGAAGGAAATTATCCAGACACGAATCGTCTCTTATCTGATTCATTTGAAACAGAAGTTGTTTTCGAGACCGCTAGCCTTCGTTCTGCTATGGAACGTTCATATTTGATTTCTAATGCTAGTCAAAGTGGTACTGTTAAACTCGAAATCATCAATGGCAGTGTCAGTGCCCATGTTAATTCGCCAGAAGTCGGAAAGGTGAATGAGGATATTGACGTGCAAGATGTTTCAGGTAGTGATTTGGTCATTAGTTTCAATCCAACCTACCTAATAGATGCTTTGAAAGCTCTTAAGAGTGAGACTGTTCGTGTACGTTTCATTTCACCAGTGCGTCCATTTACTTTGACGCCAGCAGATGACAGTGAGAATTTTATTCAATTGATTACACCTGTAAGAACAAACTAAAATCGAAAAAGTTATCCACTGTGGATAACTTTTTTACTAGAGAGGGAGTTTATGTACCAAATTGGAAGTTTAGTTGAAATGAAAAAACCACATGCTTGTACCATCAAAGCAACAGGAAAAAAAGCTAATGAATGGGAAGTGACCCGTCTTGGAGCTGACATTAAGATTCGTTGTACGAATTGTGATCATGTGGTTATGATGAGTCGTCATGATTTCGAAAAGAAACTTAAGAAGGTTTTATAACAGACATTGGGGAGTCCATATAAGGAGGTTCTTGTGTTAAGAAAATTAGTTTACTAGCAATATAAAAACTTTCGAGAGTCCCCAGTTATCTTCTTTATAGCATTCTTTGCCTTGCTTTCCTTTTTATGATTCTCAAAGGGAAGTTGCCTATTTTTAACAATTTTTGTGTTATAATTAACTGAATTACTTTTTTATGGAGAAATAAATTAATGGCTTTAACAGCAGGTATCGTTGGTTTGCCAAACGTTGGTAAATCAACTCTTTTCAATGCAATTACAAAAGCGGGTGCGGAAGCTGCTAACTATCCTTTCGCGACAATTGATCCAAACGTCGGAATGGTTGAGGTACCAGACGAGCGTTTGACGAAACTGACTGAACTTATTACCCCTAAAAAGACAGTTCCAACCACATTTGAGTTCACAGATATTGCGGGTATCGTAAAAGGAGCATCAAAGGGTGAAGGTCTTGGAAATAAGTTCTTGGCGAACATTCGTGAAGTAGATGCGATTGTCCATGTGGTTCGTGCTTTCGATGATGAAAATGTTATGCGTGAACAAGGGCGTGAGGATGCCTTTGTAGATCCGATGGCTGATATCGATACAATCAACCTAGAATTGATTTTGGCTGACCTTGAATCAATTAACAAACGTTATGCGCGTGTCGAAAAAATTGCGCGTACACAAAAAGATAAAGATTCTGTGGCAGAGTTTAATATTCTTCAAAAGATTAAACCTGTTCTAGAAGATGGTAAGTCTGCACGTACGATTGATTTTACTGAGGAAGAGCAAAAAATTGTTAAGGGACTCTTCCTCTTGACAACAAAACCAGTACTTTATGTGGCTAACGTTGATGAAGACCAAGTCGCAAATCCTGATGATATTGATTATGTCAAACAAATTCGTGAGTTTGCAGCGACTGAAAATGCAGAAGTAGTTGTTATCTCGGCACGTGTTGAGGAAGAAATTTCTGAATTGGATGATGAAGACAAAGAAATGTTCTTGGAAGACCTTGGTTTGACAGAATCAGGAGTTGATAAACTGACACGCGCAGCCTATCATTTGCTTGGTCTAGGAACTTACTTTACTGCTGGTGAGAAAGAAGTGCGTGCTTGGACCTTTAAACGAGGCATCAAGGCTCCACAAGCAGCAGGAATTATCCACTCTGACTTCGAGAAAGGATTTATCCGTGCCGTAACCATGTCTTACGATGATCTCATTAAATATGGTTCTGAGAAAGCTGTTAAGGAAGCTGGTCGCCTTCGTGAAGAAGGAAAAGAATACGTTGTTCAAGATGGCGACATCATGGAATTCCGTTTCAACGTTTAGAAAATAAAAAATAGTGCACAAGGCTGAAAAGTATTTTTCAGTCCTTTTGCTGTTTATCAAAGAGGAGAAATAATGACAAAATTAGTAGTTGGCTTGGGAAATCCTGGTTCAAAATACCATGAGACACGTCACAATGTTGGTTTTATGGCTATTGACCTAATGGCTAAGGAACTGGGATTAACCTTTTCTGAAGAAAGGACCTTTAAGGCTGAAGTGGCTTCGACCTTTTTAAATGGTGAGAAGGTTTATTTTGTGAAACCAACAACCTTTATGAATCTATCAGGTCTAGCTGTTAGAGCATTACTAGCTTATTACAATATTCCCATGGAGGATTTTATCGTCATTTACGATGACTTAGATATGGAAGTTGGGAAATTGCGCTTTCGTCAAAAAGGTTCAGCGGGTGGTCATAATGGTATTAAATCTATCATTGCTGAAACTGGCACTCAAGAATTTGACCGTATAAAAATTGGTATTGGCCGCCCACAGAAAGGAATGACGGTCGTTAATCATGTCCTTGGAAAATTTAGTGAAGACGACTATGCCACAATTTTACTGACTTTAGACAAGGTAGAGACAGCCCTCAATCATTACCTGAAAACCAATGATTTCGAAGATACTATGAGGCGTTATAATGGCTAATACTCTATTAGACCTTTTTGAGAAGAATCATCAATTGCTTGAGTGGCGTGATAAAGTAACCCTATTGAGTAGGCAGTTGGTCATGGGATTTTCTGGTTCCAGCAAGGCAGTTGTCATGGCATCTGCTCTTTCTGAGCAGGTTCCTAAGATTTTAATCGTTACTTCAACACAAAATGAAGCTGAGCAACTGACAGGAGATTTGTCAGCTATCTTAGGAGAGGATAAGGTTTATTCTTTTTTTGCAGATGATGTAGTAGCTGCAGAGTTTATCTTCGCTTCACCAGAAAAGACCCATTCTCGTCTTGAAAGTCTTAATTTTTTAATGGATAAAGAGGCCAGTGGGGTTTTGGTCACGAGTTTAGTTGGTACTAAGTTACATTTGCCTAACCCTAAGGTTTATAAAGACTCTCGCATTGACTTAACACTAGGGGAGGAACATGATTTAGAGGCTCTCAGTAAGCATCTGACTCATATTGGATACCAAAGAGTGGAGCAAGTTCTCTCACCTTGTGAGTATAGTCGTAGGGGCGACATTTTAGATATTTATGAAATGACTTCAGAGCTCCCCTACCGTTTAGAATTTTTTGGAGACGAGATTGATGGCATTCGTCAGTTTGATAGCGATAGTCAGAAATCTTTAGACAATTTAGAGCATGTTATCGTATCACCAGCAGATGATATTATCTTAACAAGAGAGGATTACCAACGTGCTGAGAAGGCCCTAGAAAGTGCGGTCTCGAAGGCAGAAGGTCCTCATAAGGCTTACCTTGAGGAAGTTCTGTCGGTTACGATTGATGGCTACCGTCATAAAGATTTACGTAAGTTTTTGTCTCTCTTTTATGATAAGGCTTATACCTTATTTGACTACCTTCCAAAGGGAACTCCTGTATTCATTGATGATTTTCAAAAGATAGTGGACCGCCATGGACGTCTTGAATTGGAGGTGGCTAATCTTTTAACTGAGGATCTTCACCAAGGCAAGTCTCTGAGTCATCTAAATTACTTAGTGGATTCATTTAAGACTTTACGTAACTATCAGCCAGCTAGTTTCTTTTCGAATTTTCATAAGGGCTTGGGAAATCTTAAATTTGATAAGTTGTATCAATTCACGCAATACCCTATGCAGGAGTTCTTTAACCAGTTTCCACTTCTAGTTGATGAAATACATCGCTATACCAAGAATAAGGCTACAGTTATTTTACAAGTGGGGTCTGAAAAGCAACTCAAATCTTTGAAGGAAACCTTGGAAGAATATGATTTAGATTTACCACTTAGTAGTTTTGGAGATTTGATTCCTTATAAGCCTCAATTAGTTCTAGGAAACTTATCCAATGGTTTTTACTTTGCTGATGAAAAGCTTGTTCTGGTCACTGAACGTGAGATTTTCCATAAAAAAGTAAAACGTCGTGCGCGTGCCAGTCACGTTTCCAATGCTGAGCGTCTAAAAGATTACAATGAGCTTGAAAAAGGTGATTATGTTGTACATCAGACTCATGGTATCGGACAATTTAAAGGTATCGAGACTATTGAGATTAAAGGGGTGCATCGTGACTACTTGACCATCCAATATCAGGATGCTGCAACAATTTCTCTACCTGTTGAGCAGATTGAGAGTCTCTCTAAGTATGTGTCAGCGGACGGAAAAGAGCCTAAAATTAATAAACTCAATGATGGGCGTTTCCAAAAGACTAAACAAAAAGTAAGTAAGCAAGTAGAGGATATTGCTGATGACCTCCTAAAACTCTATGCCGAACGCAGTCAACTTAAAGGTTTTGCATTTTCACCAGATGATGATAACCAAAGGGATTTCGAAGATGATTTCGCCTATGCTGAGACAGAGGATCAATTGCGTTCTATCAAGGAAATTAAGGCAGACATGGAGTCAGACAAACCCATGGATCGTCTCTTGGTTGGTGATGTTGGTTTTGGTAAGACAGAGGTAGCTATGCGTGCCGCCTTCAAGGCAGTCAATGATGGAAAGCAAGTTGCTATCCTAGTTCCTACAACGGTTCTTGCCCATCAGCACTATTTGAATTTTAAAGAGCGTTTTGAAAATCATGCCGTTGAAGTAGATGAACTCAGTCGTTTTAGAAGTAAAAAAGAACAGAATGAGACTATTGAAAATCTAGCTAAAGGGCGTATTGATATTATTATTGGTACCCACCGCCTACTGTCTAAAGATGTTAAGTTTTCTGACTTAGGCTTGCTAGTAATTGATGAAGAACAACGTTTTGGCGTGAAGCATAAAGAGAAACTTAAGGAGTTGAAAGCTAAGGTTGATGTCCTTACTCTAACTGCGACACCTATTCCTCGTACGCTTCATATGTCTATGTTAGGTATTCGTGATTTGTCGATTATTGAGACAGCCCCTACCAACCGTTATCCAGTTCAAACTTATGTTATGGAAACCAATCCTGGTCTTATTCGAGAAGCGATATTAAGAGAGATGGACCGAGGTGGTCAGATTTTTTATGTTTATAATCGTGTTGAAACCATTGATCAAAAAGTTTCTGAATTACATGAGCTAGTCCCTGAAGCACGTATCGGATTTGTTCATGGTCAGATGAGTGAGGTTATGTTGGAGAATACCCTCTTGGATTTCTTGAATGGTGATTACGATGTATTGGTAGCAACGACCATTATTGAGACAGGGATTGATATCTCCAACGTTAATACTCTCTTCATTGAGAATGCAGATCACATGGGCTTATCTACCCTTTATCAGTTGAGAGGTCGTGTGGGACGTAGTAATCGAATTGCTTACGCCTATCTCATGTATCGTCCTGACAAAGTGTTGACGGAAGTCTCTGAGAAGCGATTGGATGCTATTAAGGGCTTTACAGAACTGGGATCAGGTTTCAAAATAGCCATGCGTGATTTATCAATTCGTGGTGCCGGGAACATTCTTGGTGCTTCTCAAAGTGGTTTCATCGACTCAGTCGGGTTCGAAATGTACTCGCAACTCTTGGAAGAGGCTATCAATAAACGTCAAGGTAAAACTCAAGTTCGACGTAAAGGAAATGCAGAGTTCAATCTTCAGATTGATGCTTACCTCCCTTATGACTATATTTCTGACGAGCGCCAAAAAATTGAAATTTATAAGCGTATTCGAGAAATTGAGAATCAGAAAGACTATCAAGACCTTCAAGATGAGCTTATTGACCGCTTTGGAGAATATCCAGACCAAGTTGCCTATCTCATTGAGATTGGTCTGGTTAAGGCTTATTTGGATGCTGCCTTTGCAGAATTAGTTGAGCGTAAGAACGATACTATTATTGTTCGTTTCGAAAAAGCCTCTCTCAAATTCTTCTTGACTCAAGATTATTTCGAAGCCATCTCTAAAACGCATTTAAAAGCAAAAATCAGTGATAACCAGGGGAAAGTAGAGATTACTTTTGATGTTCGTAACAAGAAAGACTATGAAATTCTTGAAGAATTAAAGATTTTTGGACAGACATTTATGGAAATCAAAGAACGTAAAGAAAAAAAAGAAGCTTAAGGAAAGTTTAAGTAAGTCTCTCTATACTATAAAACATCCTAAAACTTTTCTTTTTCATAAATCTCCTGAGAGGGTCGACTAGTGTCGATCCTCTTATTTTTGTATTGAAAAGGCTTTAGTCCCCTATTTTCTAAAAAAAATGCTATCATAGAAGAGATATCCTAACGAAAAGGAAACAGTAACATTGAGATTAGACAAATATTTAAAAGTATCACGAATTATCAAACGCCGTCCAGTGGCTAAAGAAGTGGCTGATAAAGGGCGTATAAAAGTAAATGGTGTACTCGCTAAGTCATCTACAGATTTAAAAATTGGTGACCAAGTGGAAGTTCGTTTTGGAAATAAACTCTTGACTGTCCGTGTTCTAGAAATGAAAGATAGTACGAAAAAAGAAGATGCGGCAAAAATGTACGAGATTATAAGTGAAACAAGGATTGAAGTAGATGAGCAAGAAGCCTAATATTGTACAGCTTACGAATGATTACATTGATAGTGCCAATCAAGAGCAACGATTAGAGCGTGCCGAACACGAACAAAGGAATCGCTTTATGGGGTGGATTCTCTTTGTGGTTGTTTTACTCTTTATCTTGCCAACCTACAATCTGGTTGAGACCTATATGAACATCAAACAGCAAGAGAAGGAAGTCTTGTCGCTTCAGAAAGACTATGATAAATTGTCAGATCAGACAAAGGAACGAAAGGATTTGGCTAAGAAACTTAAGGATGATGCTTTCGCCGAGAAATATGCGCGTGCTAAGTACTATTATTCACGTGAAGGAGAGTCTATCTATCCTGTACCAAGCTTATTACCCTAATGAAAGATTTACTTAAAACTGTAGAAACTTTTTTAACCTATTCAGAAGCCAAGTTAGAGGAACTATCAGAAAAAAATCAGCAACTTAAAACGGAATTACCGAGGAAAGAGGAGGTGAAGAAACAAGCATGAAAAAGCTCTTAATAGCTGCAACTGTTGTGCTTGTATCTTCTAGCCCTCTGGTCCTACTTCCTATGGAGAAGGAGCTAACTCTGACCCCAAAACAGGTCCAAAAATTGACTCAAAATACTACAGCTAGTTTGACTCAATTTAAACAGATTCCTAAAAATCCAAGAACGATAACAACTATCCTAACTTATAAGAACAAGGATTTAACAGAATTTAAAACCAGTATCCAAGCGGATACCAAACTATCGATTTCTGCTATTTTTTGGAATGCTAAAGGTGAACCTGTTTTCCAACTTCAAGATGGTGATTATGTAGCCGCTAGTCAGAAATCAATTGTAGACGACAGTATCTATAATCAAAAAACAGTAGATATGACCTTCTGGACTAAAGATGGTTTAACGGTATACAAAGAACCTTACGTTTTAGGGACTGAAAAAGCTGACTCCAAACTCGCTAGTTTTAAACCCATTAAGGTTAGTCAAGCAGCTCAGACGCATGCTGGGACCTACTATTTGGTAGACGGAGAGGGTTGGATTAACGCTTCTGATTTGTCAACGACTGACAATCGCATCGAGGCTGTTCAAAAAGTCCTTAATGAGAAGTATAACAATCAAGAACGCATCTCAGTTTATGTTAAACAGCTTGATACGGACCGAGTAGCTGCTATCAATGACGAAAAAAGCATGTATGCAGCTAGCGTAGCCAAGCTTGGTGTACTCTACTATGCACAGGAACGTCTGTCTCAAGAGAAATTAGCATTATCAGATGAGTATCAATATACCTCTGCTGTGAATGGTTTTCCAGGTGCTTATGATCCAGATGGTTCTGGAAAGATTAGTAAGATGCCTGATGATAAGAATTATAGCTTGGAAAATCTGTTAAAGGCTGTAGCCCAAAACTCAGATAATGTAGCGACAAATATATTAGGTTATTATGTAGCCAATCAGTATGATAAAGCCTTCCAAAAATCAGTAGATAAAGCCGCAGCGACCTCGTGGAATATGGATAAAAAGGAGTTGACTGCTAGAGCCGCAGGTACTTTGATGGAGGCTGTTTATAGACAAAATGGAGATATTATCAATTATCTTTCAAGCACGGACTATGATGGCGAACGTATTTCCAAAAACATTGATGTCCCTGTTGCACATAAAATAGGGGATGCCTACGACTTAAAACATGATGTCGCTATTGTTTATGCAGATTCTCCCTTTATTTTATCGATTTTTACGGATAAAGAAGGCTATGACAAAATCACCTCAATTGCAGATGATGTTTATGGAATTTTGAAATAATGACACAAAAATTGTTGCAAATGATGCAAGCCAAGGGTTATTTTAACCGGCACAAGAAAATTTTAGTAGCAGTATCAGGTGGAGCAGACTCTATGAGTTTGCTGCACTTTTTGTATAACCATCAAAAAGATTTGGATATTCAGTTGGGGATTGCTCACGTTAATCATAAACAACGACAAGAGTCGGAGCATGAAGAAGCGTATTTACGTCATTGGGCAGAGGAACACAAGGTCCCTTTTCACTATAGTGCATTCTCAGGAAAGTTTTCAGAAAATGCTGCCCGTACCTTTCGCTATGAGTTTTTTAAGCAGGTCATGAAAGATTATGATTACTCTGCTCTTGTAACAGCCCATCATGCAGATGATCAGGCAGAGACAATTTTTATGAGACTGTTGAGAGGAAGTCGTTTAAGACACCTGACAGGAATTTCAGCTATCAGACCATTTGGCACTGGTCAGATTATTCGTCCCTTTTTGCATCTTACGAAAGCTCAGCTTCCCGTAACTTTCCATTTTGAAGATAGGAGTAATACTTCACTAGCCTACCTTCGGAATCGCATCAGACTGTCCTATCTTCCTACTTTATCTCAGGAAAATCCTAAAATTAAGGAGCACCTTTGTCTTTTAGCCGAGGAGATTGGTCTTATGGAGCAAGCTCTAGGAGAGTTAACAAAGGATATTACTATCACTGATTTATCTGTTTTTCAGCAACAGTCAGATGCTGTCCAGCTCTTTCTTCTTCAGAATTATTTAGACTCCTTTCCTGATTTACAGCTTTCTAAAGGCCAATTTAATCAATTGATAAGTTATCTAAGGAAAAATGTTTCAGGAAAGATCCCCCTAAAAAATGGTTACGAACTAGTAAAAACACAGACTTCTTTCCTTATAAGGAAAGAAGAGGCTATCTCTTTATCCCCTCCTTGTCTCTTAGAATTTGGAAAATCTGTTGAGTTTGAGGATTATACCTTGACTTTTTCAGAATTCAATGACGTTTCTAACACAGATGCTATTAGTATTTGGTCAGATGCCCCAATAGTGATTCGTCATAGAAAAGAAGGCGATAAGATTGACCTTGGTAGTCACCATAAAAAATTAAGACGACTGTTTATAGACAATAAGATTTTAGAGAAGGATCGTCAAAAAGCCATTGTAGGAGAACAAGATGGTCATATTATTTTTCTTTATGTTGCTGGGCGTCTCTATTTGAAAAAAAGACCTGAAAATGCTATACTTTATGGCACTGTAGTCATTTATAAGAATTTCTAATCAAATACCATGTTCAAATAACGATGATTGAAGTAAAAGTGGTATAATAACAGAATATTGACTTCGAGAAAGGGAACCCAAATGTTAGAAAAAGACATTAAAAAAGTCCTCTTTTCCCAAGAGGATATCGTAGCTAAAACTAAAGAACTAGGACAACAACTGACAGAGGATTATGCGGGGAAAAATCCTCTACTAGTCTGTGTTTTGAAAGGTGCTGTTCCATTTATGGCAGAACTTATCAAACATATCGATACCCATATTGAGATGGACTTTATGGTCGTTTCAAGTTATGGTGGTGGAACTGTCAGCAGTGGTGAAGTAAAGATTCTTAAAGATGTTGACACTAATGTTGAAGGACGAGACATCATCTTTATTGAAGATATCATTGATACAGGTCGTACGCTCCTTTATCTTCGAGATATGTTCAAGTACCGTAAAGCCAATTCAGTCAAAATCGCAACTCTTTTTGATAAACCAGAAGGTCGTGTTGTTGATATTGAGGCAGATTACGTATGTTACGATGTTCCTAATGAATTTATCGTTGGTTTCGGACTAGACTATGATGAAAAATACCGTAACCTCCCTTATGTCGGTGTCCTAAAAGAAGAAATTTATACAAAATAAGTAAAGGTCTAATTAATTTATGAATAATAAAAATAATAATGGCTTCTTACGGAATGCTTTTCTCTACATCATAGTTATTATTGCGGTTGTAACTGGAGTACAATACTTTGCAGGAGGAAGCCAAAGCTCAAGTCAACAATTGTCTTACACACAGTTGGTTAAGAAAATTGAAGATGGTAAGGTAAAATCTATCACTTATCAGCCAGACGGTAGTATCATTGAAGTTAAAGGTAGCTACAAAAAGGCTGAAAAGGTTGATACTGACCTTAGTCTACCATTTTTAGGTAGTGCATCATCAGAGACACGTAGCTTTACATCGACTGTGCTGCAGAATGAAACAACCATGCAGAAATTGCAATCAGCATCAGAAGCAGCTGATGTTAATGTTAAAATGATACGTGAAAGTTCAAGTGGTGCTTGGATTTCATATCTTTTTAGTTACCTACCTTTGATTGGGATTGCTATTTTCTTCCTTTTCATGATGAATCAAGGCGGTAACCGCGGTGCAATGAATTTTGGCCGCAACCGTGCTAAGACTCAATCAAAAGAGAATATTAAAGTTCGTTTCACAGATGTGGCTGGTGCGGAAGAAGAAAAAGAAGAACTTGTAGAAGTCGTAGATTTCCTCAAAAATCCACGTAAATATAAAGCACTTGGTGCACGTATCCCTAAAGGTGTCCTCCTTGAAGGTCCTCCAGGGACAGGTAAAACTCTTCTTGCTAAAGCTGTAGCTGGTGAAGCAGATGTTCCTTTCTTTAGTATCTCAGGTTCTGACTTTGTAGAGATGTTTGTCGGTGTCGGAGCAAGTCGTGTTCGTAGTCTTTTTGAAGACGCTAAAAAGGCTGAACGTGCTATTATCTTTATTGATGAAATCGATGCGGTTGGGCGTCGTCGTGGTACTGGAATGGGCGGTGGTAACGACGAACGCGAACAAACCCTTAACCAACTGTTGATTGAAATGGATGGTTTTGATGGGAATGAGAATATCATTGTCATTGCTGCAACCAACCGTAGTGATGTTCTTGACCCAGCCCTCCTACGTCCAGGACGTTTTGACCGTAAAGTTCTTGTCGGTCGCCCAGATGTAAAAGGCCGAGAAGCTATCTTGAAAGTTCATGCTAAAAATAAACCATTGGCTGAAGATGTTGACCTTAAGGTTGTGGCTCAACAAACTCCAGGTTTTGTCGGAGCCGACTTAGAGAATGTCTTGAATGAGGCAGCTCTAGTTGCAGCACGACGTAGTAAGACTAGAATTGATGCTAGTGATATCGATGAAGCAGAGGATCGTGTTATTGCCGGACCATCTAAGAAAGACCGCCAAGTTTCAGAAAATGAACGTAAAGTTGTGGCTTACCATGAAGCAGGTCATACAATTGTTGGTTTGACACTTTCTAGCGCTCGTGATGTTCACAAGGTTACTATTGTTCCACGAGGTCGAGCAGGTGGTTATATGATTTCTCTACCAAAAGAGGATCAGATGTTGTCATCTAAAGATGAGCTAAAAGAACAATTGGCAGGCCTTATGGGTGGACGCGTTGCAGAAGAAATTATTTTCAACGTTCAAACCTCAGGTGCTTCAAATGACTTTGAGCAAGCAACACAGCTGGCACGTGCAATGGTTACTGAATATGGTATGAGCGAAAAACTTGGACCAGTCCAATATGAGGGTAATCATGCGATGAATCCAGGACAATTTACGACAGATAAGTCTTACTCAGCTCATACAGCTCAACTTATTGACGAAGAAATTCGATCACTTTTAGTTGAGGCACACGATAAAGCGGCTGAAATTATCAATGCAAACCGAGAAACACATGCTCTCATTGCAGAAGCTTTGCTTAAGTATGAAACACTTGATGCTGCACAAATCAAGTCAATTTATGAGACTGGTAAGATGCCGGTGGATTCTCTTGGAGACTCAGAAGAAGATAACCATGCCCTATCTTACGATGAAGTCAAAGAAAGAATTGAAAATAAAAATAAAGATGAAGAAGAGTAAGGAGTTCTACTCTTCTTTTTTTTTAGTAAAATCGAGAGAAAAAACACCATTAAAAAGCATTGTAAAAAAAAAGAAAATTAAAATCGCTGCAAATTATTGACAAGAGAGATAAGAGATGATATTATAAATAAGCTGCTTCGGAAGAGGCGGCGAACACGAGAAGTGAAAAAACTTCGAAAAAAGTGTT
>NZ_KV832018.1:0-1411 GCF_001837325.1 Streptococcus sp. HMSC065H07
GGCTCTTTGTCAACTGTAGTGGGTGACGAAAAGCTAACATCTAGAGAGGACCAGATAGGTCTTCTCTTTTTGTATATTCAGAGTGATGAAAACACGCTTCCTAAAGTTGATAAAATTTTTAAAACCGAAGCCCAGACGTTTAATATCTTTGATAAGCTTATTGGTCCCCTCCAATTTTGCATTTGAGTAATGTGTTTCTAGTGCATTTTTGATGTATTGTTTATGTTTACGAAAAGTCCTAAAGACTGTTTTGAAGTAATGATTAACCTTGCTTATATTCTCCTCTATGAGTTCAAAAAACTCATCCCCTCTCTTCTCCTGAAAGTGAAAAAGCAAAAGCTGATAGAGGTTATAATAATTGGTGAGTTCTTCTGAGAAATTCAGTGTCTTCTCAACGACTTCATGTGGGCATAATGTTTGATGGAAGGTCTTTGAGTAAAAAGGGTTGAGAGATAACTTACGGCTGTCCTTTTGGAAGAGTCTCCAGTGATTTTTTAAAGCTCGATAAGGTAGCGACTTCTTATCAAACTGGTTCATAATCGCAATTCTTGTCTTTAAAAAGGCTCGACCAAGGTGCTGAATAATGTGAAATCGATCAAGAACGATTTTGGCGTTTGGAAAGAGCTTGCGAGCCAGTGGCATATAAGCTCCAGACATATCCATAGTGATAAACTGTACCTGTTGTCGGACTTTCAATGGATACTTCAAAAAGTAGTTTCGTATAGTAGTTTGGCAGCGATTATCAAGTATAGTTATGAGTTCGTTTGTCTCATAGTTCTGTGCCACAAAAGCCAATTCCCCTTTCTTGAAGCCAAACTCATCCCAGGACATAATAGCTGGGAGTTTGTCATAATGTTCCTTGAAAGTAAACTGGTCGAGTTTACGATAGACAGTGGACGTTGACACGCGAAGTCTTCTGGCAATATCCGTTAATGACACCTTCTCAGTTAGGAGTTGTGTAACCTTTTGTCGGACTAGATTGGAGATTTGGCAGTTTTTCTCAACGATAGATGTCTCAGCTACCGTGACTCGTCTACAACTTTTACACTGGAAACGACGTTTTTTCAGACGTAGTAGTGTTGGAGTTCCAGCTTGCTCAAGAAGAGGGATTTTAGAAGGCTTTTGAAAGTCGTACTTGATCATCTTTCTATGGCAATGAGGACATGATGGTGCAGGGGAATCGAGTTTTGCTTGAATCTCGATATGAGTATCAGTTTCAAAAACAAGTGAAATATTGATATTTTGGTCTTTAATTCCGATTAATTCTGTGGTATTCTTAATAAGTCTCATAAGTTCTTCCTAATGATGGTTTGGTTGCTTTTCATTATAGTTCTTATGGGACTTTTTGTCTGCATTCAAAAAGCTCTATAATCTCTACAGTAGTTTTACCCACTACAGAAATTATAGAGCC
>NZ_KV832019.1:0-11568 GCF_001837325.1 Streptococcus sp. HMSC065H07
ATTCTAACGAATTACCGATTTCTGTCCCACTCTCAAGAAATAGAATTCCTAGGAAATCATTGAATTATCAATCACCCTACCAAGTTTTTCTGAGTTACTTGAAAAGTCTAACTTAATTGTTATCATTTAATTTATCTAACAGAGCCTCTGCTACTTTTTCAGGGATTCCAAGAGCTTGAATGTCTTCGGCACTGGCTTTTTGGATAGCTGTCATAGACTTGAAGTGTTTGAGAAGTTTTTGTTTGCGCTTAGGTCCTAACCCCTCCACGCCATCAAGTTTAGAACTGAAACTATTCTTACTACGGACTTGACGATGGAAGGTGATGGCAAAGCGGTGTACTTCATCCTGAATACGGTGAAGGAGGAAAAATTCCTCGGATTGACGTGGCAAATCAATGACTCGCAAAGGATCTCCAAAAAGCAATTCATTGGTTTGGTGCTTGTCATTTTTCTGAAGACCTGCAACTGGGATAGATAGATTGAGTTCCTTGCGAAGCACATCCTTGGCTACATTGACCTGACCTTGACCACCATCCATGATAATGAGGTCTGGTGGCGTTAGACCATCACGTTTGACACGACTATAGCGACGACGAATGACCTCACGCATACTGGCATAATCGTCAGGGCCTTCAACAGTCTTAATCTTGTATTTGCGGTACTCTTTTTTATTAGGTTTACCATTTTCAAAGACAACCATGGCAGAGACAGGGCTAGTTCCCATGATATTAGAGTTATCGAAAGACTCGATACGGACCGGTGTCGGAATCCCCATGAGTTTGCCTAGATTTTCAATAGCTCCTTGGGTCTTAGCCAAGTCTTTTTCGAGGAGATCAAATTTTTGGGTCAAACTGACGCGGGCATTTTTCGTCGCCAGATTAACCAACTGCTTCTTCTCTCCACGTTGAGGTTTAAAGACCTTGACCTCATCTCCAACTAGAGCCTCAACAGACTCTTGATCAATGTCTCCTGGAATGAAAATCTCCTTAGGCTTGAGATGACGACTATCCAGATAAAACTGACCCATATAGGTTAGGAAATCTTCCTCAGCATCATTATAATAAGGGAACATATTGACATCACGCTGAATGAGTTTCCCTTGGCGAACAAAGAAAACCTGAACACACATCCACCCCTTATCCACGTAGTAACCGAAGATATCACGGTCCTGCATGTCTTGACGGATAACCCTTTGCTTGGTCCTAAGCGTCGAAACCGCCTCAATCAAATCGCGATACTCCGCAGCACGCTCAAACTCCATCTGGTCAGACATATCCTTCATCTTGGCCTTAAGCTGATTAACGATTTTATCATCATGACCGTTTAGGAAATTCTTGACATCTTCAACCAAACCTTGCCAATAGTCCTCAGTGGTGTGACAGATGGTGTGGGCATTACATTGGCCAATATGGTAATAGAAACAGACCTTATTGGCCGGATTTTTACATTTCTTAAAGGGGAAAATACGGTCCAAAAGCTTCTTGATTTCATTGGCCGCACCAGAGTCTGGGTAAGGACCAAAATAGAGACCGCCATCCTTCTTAACCTGGCGGGTAATCAAGAGCCTTGGATAGAGCTCCTTAGTAATCTTGATAAATGGATAAGACTTGTCATCCTTGAGGCGGATGTTGAATTTAGGCATATTCTCTTGGATAAGATTAATTTCCAAAAGCAGGGCCTCAATATTGGACTCGGTTACGATAAATTCAAAGTCTGCAATCTCAGATACCAAAAGCTCCGTCTTAGTATCATGACTTCCACGAAAATAGCTACGCACACGATTTTTTAGATTTTTAGCCTTACCGACATAAATAATATTGCCGAATTTGTCCTTGTGGAGATAGCACCCCGGGTTGCTTGGGAGCAGTTCCAACTTATGTTTAATCAGATCATTCATGTTTTCATTGTAGCAAAAAAAGAGCTAAAAAGCTCTTAATAGTCATAGGTAAATACAATTTGAAAAGAGGTCTATTTGCTCAAAATCGTCAAAATTTCTTGGTAGTTTTTGACTTGATAGGTTGGAACAGCTGGAGTCTCATTAACCAAACCTTTTGGATTAAACCAAATGCTGTCAATTCCTGCATTATTACCACCTTGGATATCAGCAGTTAGACTATCACCAATCATGAGGGCCGAATCGGGATGAAAGTCATTTACCTGATCCGAAATTTTTTCAAAAAAGTCAGTAGACGGTTTGTGGGCACCCACTTCATCTGAAATGAAAATATCGTCGAAGAATGGCAAGATGCTTGAGGCTTGCAGACGACCACGTTGGATGTAGCTAACACCATTAGTTGCTGCATAAATATTGTGGCCGCGGTCTTTAACATTCGATAAGAAAGCATGGGCCTGAGGCAACTCCTGCCCCTGTTGGCTCAAGAAATGCTGGTAACGGCCAGCTAAGTGACTGCCATCAACCTCCTGTCCAAAATGCTCAAAAAGACGTGAAAAGCGCGTGCGAAGCAACTCAGGCTTAGTGATTAAACCATGATTAAAATCCTCCCACATGGAACGGTTCATGGGGATATAGTGATCCTTGTAAACTTTAAGATCTCGTGAAGCCACCCCAGCCTCTTCAAGCAAGTAGTTTAAAGCCAAATCTTCAGCACGGTCAAAATCTAGGAGGGTATGGTCAAGATCGAAAAGTAAATGGGTATAGGTCATGGCGTATCCTTTCTGATACTTGAATCTTTAGGCTCTATTTTACCACAATCTAGCTATATATGAATAAATCATAACCACCCGTCTAACGGGTGGTTTGATCAAGGGCTATAAGCCCATAATACCAGCCATCGCCTAAAGACGCTGGCTTTCACTTTGTTCAAGCCTTATTTATTGCTTTTGACTCGTCACAAGCCTCTCAAAGAGGCATTCGCATTACTTACCGTTATCCCTAAAGGGATTTTCATATTCTTTAACGCTTAATTTGTCCAATGCGATATCATGCTTCTCTTGTTCCTGGATATATTTCTTAATTGTGGCTTCATTAAGTCCTACCGTACTTACATAATAACCTTCTGCCCAAAAATGTTTGTTCCCAAATTTATATTTTAAATTGGCGTGTTTATCAAACATCATCAATGCACTTTTACCTTTTAAATATCCCATAAAACTAGCTACACTCATTCGTGGTGGAATACTTACTAGCATATGAACATAATCTGGCATTAAGTGGCCTTCTATTATTTCAACACCTTTATATTGGCATAGTCTATGAAAAATCTCTCCCAGACTACTCCTATATTGATTATAGATTATTTTTCGTCTATACTTAGGTGTAAATACAATGTGGTACTTACACATTCATTTTGTATGTGATAAACTGTGAGCTTTTTGCGCCATAGTCTTAACTCCTTCCGTTTTACAATTGGCTTGAACACCTATATTGTAACTCGTTTGGAGTTTTTTTGTTATGATGGTATAACCTTCGATGCGCACCCGCATAGCGGGTGGTTTATTTGTTTCGCACCTTCGGAGCGAAACGGACTTAAAGTCACATAATAAAAAAAGACGACCCGCAGGTCGTCCTCTCTGATTTATGAAAAATAAGTATTGCTTACTTAATAGACCAACATTATATCCATTAAAGCTTAAAGAAACCTTAAAATAGGATATTTTTCAAAAAATACAATTTTACTTAAAACCCTAATATCACTAATTCATGGTATACTGAAAATACAAGATTAATCAGACGAGGCGTTCTATGAAAAATTTAAAATTTCAATCCGTTTTTGACATCATCGGCCCTGTCATGGTAGGACCTTCCTCAAGCCATACTGCAGGAGCTGTTCGTATCGGAAAAATTGTCTCTGCCATTTTTAGTGAAACACCGACTGAGGTGGAATTTCAACTTTTTAATTCCTTTGCCAAGACCTATCGAGGTCACGGGACTGATGTAGCTCTAGTAGCTGGTATTTTAGGCATGGAGACTGACGACCCTGACATTCCGCACGCACTGGACATTGCATACGAAAAAGGCATCAAGGTCTATTGGAAAATCAACAAAGATAGTAATGCACCGCATCCCAACACCACTCGTATTACACTAAAAAATGCTACAAAAACTATCTCTGCCACTGGTGTTTCCATCGGTGGGGGGAATATCCAAGTGACTGAGCTCAATGGTTTTGCGGTCAACCTCAAAATGAATACACCTACACTTATCATTGTTCACCAAGATGTTCCAGGAATGATTGCTCTTGTGACTGATATTTTATCTCGTTATGGTATCAATATCGCTCAGATGACTGTCACTCGAGAAAATGCTGGTGAGAAGGCTATTATGATTATCGAAATTGACTCTCACCAGTGTGATGAGGCCGTCAATGAAATCGCTAGAATTCCTCATCTACATAATGTCAACTTTTTCAGCTAAGAGGGGGATTGCATGTTTTACACTATTGAAGAATTAGTTCAACAAGCTGACCGAGATTACCAAGGTAATATCGCAGAGCTCATGATTGCCACAGAAACAGAGCTAACTGGACGGGAACGTCCTGAAATCCTATCTCTTATGACTCGAAATCTTGAAGTGATGAAAGATTCTGTTCAGGCTGGTTTGTCACCAGAGAAATCACCGACAGGCTTAACTGGGGGGGACGCTGCCAAACTGGATGCCTACATCAAAAGAGGAAAGACTTTGGCTGACTCTGTTGTCTTAGGGGCTGCTCGCAATGCCATGGCAGTCAATGAATCTAACGCCAAGATGGGCTTGGTTTGTGCCACACCAACTGCTGGATCAGCTGGTTGTCTACCTGCTGTTCTTACAACTGCTATCGAAAAACTGGGCTTAACCGAATCACAACAATTGGATTTTCTCTTTACTGCTGGTGCATTTGGCTTAGTCATCGCAAATAATGCCTCGATATCTGGTGCCGAGGGAGGCTGCCAAGCTGAAGTCGGTTCCGCCTCTGCTATGGCTGCTGCCGCTATTACAATGGCTGCTGGTGGAACACCTTTCCAAGCCAGCCAGGCCATCTGCTTTGTGCTTAAGAATATGTTGGGACTCATTTGCGACCCTGTAGCCGGATTGGTTGAGGTCCCATGTGTCAAACGTAATGCTATGGGGGCAAGCTTTGCCCTAGTATCTGCTGACATGGCCTTGGCAGGCATCACATCAGCCATTCCAGTCGACCAGGTCGTTGATGCTATGTATCAGGTTGGTTCAGCTATGCCAACTGCCTTCCGTGAAACTGCTGAAGGTGGCTTAGCAGCAACCCCAAAAGGAAAAGCACTCGCAAAAGAAATTTTTGGATAATTTTTAGTAGAAACAAAAAAACTTAGAAGCACTCATACTTCTAAGTTTTTTCTTCTTATATAGCCTTTTCAACGTTTTGATCTTAGTTGAATAACCATTTTGTCAAAAAGTGCCATGTTTCTTTGGCAATACTTGCAAGGAAGGTTGATAGACTAAATTTGTTAAATGTTTTTAGGAGATTGTCAACTATTGGAGCAATAGTCTTAGGTGTTTCCACTGGAGTCTTACTTTCTTCTTCCTTACCAGTATTATCCTGAGATGGATTTGGTACTGTACTTGTATTGTCATGGCTATTATTTTGTCCAGTTGGTTCAGGCTCTGGAGCAACCTCAGGTTGATGCTCAGGTTCATCTGGTTTATTTTCCGGACTTGGTTCTGGACTAGGTTGTGGTTGAGGATCAGGTTTGATCGGTTCGTCAGTGGTGTCACTGCTTGTGTTTGTCATTTTTTCAGTAACGAAGAAGTTTTTGAATTCTACTGCTCCATCCCAAAGACCGACACCTACATGGGCTTGATTGAAGTAATTATCCACGGCATCAAATTGATGATGGAGCACTTCCTTACCATCGACATAGACTGTCATGGTGTCCTTGCCCTTTTCAACCTTGACGTGGTGGTACTGACCATCATTGATTGCATTATCCAGATGAGCTTCAGCGATGGTTTCACCACCAAAACGGAAGAGACGTACAGTATCGTTGTCAGCAAATTGGACAGAGTAGGCACGGCCTGGTTCTTCACGTTCCGCAGCAACAAAAAGGTTGACCAAACCATGTTTGTATTTGACGTCGATATCATAGTCAAATTGCTTGAAGCCATTACTTTCATAAGCCATGAAGAAGTCATTGGCACTGACATTGCTATCGTAGAGGGTATCGTCATCAATATACCACTTACCAGTGACAGCTTTCAAGCCTTTAAGGTTGGTCGCAAAATTGTTGAGCGTGATGGCAATATTAAAGGTCTTGGTCAATGAAGGATTTTCAACTGAGGTTGCTGTGACAGTGAGATGACCTTTATGAAGGGCTTTGAGAGAAAGTTTATTGTCATGTTCAGTATATGTCACCAAACTTGGATCACTTACTGTCCAAGTCACATCTTGCTCTTCAGAAGCCGGTGCGAGGTAAACCTGCAAGTCCTTGCTTTGACCAACTTCGAGGGTCAAATCACCTGCAACTGTGGTGTTCATGGCAACAGCCTTAGTGACTTCCTTCTTGTCAGTCCAAGTACTCTTAATTGGATAAATAGCAATGTTTGCTTTAGCTGGACCACCTTCAACCAAGACACTTGCTCCAACGGCTCTTGGACTTGGGAAAATCTGGTTAGCACCTGCCACTGTATTACTCTTAGCAAAGACTTCCACACTCGCACGGTCCACATAAAGATGTAAATCAATAGAACCATCATCATTGCGAGTCACTTGTTGGCTATTCACCTTAGCAAAGGCATCTGAAAGGATTGTACCAGATTGGCTACGGTCAATAGACAAAGTTTCCTTGGTTAAATCGTAAACGACCTTAGTAGCTTGACCATCGCCAACGCGAAGGTTAAATCCAACCGCTGTCGTGTCCTTTCCTGGTACAAAGTGAGAAACCACTTCATAAGTGTCACCTGTGAAATCTTTAAGCAGTTCATTGTCAGAAGCTACTCTGACATTTTCAAAATACTGGGCATTATCTGTGTCACGAAGGCTTTCATAGGCCTTAACAGGTGTTTGTGTTAAGAGGTAACGGTCGCCTGATTTAACCAAACCAAGGTCAAGGTTAAGGTTAAAGGTACCATTAAATTTTTGACCAACGGTATCTGCAACCAGATTGCAATAATCTTCCCAAGTGTTCATCCAGTTGATTTCAGTCAATTGCGGGATGTTTGGATGGTCAGCTGTCCCAAAATCATGAACATAGTAAGTCATGGCAGCATAGGAATCCTTACCAAAATTCATGATTTCGTCATGGTCTTGGTAAACTTCATCAGCTACAAAGGCCCACTTACCATCCACTTGTTTAAAGTCTCCAACCTTGTAAGAACGACCACCACGTGAGAGGACCCACTTGAGTGCCCCATCATTGGCCACAATTGGATAGAGGTCAGGACATTCCGTATGCAAATCCTTATAGGTTGTTTCAACCTGCCAGTTCTTCAAATCTGGTGAGGAATAAATGCGGAGTGGACCACCAGCAAGTACCATAAACCATTGGTTATCCCAGCGAAAGACCTTAGGGTCACGGAAATCTTGGTTTTGAAGAGGATCTTGAGACCAGTCAGCAACCACCTTGTCATATTTTTGCCAAGTTCTACCCTCGTCCTCACTATAGGCGATTTCAATCCGTTGCCCATTACCATTTGAAGTGATAATAGCTACCAGGCCACCTTCCGGAGATTTGAAGAGGCCTGAACTATTGGTACCATCAACCACGACAGAGCCTGAGAACATGTGACCTGTTGCATCTGGATAGAAGGCTATCGGCTCCTCATCCCAATGAAGCAAGTCTCGGCTAGTCGCATGGGCCCAGTGCATTGGACCCCATTTGGTGTCATCGTAAAATTGATAGAAGAGATGATAACGTCCCTTGTAGAAGACCAAGCCATTAGGGTCATTAGCCCAGCCATCCTTGACAGAATAATGATACTGATCACGATAAAGCTCGTTGTAATACACATCATCACTTTGTCTACGGTGGATATTAACACGATAAGTTAAGGTCACAGGACGACCAAGCGAATCGGTCACACTACTTTCAACAATAAAGTAATTGGCACCTACAGCCACTGGCAATTGTGAAATATCTGTGTAGACATTTCCCTTGGCATCTTCTACCTTGATAACAGCATTTGGATTATGCTTAGTGATGTCAAAGCCTACTGCCTCAGCATTGTGTCCCACATATTGGATATGGAGTGGTTCTTCAGAGAAGAATTGGGCTTGTTTTTCAACAGAACCTGTCTTTGAGGTCACCACAAGATTGTCAATCAAAGGAAGACTGGCATCATCAAGATTAACATAGCGGGTGTTTTTGAAAATGACATTGGCATTCCAATTAAGAAGTCCAAAGTAACCTTCTGGAAGGACTTGAGGTTGGCCCTTGTCACTTTTTTGAAGAACAGCGTCACCTGTACTTGCGACAAGCACATCATTGACATAGTAAGATAGCCACTGATTAGCCGCAACTACTCTAAGATTGTAGGTTTCATCGGCAGTTGGTGTTACATCTTTTTCATCTACAAGTTGAATATCATGATTATTGACCCAACGCCAAAACTTAACCTTATGGTTACCAGAGTCTACGTTGACCCCGTACATATTTTTATCGCTACTATCATTGTTACCACGGAAAATGAGGGCAGCGGCACCACCAGCTTCCTTGAAGGTCACATCCGTTGAATAGATAAAATTCTTGCCCTCGGATTGAGAATAAAGGAAAGAGTCTCCCTTGTCTTTGGCTTCTGAATGAATACCGTCAGCCTGCATTTCCCAGTGACCATTTTGGTCTGCGGTCATCCCTTCAAGATTGGTAACCGCTTCATTATTAGGCAAATCCGTTTTTTCCTCTGTCACATGAACAGGACTGGTGCTATTCGTTACAACTGGAGATTGCTCTTGACTGGTCTGATTCAAATCGGCTTCTTGCGTTTGATTAGGCACTTTTTCAGCCTCACTAGCCTGTATTTGTACTTCTTTTGACTGGTCAGGGCTAGGCTGAGTGGGATTCTCTTGAGCTGTTTTAGCAGATTCGGAAACAAGGGACTGGCTAGGCTCTACCACTTGGGGGACTTCCTTGGTCGTGCTAGGAGCAAGCTCCGCTTGAGGAGCAACTTGATGGTCAGTTTGAGTTACCACTTCTTGAGGTACTTGGCTCACAGTTGCCTGTTCCACTTGGTCCGCATAGACAGGACCAGCCAGGGCCAAACCTGCAAAGCTTACCAAGGCACAGCCATAGACCCAAGTTTTCCCACTTTTACGCATAAACCAATTTTTACAAACAGTATCATTCATGACTCTTCTCCTTCTTTAGAGTAACATTAAATGTTAACTCATTTTTCATGAAAATTCAAAGTGAATACATTCGCCTTTATTAATAAGCCTATCAAAGTTTCCGGAAATATCTCTAGGATTTACATTAAAACGGTAAACGCTTACTTTTAATATCATTATATCACTATAATCTGAAAATACCATCTTTTTCTGTAATATTTTTCATATAAATGAAAAACTTCCGAATTTGCCATTCGAAAGTCCGTTCCTTATGCTTAATCTGAGCCTGTTAGCAGGCTATTTCCAATAATACCAATGGTTACAATAGCAATCCCAAGGAATCCCAAAAGGCTAGGTAGACTATCTCCGAGGAAGAGGCAACCACCCAAGAGGGTAAAGAGAACTTCACCAGCCTGAGTAGCCTCAACTACTGCCAGTTGCTTATGGTTATGCTTAACTAGATTAGTGGCCTCGAAGAAAAGCAAGGTTGCGACAACCCCAGAAAAGACAGCCACAATTAAAGACTGTAAAATCTGTCCGCCTGATGGAAGACCAGCATCTGCACCAGCAAAAGCTGACAAAAGCAACCAAAAAGGTGTACTCATCAAGGTCATTCCAAACACGCGCTGCGTCGTTGAAAGCTGATCCTGCTTACAGTGGACCATCATCTTACGATTGCCCAAAGGATAGGCAAAAGCGGCCAGTAAAATCAAGAGACTAGCACGGACCACACCGCTACCAAGACCACTACCGAAGTAAGGAATCTGGATGAGAATGATCCCTAAAAGGATAACCAATGTCATAAGCAGTTGCTTACCAGGTACCCTCTGCCCAAAGAGTGGGGTCAAGAGCAGACCAGCCAGAATGGTAATCTGCCAAGTGGCTGCCACAAACCAGGACTCACCATAAATGGAGGCTAGAGACAGTGGCCCATAGAAAAGCCCAAAACCAACCGTACTCCAAATCAACCAAGTCAGGGGTGCTTTCTTAATGGCAGACAGAACACCTGCCAGCTCACCCTTACGCCAGACCAAAACAGTCAGCATGGGCAAGCTAAACAAATAGCGTAGACTAGCACTCCACATCCAGGACCCACCCGAAAGATTCATACTACGATTAAAGATAAAAGTAAAAGCAAAAAAGAGGGCACCCAGAATACCATACCAAAGCGCCCTCGCAAATTGAGATTGTTTCATATTTGTAAACTCCTGTAATTATTCTATTGTATATTATTTGCAGCAATAAAAAAAGGAGGTCATCAAAATGACTTCCTTGGTTTCGTTTCAATTTTTACTTATGGACCAAGTAAACAACCTGTATTTTAATCACCTTTTAGCTGTACTTGTGTATGTGCTAGCAGGTCTCCTAGATGTCTCCTATCTTTCCTAAAAAACGTCATTGCCAGTAACAAAACTGCGATTAGAGTCGCTGAAAACGAGAGGATAATGGATAACACATCAAAATCACTATAGAAGCCATGAATCGTGCCCATATGACCGAGTTGCCAAGGTAAAAATTTGATGACGTTTCTGATCAAGCTAGCCTGCACTGTTTTTTTCTGGTAGACCAGTTCAAGCCCTGCTTTTCCCTTCCCCAAGCTCCCATTTTTTGCATAATCCAAGAATGTGAAAAGGAGCGTGATTGGCAAAACAGAGGTGAAAAATACAAGCCACTGCGACTGAATTTCTGTAAACTCTGGGACGCCATTAAAAAAAATAATGTATATAAGCATAGAACCTAAAAACAGAAGACCTAAATAAGCTATAATAAAAAGATAATCGAATAGAAATTCAATCATTCTTTTTTTAAACGAAATAGGATTTGTTGCTAAGATCTTCATCGCCCTCTCCTCCTTTATCATCTCCCATTATAACATTTTTTAATATTCTAAATAATATTTGAGAGGAAAATTTGTAGGCTATTGAGCTCGCAAATTGAGATTGTTTCATAATTGTAAACTCCTGTAGGTTTTATTATACACTACTTCTATTATGGCTTTTGGACTTTATTTAGATTTTACGTTATAGTAGTATTAAAAATCTAAATCATAAGGGTAATGTATGTCTCAGGATATTAAAGTAGAAATTGGAAAAAGAATTCGTGAAGAACGTGAACGACAAGGGTTAACACGTGAGCAAGTTTGTTATGCTGAAGATGAATTAACTGTCAAACAGCTGATGAGGATTGAGCTCGGACGTTCATTGCCAACTATTGTAAAACTTCAATATATCAGTGATAAACTAAATGTTTCCCTGAATTATTTGTTGGGAGAAACTAATTTAGACATTCCTGAAGACTATTATCAGGCTAAATATAAACTCATGAAGTCTCCTGTCTA
>NZ_KV832019.1:11668-151737 GCF_001837325.1 Streptococcus sp. HMSC065H07
AAAGATATTGAGGAACTCTACGACAACTATATTGAGATTCTACCAGAGGACGAGCTTTTTGCTATTGATATCATTGAAAGAACATTAAATTTCATAGCTGAAGGGGAGGGAGAAGACCTTGTTGAAATAGTATTTGAAGATTATTTAAATCAAGTATTGAAAAAAGAACAGTACACATTGAATGATCTTTTATTGATAAAATATTATTCTGTACAGTGCCAATCATCTTCATATGATGAATCTATAATCGAGAATTTTCGAAAAAAATTGATAAAACAAAGATTGCAAGGAGATGAATTAACCAATGTGGAACTATTGGGAGCATTATCAGCTATAGCTGGGATATATGTTATGCACCATGAATACGAACATATGAAGTCTCTCGTCGATAAGATGTATGAAATCATACATTCCATTATGCAACACTCATATCAGCCAGGTATCACAATGCTTGAAGCAAAATACTATTTATATTATGAGAATAACATAGAAAAAGCAACCGAGCTCTATCATACAGCTACCCTACTAGCCGAAGCCTTCGGCGACCAAGTCTTCATCAAAAATCTTAAAATGGAAATGAAAAAAGATTTAAATACGAAATAACAAATCTAAGTGACATAAATGTCCTTTTGATTCGTTATTTTTTTGTTTATACTCATTCATATAATCAAATAGGAGAAATCAAGATATGACAAACCTTATCGTAGCAAAACAGTTAAGCAAACAATTTCAAAAATATAAAGCAATAGAAAATCTAAACTTCACAGTTGAAGAAGGTGAAATTTTAGGTTTCCTAGGGCCTTCAGGTTCTGGTAAAACGACAACAATTAATATCTTAACAGGTCAACTCACTCCTAGTCAGGGAGAAACTTATATTTTAGGCAAATCATCCCTTCAGTTAAAAGAAAAAGATTTGTCAAAGATTGGATTAATTACTGAAAATAGTGGCTTTTATGAAAAATTAACACTTCATGACAATCTTCTATTCTTCGCCAAACTCTACAATGTTTCACTAGATTATATTGACGATTTGATGAAACGTGTCGGACTTTATGACCATCGAAAAACCTTAGCAGAAAAACTCTCTACAGGGATGAAACAACGGATGCTTTTAGTTAGGGCTATGATTAACAAGCCAAGAGTTCTCTTTCTTGATGAACCGACTTCTGGTTTAGATCCATCAACATCTCAAACCATTCACGCTCTCATCAAAGAGCTTAAAGAACATGGAACAACCATTTTTCTGACGACACATGACATGCACGAAGCTACCATTTTATGCGATAAAATTGTACTTCTAAATAAAGGGAAGATTGTTGAAGAAGGAAAACCTGCTGAGCTTATTCAGAAATACAATACCAATAAGATGGTAAAAGTGACCTATTGTTCAGGTCAAGAGAAAGTGATTCCCTTCTCTGAATTAAATCATATTACTGCTATTCAGGATATTCAAACCATCCACTCATGTGAACCGACTCTAGAAGACATCTTCATTCAACTGACAGGAGGAAAACTTAATGTTTAACCAATTAAAATCTTTACTATGGCTTAGAAAACGAGTAATCAAATCTAATAAAAGCATTATCCTACAAATCCTCCTTCCTTTAGGACTTGCCTTTCTCTACAAATATATTTATGAGATACAAGGTAGCCTAAACAATTCAGTGAAAGCCAATCTATTAGTTACCTGTTTAGCCATATCTTTGAGTGTATCAGTTGGAACTCCAATCAGCACGATTGTTTCTGAAGAAAAGGAAAAAAATATTTTAAGAACTTTGTTTTTAAGTGGTGTTAACAGTACGAACTATATCCTTTCAGTTTTATTTTACCCAGTGCTTATTAGCTTAGTTATGACAACTGCTATTCCAAAAATACTAGAACTGAATATTGAAACTCATTATGGTCCTTATCTTATCGTCTCATTTGCTACATCTTTAGTAATGATGCTTATCAATCTTTTCATTGGATTAATCAGCAAAACTCAAGTATCTGCCCAAGTGATTAGTCTTCCAGTAATAATGATTAGTATGTTTATTCCAATGCTTTCAGAAATCAGTAAAGATTTTGATAATGTCACAAAGTACAGTTATATGGGATTGTTCACGAAATCTATAGGGCACCTTGAAACCTTTAAGTGGCAGGACCAAGTAGCAAGCTCACTATCCCTGCTAGTCTGGTTACTCCTATTTACTACACTGATCATTCTACAATCTAAGAGATTACGAAAAATATCTTAATTCAAAACCATAACCATCTAAACTGAGTGTTAGATGGTTGTTTTGTTTATTTCCCTTCTTTTGCTCTAACTAGAAACTCAGATAGCTTCCTAGAGTCTTTTCATTCACATGATTTTAAGGTATATTATTATATAATTAAAACTCAAGGGGAATACAGATGTCTGATGATATTAAAATCGAGATTGGAAAAAGAATTCGTGAAGAACGTGAACGAATAGGTTTAACACGTGAGCAGGTTTGTGACACCGAAGAAGAATTAACCGTCAAACAACTGATGAGAATCGAGCTCGGTCGCTCATTACCAACTATTGTCAAACTGCAATACATCAGTGATAAATTGGGAGTTTCCCTAAACCATTTGCTAGGTGAAACAAAACTAGACATTCCTGAAGACTATTACAAGGCTAAATATAAACTCATGAAGTCTCCTGTCTATGGCGACCCCGAACGTATCAAGAAGAAGCTAAAAGATATTGAGGAACTCTACGACAACTATATTGGTATTCTACCAGAAGAAGAACTTTTAACCATTGATATCATTGAAAGAACCCTGAATTTTATATCTGAAGAGAAGAAAGAAGATCTTGTAGAGATTGTATATGAAGACTATTTGAACCAGGTATTAAAAAAAGAAGAGTACACCTTGAATGACCTTCTGCTAATAAAATACTATACCTTTCAATGTCAAGTTGGTGACTATGATAAAGAAATTGTTGAAAGTTTTCGATGTAAATTAATTAATCAAGAATTACAAGGGGAAGAGCTAGTTAATGTTGAGCTACTTGGAGCATTGTCAACTATAGGTGGAATCTATGTGATGCATCAAGATTATAGAAATATGAAAACTATTGTCGATAAAATGCATACTATTATTGATAAGACACTACAACATGCTTACAAACCCGCCGTACTCATTTTTGAAGCGAAATATTATCTCTTCTATGAGAACAATAGAGATAAAGCAACTGAACTTTACAAAATGGCTACCATACTAGCCGAAGCCTTCGGTGACCAAGTCTTCATCAAAAATCTTAAAATGGAAATTGAAAAAGATTTAAACATATAATAGAAAATATATCAGCAACATCTTTAATATGATTCATTCTAAATGTAATAACTACCAAAGAAGCATCTGAAGTCAAACTCAGATGCTTCTTTTATTATTTTAATTTTTTACTTTCAGCTGATAATATGCTTCTTCAGATACTTCTTCCCATACCAGTCTTCTACTGACTTGCCTTCCCAGTCACGGTATTCTTCGGGGTATTTTATTTTGTAGTAACCTTCTAAAAAGAAAGGGAACTCCATGAAGATAACCATTGCCAAGAATCCAATATCTATGATTATCCATGTCAAGAACATACCTAACAAAGTCAGGCTTTGTGAAACTGCTATACCCGAATGCGATAAGATTATTTTGATGATTACAGCAAGCCCTAGCACTCCTGAACCATAGGTGGCGATTAGGCTTGCTATTCTATCAACAAGAGTTTCTCTCGCCTCTTCACCGAAAAAACAAGTGCTTAAACTTCTTTTCTCCATACGAAGGAATATTAGGGCAATAATAAACAGAAGAATATAAATAAACCAGATTCCAACTGAGGTTAGGGTCGGTAGGGCTACAGTTATTGCCAAGAGATTGAACTCAAGGCAAAACCAAAATAAAAAGGTCTCCATATGAAAGCGATATCTGTATGGACGAATAAACGGTTTTCGAACAAATTTTCCAATAAGTACAAGTAATAGCCATATAAAACAGCAAATCAGAAATAATTCAGGGGTCAAGAGTGACGGCTTGTGAACAGGCAAGGTTAAATCTTTGGGATCTGCAACATCCAAAGAAGAGGCAAATAAGGCACAGAGAAAATTACATCCGAATACAAAAAAGACGCTGTAGAGAATACTTTTTATTCTAAAACCAATACTTGGCTTTCCATTATTTAAGCCTTTTCCAAGTTTTTCGTAATAGTCTTTCTTTATATACTGAAGAGAAGCATCGTCTAGTAAATTTAGACTCTCTTCAAAACTGGCTTTAAAGATTGATTTTTTCATTTTTATCTTATCAATAATTCCTTGTGTTTTTTTAGGTACTTCCAATTAATCTCTATTCGATTGGTTAAATCATAAAGAGCGAGACAGACCTTTTTAGTTTTCTCAGCTAGTGTAGAGTCTGTGTTTAACTGAGCCTCTAGCTATTCTCTGGACAAATCAGGATCTATCAGCACGATTGAAAGGATGAGATAACTCTCAAAAAGTTCTTATATTTCTGCTTTAATTACGTCTGACTGATTGCTTCTCTAGCATTCTTTATGACAGCATCAAAATCTCCTGACCTAGACTTTACGAGTGCCTTGCTCTACCAACTGAGCTAAATTGGCTAACACTTTTATAGTATGGCACTCTCAATTTTTTGTCAGGAAGTTTTAAACGATTTTCTTTATCAAAATCTGGCAAGGATTTTGGGGATCCCATAGTTGAGGAAAAATCTCTAATTTTTTAAAACCAACACTTCGATAAAAGACATTTGTTCGGTCATAATCTTTATTTGAACCTTCTGCCACTGTTTTTACCTGTAGGTAGTCTACTTGTTTGCCTGCTTCACTTTCTAAAGTCGCAAGCAATTGACTGCCAATTCCTCTACCTTGATAAGCTTTTTTTACGCCGAGACAATCAATCTCTGCACACTCTTCACTAGAATAGGACAAGCTTACAAATCCAGTCAAATCACTCTCCTGATAGGCTGCCCAAACTTGCAAATCTTTGGCTCCTTCGATGTAGGCTTGCGTGCTTTCTGGTATTCCAAACCATTCTGGCAAATCCTTTAAAACCTCATCAACAACTGCCATTTTTTGATCTTCATCCTTGACTTCTTCAATTGTAAACATCATAAGTTCCTTTCTTGATTTTGGTCTTACTTCCCCCTTACGAGCCAGCACTTTCATAGGCATCCAAGCCCCTATCCCAGAGTTTGAGGGAAATGAAAAAGAAGACAAGGGAAATCAGAATCAAACCACCGATGTTAAAGAGCCCATTCTTGCCCTGCAAGAAATAGCTAGCTGGATAATAAGCTGTAAAGGCGAAAGGCACGATAAAACTAATCAACCAACGAAGGAGCGAATTGTAAATGGAAATCGGGTACTTGGCAAAGTCATTAAACATATAGAAAATGTAAATCATGGCACCTGACTGCTTGGTCCAAAAAGCGATGCTGGCTGTCGCGATTTTTAAAGAAGTATAAATCAAGGTCGCAAAAGGAATACAGACTAGAAAAATCAGGAATTTTGAAAGAGTCCAAGCGATGCTAGTCACTGTTGTTCCTAATAGAATGCCACCGACTAAGAGTTCACCCAAGGCATCAATCTGAAAGGTCTCAACCAGGATGTGAAAGAGAGGGTTGATAGGACGAGTCAAATACTTATCAAATTCCCCTTTTCGGACTAGCCGTTGACCTAAAGCCCAGAGATTGTCAAAAAAGAGATGATCTAATCCCTTTGGAATCAAGGAAAATCCATAGATAAAGGCAATCTCTTGAAAAGTCCATCCTTCTAGGGATGGGATATGTTGAAAGATGACATTGAGAAATAAGAGGTTCAGACCTTGTGTCAGAAAGACTCCCAAGACACCAACCACAAAATCCACCTTGTATTCCATGATTTGCTTGATGTATTGTCTGATAAAAATCAGATGCATGCGTTGATATTTTTTCATACTAACCTCCTTGAATGGTGATGAATGTCTGGACTCGTTTCCAAATCAACTGAGACAAGCCCACCATCACTATAAGCCAGAAGAACTGGAGCAAAAGCGCTTGAAGAATCTGACTGGCATCGTATTTCCCAACAATGATCATAACCGGAGTGTAAATCAAGGATGAAAAAGGCAAGAAGGAGAGAATAGCTGAAACCACCTTTGGAAAGAAAGCCAAGGGAATCAAACTTCCAGACATAAAAGCCACTATGGAAGTCTTGAGTAGATTGGAACCCCAAAGATTTTTAAACACAAAGGCTGAAAAACCAAAACAGATATTAAAGAAAAAGTTAATCAGATAGGCGAGCGTTAAGCTAAAGAGATATAGAACCATCAACCCCAGCACTTCTACAATGCCTTGCCCAGATAAGATTTTCATCAAAACAATGACACTTAAAAATGGCAGTCCAACAGAGATAAAAATCAACCACTTGGAACCAAGCTCCGTAAAGAGGTAAGAAGCCGCAAAATGCACTGGTCGCAACAAGCGCATGATAATGGAGCCATCCTTGACCTCCTCCCCAATCATAAAGGAGCTATCAGACCTGGTCAAGAGATTGGTCACAAAACTCATGATGATATAAAGGGTGATATCCGCCATGCTAAAGCCCTGAATCAAAGGCTCCTGGGAGGAGTCAAAGACAGCCTTCCAGAGATAAAAGGCCACAAAAGCCCCCATGACATCTCCAATCCGATAGAGAATAAAGTTGACACGATAGGTAATCAACTCCTGAATCCCTGCATTGATAAAGGGTTTATACCGTCTCCACAATTTGACCACCTTAGAGCTCCTTTCGGTAGAAGCGACGGATAATATCCTCAATATCCGTATCCACCATCTTCAAATCACGGACTTCAAAATCAGACAGAGTTTGCTTGATAATATCAGCTGACTGGTAGCGAGAACTATCGAATTCAATAGTCAGGCTATTTCCTTGCCTATCAATGGTCATATCAGGCAAGCCTTCATAATGAGAGACTAAATGACTTTGACCTGGTATCAGATCGAAGGAGAGAGTCTTCATCTTGCCAAAGGTTTCCTTGAGCTGGCTCACCGTTCCATCAAAAATCTCTTGTCCCTTATCAATCATAAATATCCTATCACAGAGTTGCTCAATATCACTCAGGTCGTGAGTGGTCAATAGAATAGTGGTCTCTTCCTCCTGATTGATTTGAGTGATAGCCCGACGAATGTTATCCTTGACTGACACATCCAAACCAATAGTTGGCTCATCTAAAAAAAGAACCTTGGGATTGTGAAGCAAGGAAGCCGCAATATCCGCCCGCATCCGTTGACCAAGCGAAAGAGTCCGTACAGGATCCTTGATAAATTCCTTCAAATCTAAAACTTCATTCAAAAAATCCATGCGCTTGTGGAAGAGCGAGTCTGGCACATCGTAAATCTCCTTCAAAACCGAGTAAGTCTCTTGCAGGGCCAAATCCCACCATAGCTGGGTTCGTTGTCCAAAAACAACCCCAATATCCTTGACATAATCTTGACGATTATCCTGTGGAATCTTGCCATTAATCCGACAAAAACCAGATGTCGGTTTCAATATTCCTGTTAGCATTTTAATTGTGGTCGACTTCCCAGCACCATTTGCTCCGATAAAACCAAGAATCTGCCCCTTGGGCACCTCGAAGGTCAAATCTTTGACCGCTTCAAAGGTCTGCTTTTCAGGATGAATAAAGGAACGCAAAGCCCCCTTCAAGCCCGGTTCCTTAACAGTCTTCACAAAATTTTTCTGAAGATGTTCCACTTCAATCATCGCCATATCTATCTCCTAAAGTAAAAAATCAACAAACCGTGTCCTCTAAACACAAAAAGCCAATTTCTCATCTCCTAAAATCTGCCTTCTTTATCACAGCAGAAGGTATCAGTATTACTCTATTATAAAGCAGTTAAAAAAGGAAACCAAGTGTTATTTAGCAAAAGAGAAAATAGTTTTGATACTTGAAAAAACAAAAAAATCTGTCTAAAAAGACAGACTCAGATTGTATGATATAAAGCATTTATCGGACTGCCATAGTCAAACAAATAATCGTGATGATAACAAGCGTCAAAACCAATAGCCAATAAGTCAATTTATAAACTTTCACAGCTCCACAAAAACGTTCGACATAGGATTCTTTGGGATTATCTGGATTGTACCAAACCGTCAGGGGTGATCCCAAAGGAAAAAAATCCTTGGCAGTATATGGCACTGACGAATTGGTGTATAGAACAAGTCTTTTAGCCAACAAGTCTGGATTAGAGGTGGCTTTGGAACTCTTCCAAGGAAGTGAAACTGTCGTGACCCACTCATACTCCAGACTTCTTCTAAAAGCTTTACCATTGACGACATACTCTACAATCGGAGCAATGGCATCAGTATAGTATCTATAGCCAACTACGCTACCTTTTATGCTCTCTGTAGACCTCTTTTTACGATTAAGTTCTTTGAGATACAAATAGCGAAAAAGAAATATTGTAAATGACAAAACGACGAAGCCTATGGACCAAGCCCAAAATAGAATCTGCAACTTAGACATGATTTGCCACCTCAAAGATGATTTTTCCCATTTGATTCTCCCACATTAGTCTTTGTATTTTACTCACTTGAATAAGCACAATTCACTTCATTTTACCATTTCTAGGCTTGGCTTGCTTGTGAATGTTTAGATAGATTATAAGACACAAGAAAAGCCACCAATAGTGACTTCATTCTTATCTATTTCTCCTCATCCCAACCAGTCTTTTTCTTTGGCAATGCGGACGGCTTCTGTTCGGTTGCCTGCATCGAGTTTAGTCAGGATGGCTGTCATGTAATTTCGGACAGTTCCATTTGAAAGAAAGAGGCTTTCAGCGATTTCTTGGTTGGTTGAACCTTGGGCAACCATGGCCAAGACTTCTTGTTCACGTTGACTGAGTGGATTATTGTCAAAGGCGACACCTTCGACAAGCTCTGGTGAGTACTCCTTATGACCTGCTAGGACGGTATGGATGGTCGCCATGAGGTCACTGATGGAACGCTCTTTGAGCACGTAGGCATCCACGTGGGCTGCAAGGGCTCGTTTGAAATAGCCTTTTCGTTTGAAGGTGGTCACTATAACGACCTTCGTTTCTCTTTGGTTGGCACGGATCCACTCAAGAACATCAAGGCCTGTTTTAACTGGCATTTCAATGTCTAAAATGGCCACGTCTACCTCTTCTTTTTCCAAGAGAGCAATGGCTTCTTGGCCATCACTGGTCGCATGGACCTCCTCGACATCGTCCTCCAGCATGAGAAGTTGGCAGAGGGCGTCCCTCAACATTGACTGGTCTTCGGCGACTAATAATTTCATGCTTTTCCTCCCTCTTTCAAATGCACACGAATGGTTGTTGGATGCGATTGAGACAGAATTTCCAACTCTCCATCTACCAAACTGAGGCGCTCTCTAATACTGTGTAGTTCTTGTCCAGTGACTTCCTCAAAGCCACAACCATCATCTTCAAACTCTAAAACAATCCCATGATGACGACTTAGACGAATCTGACAGCTATCAGCCTGACTATGTTTAATGACATTATTGGCCAGTTCACGAAGTACCATAGATAAGGTAGACTGAGTAACTGGTGACAGGCTGTCTAAGTCAAGACTGCTGTCCACGGTCAAGACGATATCCGATAGGTCAAAGAGCCGCTCAAGTTCTAGCAACTCCTCAGCTACCGTTCGATACTTGAGCTGATTGACAATCTCACGCACCTCGTACATGGAGTCACGGCTAATTTGGTTCAATTCTTCCAGATTCTTTCTAGCAGCATCATACTGCTCCTTGTCCATCTGTTTTAGAGCCAACTCGGTTTTAAGACTCATCATGGCAAAGGTGTGTCCCAAGGTATCGTGCAAGTCACGACCAATACGATTACGTTCATTTTCAGCTGATAGGATATTGATGGTACGGTTGGCTTCTTCCATCTTTCTCTCCTGACGTATACGGTTTTGAAAATAGTACATTCCCAACGAAAAGAGGAGAATAGCCATAGACATGAGGTGGGTACCCAAATCGTCTGTCAATAGGAAGGATGATGACGTCAAAATCAAGAGTGTCGCTAGAAAGGATAAGAAGCGATAAGATGATATGCTATCCTCAAAGCGCCAAACGAGAAGATTGACGTTGAAAAAAATAAACCACATCATGCCCCCCTGGAAGGTCATGGTCATAAAGATAATGTAAGCTAGAGTGTAAAACCACAGAAAGGGAATCCACTTACTATAAGCTTTTTTCAAATACACCATCAGGAGATAAGCTATGGTAAACAGTCCAGTCAAAACTATGGTCCAAACTGGAAAATACCCACCAAAGACTCCCAATACTGGAAAGACAAGGAAAATCAGACTAACAAAATAAGCGAAATCATTTTTCTGGTAAGTTCTAAACATGGTCACTTTCTCTGTAAGATTTGATAAAAAAGGCTAAGCCTGTAGCTATTGTAGCATAGACCAGGATAAAAATGAGTGATTTCCATGAAAATTCCCCTTTTTTGGCAAAATTAACTACCAATTGATTGATATGATAGATGGGTGTCCACTCAGAAATATGCTGAACCCATTTTGGAAACATGGTTACTGGCATCCAAGAACCACCGATAATAGCAAGTCCAAGAAAGACGATATTTCCGACGATAGACATGATTTGTTGAGACTTAATTTGAGCTAGGAGCAAGCCAAAGGATAGGAAGACTAGGCTTGACAAGAGTAACAGAGCACCTGAACCAAGCCAATGTGAGAATGGCATCTCAACATCACGCGCAAAAGCTCCCACACAGAAAGTCACTAGGATAGCTACCATAAAGTTCATAAGAACACGGAAGATTTTAGAAAGGTAATAGGCCTGAATACTGATTTTTGAATGTTCGATATAGGTTAGCCAGTGCTCCGTTTGGTCCTCTCTAAGCATGTAGGGAAAGGTAAAAAAGCCAAAGCTGGACATAGAGAATCCTGTCATGGTCAACATATAGGACAAGATAAAAGCTTTTTGTGACGCTGGGTCAGGACTCATCTCCATACCTGAAAACAAGAGGAAAAATCCGACGGGCATTCCGATAGACATGATAAAGACTGGCCAACTGCGCCATGTTTTTATCCATTCGATTTTAAGTAGTGCTTTCATGACTTGTCCTCCCTTGTGCTATCAAATAGGCTATCTAAAAGTGTCTTGTTTTGAATTTCAATGTCAGAAATGCGACAGCCTAGAGCTTGCAAACTACTCCATACACTTTCAATATCTTTAGTCATAAAGGTGACAACATCACGTTTTTCAGTCACTTCATAAATGGCTGCCAGTTTGTCAATACTTGGCACAAAGCGACTTGCTAAGGTGACTTGCTTTTCCTTTTCTTCGCTACGCATAGCATGTGGCGTAGTATCCCTAATGAGTTTCCCCTGATGAAGAACCAAAATGCGGTCAGCTGTGTGCTCGACTTCTTCGATATAGTGGGACGAATAAAGAATAGTCACACCTGACTTTTTCAGATCATTTATGATTTCCCAAAAGCGTTGGCGTGTCGTAGTGTCCATCCCTGCTGTCGGTTCATCTAAAAAGAGAATGTCAGGCTTACCAATAAGACAGAGGACAAAGGCAAGAAGACGTTTTTGTCCCCCTGAGAGTTTGTCTGCGAACTGCTGATACTGGTCGTCTTTGAATTGTAAGAGTGCTTGTATCTCTTCTTTAGATAATCCATTTTCAGAAATATCTTGGAAAAAAGCAATCAGTTCCTTGACTTTCAATTGCGAGGGAATGGTATTTTCTTGGAGGAGAACCGCAATTTGATCTTGCGCTTTACCCGTTTTGCCCTTGATAAATACTTGACCGCTACTGGCTTTCTTATCGCCAAGAATACAGGACATTAAGGTCGTTTTACCAGCACCATTTGGCCCAATTAAAGCAAGACAGTCTCCTTTTCCCACCTCAAAGCTAATATGGTCTAAAATCGTTTTTCCTTTGATTTTTTTGACAAGATTTGTGACTTGAAGGATTGCTTCACTCATGCTTGTGATTTCCTTTCTTTTGATAAAAAGCTAAAAAAACATAACAAGCTGCAACAGACACACCCATAACACTATAGAGAATATCACTGCTGCCATGAAGTAGGACATAAGCAAAGAGGATGGTCCAAGTTGTTGCTAGGAGCATAATGCTTAGTATTTTCAATAGTTTCATTCTGGGCCTCCTAGTTTTTTAAATCATTTATGACAAGGTCGATAAAACTTTTAGCCATAGTGATGAGAATGTAGGCTGAGATAGACAAGCCAATAATCATGCCAAGATTTGAGAAGATAGCTTCAAAATTGCCTTTTTCAAAGATGTCAGTAAACATGCTAAGTCCAGCAAAGATAGTTCCGATAACTGCGTAGATAAGGTAAGATGTTTTGATTTTCATGAGATGACCTCTTTCGTTTTTTATTATTTCTAAGTTATGACTAAAGTATATCTTTTTGGTCACTCTCTTTTTAGCACCAGATGTCATGACATGATATGACATTTGTCATGTGACATAAAGGCAAAAAAAGAGCTGACCTTTCAGTCAACTCTATCTTAAGTTATAAGCAAAAGAAGGTTCATCCGTCATTTTGACACTACTCGTTTCTAGCCAAGAAATTATAATTTCAAGGCCAACATGTTAACCGTCATACCTGCTGCTGTTCCCAAAAGGTAGACGACATCTCCTTCTTTAACTAAGCCATGATCTAATGAGTAAGCTAAACCAAATGGAACAGATACAGAAACCATATTACCATAGTCAGTAACTATGTTAAGATATTGATCTTCAGCAATACCAAGTTTATCCATTACCAAAGATAAGGCGCGACTAGCTTGATGGGGAATGATGTAGTCCACATCCGCAAGAGCCAAGTGAGTTTTCTCTTGGAATTCTTGGAACATATCAGGAAGCTTATGCGCTGATAAAAGGAGAATTTTCTTGCCCTTCATATCAAACATAAAGTCCGTTTTTGACTTTTCTGAATATTTTTTAGGATGGTAAGAAGTCAAACCTCCACGGATTTCAGTATCATGAGCACCTTCTGACCAGGTATGTTGTAGACTTGCAATAACCCCTTTGTCTTGAGAACTTGATTGGAAAATAAAGGCTGCTGCTCCGTCACTAAAGAGTTCAAAACTTTCTTTTTGTTTCGGATTGAGACCCAGACTTCCGACCTCACTAGATACAATCAAAACACGATGGTATTCACCAGCTTCAATCAAGTAGGACATTGTTGATAAAGCTGAGATAAAACTTGTACAAGTCGTATTGATATCCATGGCTGGGATGGCAAGTCCTTTTGCCACGCGCTCATGAATCAAGGCTGCAGTACAAGGAATAGGCTGCACACCAACTGCACTGGCTGAGACAAGACAATCAATGTCATCAATTTTCAAATTGGCATTTTCAAGAGCTCGTTGGATAGCCACTTCGGCCAAATCCAACTGTGTTTCTTCATCTTCTACAACACGATAACGTGTTTGATTTTTGAATTGTACGGTTTGGTTTGGAAGACAAACTCCATAACTTGCGATTTCAACATGTCTTTTTACTTCTGTCATTGTCATTCATCCTTTCATAAACGCTGAATACGTTTGAGTTTTCGACTGGTATCCCAATGATAATCGGAAAAATGGATTTCTGGAACCTTAAACTGCTTTTGCTGCGCCAAGAGTTGAAACTGAGCTGTGATAGCTTCTTCTACTTGCTCGTCTCGTTGGCTGAGACAGACTTCAACAATCTTCTCTGAATGTTGCTTGACTTGATAGTCTCCAACATTTTCCACAAAGAGAATACAACGCCTGATAAAATCAGGATAGATTGTCACCTGTCCTCCATCCTGACCTTCAAAGTAGAAGATATCATCGGAGCGACCTTCGACCTTGTCAATCCTTGTATAATGAGAACCACATGGACAAGGTTCAGGATTTTCAACCAAGATATCATTAAGTTTGTATCGGTAAACAGGTTGACTGCTTCGCTTGAAATCCGTTATCACTGGATAAAATCGATGCTCATCCAGATACTCTTTCTCTACAAAAATGATATCCTCATTGAGGTGAAGATATCCTGCAGAACAGGTGCAGGCTAGAAAACCTTCCGTCGCTTGATAAACCTGGTCAATAATGGGTAGCTTAAAAGCACTCGAGATGCGAATTCTATCACTATCCTCTAAAATTTCTGCTACAGAGACAATTTTTTGCGGTGAGATAGACAAGTCTCCTGCCTTAAGACGCTTGCTCAACTCTATTAACATGGAAGCTGGTGCCACAACAATAGTCGGTTGATAATGATTAAGACGTTCAATATGTTCATCGGTATTTTTGAAAATATCGAAGTATTCTAATCGTATCAATGACATATTGATAGTCTGGTAGAGTTCATTATCTGCTCTAAGGAAAAAGGCAATTCGGTGGCCAAAAAGATGACTCTTTGGCAACATCTTAGCTAAAATAGCTGCCGCCCACATGCTTCGCTCTTTCTCGGTCGTGATGAAGAGGCCACGATGTCCCGATGTTCCTGATGATAAACCAACAGCCACTTCACCTTTAAGTTCGGTGAAGTCACGAGTCTTTTCACTCTCAATAGCCAAGGCTAAAGCCTCATCGCGATCGATGCCTTGAGTGTTTAACTCGTTAAAATGCGTCATCATAAAGGTCTTATCCATATGGTCGAAGTCAGTAGGAACACCATTTTTGAAATAAGGAGACTCTCGCTTTAGAAAATCCATATAGTTAGATAATTGCTTTTTCTGATAAGCTTCTAAAGCTGCTCTCGTTTTGAAGTTGTGAAGCCATCTGGTTTGGATAAAGGTTTTAAGAAAGGTTATTTTTTTCATACAAGATACGCTCTATCCTTTCTACAGGGTCATGGCTAACTAGTACTTCCGTCCCATCTTTTAGGATGTCCTCTAGTAACTCAGTTCCCTTAATATAATCCGACATATTATCCTGAACCAAGGACGGAATGAGGTGCATTTGTTTCGTATAAGGTAGCAAATCGACACCCCAGCACAAGTCCGCTGCGATAAAAAGATTATAATCTGGAAAGTAGAGACAAGCCTGACCCTTGGCATGGCCATCAACAGAGGCTACCAAGATACTTCCATCTCCAAATAAATCACAGGTCGGACGATAAGGAAAAGTTGAGTTTTGTTGATTAGCCTTGATTACTCTTAACTGTTTCTCAAAAGACACTGGCAAAAATTCCTTAAAAATCAAATCCTTCAACTTAGGCTTCTGATAAACCTCATAAACCTCCTGAGTCAGAAGGAAGCTCGCATTAGGAAAGAAGCCAGCTCCTCCCAAATGATCAGGATGCAGATGGGAAAGCATAACATAGGTAATGTCCTCAGGCCTAATCCCCCTCGCCTTCAACAAGCTTGAAATCTGATCCTTTTCTGTCATCTGCACCGGCGTTCCCAAACGATACAAGCCATAGCGAAGCTTGGTCTTAATATCGTAGTGATAACCTGTATCATAAAGCAGATAGCCTTTATCTCTGTGTTTGATTAGAAAGACACCGGCTGGAAAGGTCATTTTTTTATTCTTAACTTTCTTGAACAAAAGACCAGTATAGCTTGTACAATATCCCGCAGGAAAATAATCAATGCTTTCGATAATCTTGGACATATTGTTCAATCCCTTCTGAAATCGTTATTTTAGGCCGATAGCCCAAGTCACGCTCCGCCTTGCTAATATCCAAAGTCTGACTATAGCGTAGCAAATAATAGGTATAGCGTGTTAGGGCTGGCTCTCCTTTGAGCTTTAGTCTCTTATAAATACACTCCAAACTACTTGAAATAGCAGACACAAGTGGAGCTGGGATTTTGCGATAACGGATGGGATAGCCCAAACCTCTCAAGGTTTCCTCAATCAAGTCTCTAAATACTCTGGGTTCTCCATTGGTAATATTATAAACTTCTCCAGCTGCTTGAGGAGTTTCCAAAGCCAGACGAATAGCCAAAGCAACATTTTCCACACAGGTCATATCCATCAGTTGACGACCATCACCAATCAAAGGAATACCGATCTTCTGGCTAAGATTAAGAACACGTGGCAAAATGCTGGTGTCTCCAATCCCAAAAAGTCCACGAGGTCGCAATATAACACTAGACACATCAGGATAATCTTTAAATAGTTTTTCTGATGCCAATTTACTTCGAATGTAATTGTTAAGCCTATTTTCCTGAGGGGCATCGCTTTCTTTGATACCAAGCTGGTCTCTAGGCGCTGCATAAATACTTGGAGACGACACATATACTAAGCGCTTGATATTAGCCTCACGACAAGCCTCAAGGACATATTTAGTTCCTAAGACATTCGTTTGGTAAAAATCTTCCCAAGGACCCCAGACAGTTGACAAAGCACCGGCATGAATGACCATATCCATTTCCTGACAAGCTTTGGTCAAATCCTCTTGGTTTGTCAAATTTCCTTGAACAAAGGTCACAGAGGCATTTACCAGAGATTGGCCAATTGTATGATTACGACCGAAAGCTCGGACTTGATAACCGTGATCAACCAATTCTTCCACGACATATTTGCCTAAGAAACCTGTAGCCCCCGTTACTAAAACTTTCTTCATCGTTTTTTCTCCTTGTCTGCCAGTAGGCGAGCAATTTCACCCTCCACTACTTCTGTAGGATGATATGACTTGGCAGCATGACTTAAAGCCTTTAGCTCTGACCAATCTTTCTTAGCCAACAACGCCTCAAAAGCTTGCCCAATTGCCTTATCATCCTCTCTTTTAACAGTCAAAGCTACACCTGCCTCAAGTCCACGAATAGCATAGTCATACTGGTCATAATCGTGTGGCAGTATTAGGGCTGGCTTGTTATTTATAATACATTGGAAAAAAATACCTGAACCACCATGGTGAATAACATAATCCATCTGGGGAATGTATTCATTGTAGGGAAGATAAGAAACCACTGAAACATTATCCATTAATTTTTGGCATTGGAATTCTTGTCCACCAAGACCTAAAGTTACAAAAAACTGACACTCAGGATGAGACTTAGCTAACAGCTTCGTTTGGTATATCAAATTATTCTTTGCCCAGTCCAATTGGGTACCACAAGTCACAAAGACAATTTTACGATTTGCAAAAGGCGACAAATCAAGAGGATAATCCTCACATCGCTCAACTGAACCTCCAGTTGGACCCACCCAGAGATAATGTTCTGGGAATCCTTTTTTGATTTCCAATTCTTTCATACCTATTCCTAAAATAGAATACGGTGAATAGATGCTCTCTTGTCCATTTTGGTCGTACATCTTAAAACCATAGCGTTTTAATCGATTTCGTAATAAAAAAGCGGCGGAGTACTTCAAAAAACGAGTCAGTTTTCTGCCTAGCCATTGTTGAATCAATTGATTGCGATTCTTCGGACTTCCCATTCCTCCGAAGAAACAAGGAGAACCATCCGTCGTTTCAATAGCAAATTGTGTAGCCATTGTCGTTATCCACGGAATCCCCATTTGCTCTGCAACAAGTCCACCCGACAAACTGACATAATCGGCAATGACTAAATCAGGTTGGCTTACTTTCCATTCCGATAGTAATTGATCGGAAACAAGATTAATAATATCAAGACTAGCTGATAGTTGACGATAAGCAGAAAAAAGGCCCAATTGCTCCTTATTATTAGCCACCCTTTCAAAGTCCATTTCATGACCTTCAAGAATAGTAACAACCTTAAAGCCTGCTTCCTCAGCTACTGCACGTTTCTGCTGTCCTGTGAATAAACGAATATCATAGCGAGGATTTTTTAATAAAGGCATTAGCAGATTCATGGTTGGATAAAGATGCCCACTTAATGGAACGATGACCACGTCAATTTTTAGTTTTCCCATAACATTAGCATAGCAAATTTTTTTTGAAAGAACTACTCAAAACCAAATACTATCTAAACTCATTTTCTCTGAATAGATACACTTCTTCAGTAAGATTTTTCATCCATTAATCAATCAAAGCTTGCCACAAATACTTTAACATAAAACTTTTCAATATTTTTTAGCAAGAATCCCCTAACTTACCTCCATCATGACAAACATTCTTTCCAAAGGAATTGAGAGGTAGTTTTCTGTTTCAGTAAAATCTGATAAACTAGAGTTATGCAAACAACAGACTCATTTAGTAAGGCAATTATTTTGGGAGCTACAGGAGGAATTGGACGTCACCTAGCAACTGAACTGGCAAAACATCTTGATTTTCTGGTTCTAGTAGGCCGAAATCCAGACAAATTAGTCCAACTGCAAAATGAATTAGCTGGAAGCAAGGCACAACTTTCAATTAAGGTTTTAAATCTGTGTGATAAGGAAGCACTGGAGAATTTTGGAAAGGCATTAGATGCTGACCTTCTGGTCAATTGTGCAGGACTAGCTAGCTTCTCCATAGGAAGTGATTTAGCCACAGAAAAGGAACAAGAGCTCTGGCAGGTGAACTACCATACTCCAGTCCAGCTAATGAAATTGCTAGTGCAGAAAAATCAGAAAATCCGACTAGTCCAACTTTCCTCACTAGCAGCTCTTTTTCCCCATCCCTATTTAGCGGCATACAGTGCCAGTAAGGCTGCCTTGCAGAACTACACTCTTGCTCTTCAGGAGGAACTATGTCAATCAGATTCCCCGGTCCAGCTAGGTCTGTATATTCTTGGACCAGTCCAAACAGCTATTTTTCCTCCTAAACTAGTAGAGGCATTGGGAGGCAGTCGCTTGCAGATGAAGCCTGAGAAAGTCGCTCAGCAGTTGATCCGATTCATAGAAAGGGATACTTCCTATGCTGTTATCGGCCTTCGCTATCGCTTGCTAGTATGGCTAGGTCGCTTGCTTCCCCAAAGATGGATCATTCGTCTCCTTGAAAGGTATTTACGAAAGGGACTTAATAGATGAAATTGTTAGTTATATTTTTAGGCGTTGCTTATCTTCTCTTATTTCTCATCCGTTGGTTACTGTCCTTCATTTATTATAAAAAAGGTCAGTCTCATCTTGCGGACTTCCCAGAAGAGCTTTTTACGGTGGTCCAACCCATCCTCTCTGGGGATCCTCGTTTAGAGAGTGATTTGCGGGCCAATCTCCAGCAAACAAAAGTAGTTGAGTTTTACTGGTTAATTGACCAGTCTGACACAGAAGCTCAGCATGTAGCGAACAAAATTTGCCAAGATGAGTCATTTGCCCAACGTATCCGAATCTTTCTCATTGAAGACGTCCCTCAGGGAATTAATCCCAAGAGTTACAAGATTGAGCAGGTTGTAGAGGAGCTGACCCGGCCTTATCTGATTGTTTTGGACGATGATAGTGTGATTGATTTTTCTAAAATGGGTGAGCTGACTACCTATCTAGGTCAAGAGGTCATTCTGACAGGTATTCCCTATAACCAAGAAAGAAGTAATTTCTGGTCCAAGCTGGTCGCAGCATTCGTTAATGGCAATTCCTTTATTACCTATTTTACCATGGCAGAAGTTGAAGCGAATCACTCCATTAATGGGATGTTTTATATCCTACCGGTAGAACTTGCAAAAGATCAGGGGCTCTTCACAGCGATTAAGGACTATCTGTGTGATGATTTAGCTGTGGCCGATTTTTTAAGGAGTAAAGGAGTATCCATTATCCAAACGCGGGTTACCTGTAATGTTCGAACGACTATCAAGGATGCCAAGCAATATTTGCTCCAGATGAAGCGGTGGCTTCTCTTTAGCTCCATCTATCTCAAAGAACACCTGGACTGGAAGCTGTTTAGCCTCATAGGTTTACCTAGTTTTCTGCCTCTCCCAGGTTTGATCTTAAGTCTTATTTTAGGTTGGCCTTATCTTCTTCTATCCTTAAGCTTACTGGTATTCAAGGCAGTTTGGATGCTCCTCTATCGACAAAGCATTCTAACCAATCGCTTACACTTGGATGAAGTCACCTACGAAGTGCTGAATGATTTCCTGCTTCCTTGGCTGTTTGTCTATGTTCTAATGACACCTCCTGTGATTAATTGGCGGGGGCGGAAGATTCGAGTGACGGATGGAAAGATTCGTTATGAGTAAGATGAAGTCCTATCTAGACCGTTTGTCTGCTTTGTCTCCTGATCAGACCATGCTAGGCTCTGATTGCTTGGTTCTCTTTCTTAGTGGGAGCAGTGATATTACTTGTGCCGGGCTGACAGCTGGGCAACTAGACCTCCTCCATGCAATTTGTCCATCTGGCTATTCAGTGGTAGCCAGTAATTTTCCCTTCAATCAAGATTTTGAACATATAAAGTCTCCACAAGTATCCCTCTTGTCAGCTTCTGCATCCAATATCATCTACTATTGGCATACGATTTTGAACCTTCGTTTCCAAAAGTTGTTACAGGAGCACTTGTCTCCCTTGTTGGAAGCTCAGGAAGTAGTTCTTGTCTGTAAGAGTTCAGGGGTCAATATGCTTACTCAATGGTTGAATCATTTGGATAACGAGATATCCCTTCCAAGATTTCGCATAATCGCACTTGGTCCTGTCTCCCAAAAACTCTTAAACAACAAAAAACTAGAGGTACTGGTGGTTAAAGGAAAAAAAGATCCATATTCTAAATTCTTGGATTCCCACCAAGCGGATATCCTAGTGGATTCGGATCATTATAGCTATGAATACAAAGAAGATGTGAAAGGAATCATTCATGACTGGATTAGACAAAGTGATAAAAATCGATGTGATAAGCGTTCCATTTAGTGGTCATTTATTTCCGACCTTGACCCTGGTGAAACCCTTGTTAGAAGACCCTCGTTATCAAATACGTGTCATTACAGGTTATCAAAAGAAGAAATTAGTTGAAAAAATTGGCTTTGACTGTGTTGCCTTATTTCCAGATCGTCCGACAGTGATGGAAGATATCGCCAATACCTCAAAGCAAGCAAAACCACATATTATGTACCAACAATTAATCGCAAATAGCAAACTAATTCCAGAAGTTATAGACGAAATCAAGCGAATTTGGGAGTCCGATGGAAAACCAGATTTGATTATTGCAGATTTCATTGCAGCTCCTGCTGGTATTTTAGCAGACCGTTTGGGAATTCCCTGGATTACGACCCTCCCAAGTCCAGTAGCTATTGAGAGTCGCACAACTACTCCTGCTTATTTAGGAGGTTGGAAACCCCATCAGGGAATCCTCTACAAATGTAGAGATGCACTGGGTAGACAGATTATTCGCATGGCAAAAAGAATTGGCTTTGCACTTGTTAAAAGAAATCTTAAAAATTTACAAGATTTCAAACTTTATAGAGAGGATGGTACAGAAACCATCTATTCTCCTTATTCAATTCTGGCTCTGGGAATAAAAGAGTTGGAGTTTAGAGATGATTTTCCATCCCATCTTAAGTGGGTTGGTTATCGCTGCCTTTCTTTTGACAAACTACCCAAGGAACAAGAACAGTATTTCACGACCTCTCAAAAACGCGTGTTAGTGACTTGTGGTACCCATTTAAAATGGGAAAAAGAAAGAATGGTGAAATTGGCCAAAATGCTAAGTCAAGAATATCCTGACTATCATTTCTATGTCACACTAGGTAACCCAAGTGGTTTGCAAAATCCGCCACATCATCTAAATAACAATCTTTTACTTTTTGATTATCTGCCCTACACAGACATTCTAGATAAAATGGACTTTGTGATACATCACGCTGGTTCAGGTATTCTAATGGGATGTATCGAACAAGGCATTCCTAGCCTTATTCTTCCTCAAGATTTTGATCAGTTTGATAACGCCTTACGAGCTGAGTTAGCCCAGGTAGGACTTGTCTCTCGAAAAAAAACAGAGTCTGAAGTCTTAGATTTATTCCAAGCATTAATTTCTCAAAAAGATTGGTCTAAATTACATTCTCTAACTCAGATAAGTAAAGCCTATCAACCTACAGAAATACTTTATCAAGAGATTGAAAGACTTTTAAACATAGATAAATAATCTTATTAACAAAAACTTAGGTCCTCTCCTAAGTTTTTTTGTAACTTTTAGTCATTATAAAAAGCCGACCAAAGGTCAGCTTTCTATAGTCTAATATCTCTCAGCAAGTTCGTAATAAGTGCGGACGACATGTCCTTTATAATGCACTCTGACTTTCCGTAGCCAAAGGCTATCACCTTTTTCAAGGGTATAGAAGTCATCTCGACTAACGAAAAAGTTACGTTTTGCCTCACCAACTTTAACGACTAGGAAATGATTGGTACTCGTTCTTGGTGCCTTAGCAATTCTCTTTCCAACTATGACACCTACTACCTTTGACCAGTCCTCGCTATAATAGCCCATCTTGGTTAAAATAAATAGAAGAAATTTATCCGTTAGTATCCAAATACCAGAAGAAAGAGCAAGTACGAAAAAGATAAATATTCCTGTCACCAAGCCCAGACTACCACTCTCACGTCCACTGTCAAACCAGAGATGCAAACCTTTCTCATTTCCAAAATACAGCAGGGCTAGAAAAATACCTGTAAGGAGGAGAGAGAAGACTCTTTCAATATTTCTCAAAATAAAATCTTTCATGTCTCTACTCCTTTTCTACCGTAGTGTAGCTACCATTTTCACTCTTGATAGCAATATCTGATGACATGGCTACTGATAAAGTAATGGGACCACGAACTTGGCCATCAGTATCTCTGAGTTCCCAATTGCTACCGTCGTTACTTGTGGCTAACCCCTTGTCTTCTTGTCCATTTTCATAAACTGGCAGGACATAAACCTCTGTCACCCCCGGTAGTTCTTGATGCTGTCCTGTCGAGCTGTCCTCAATCACAAAGGTTGAACTAGCTTGGTCATAGACCACTTTCTTTGTATCAGAAATGGGCTTGTCTGATTTTTTAGCCAAATCAGATATGGCTGAAGCTGCCTTATCTACCGTTCCCTGTGAGACCAGTTCATTTCCTGTAAGGCCTGTGATGACCTCTATTTTCTTAGGTTGCGATTTCTGCATCTCTCTGGTGAAAAAGCCATTAGCGAGGAAAAAAATACCACATACCATTACTATAAAGGATAAGACAATCACCCCTCCACCTGTCCGTGTGGGCTCTGTCACTTCTGTCATTGGACGAAGAGGAGGTCCTTGCCAAGCGTTCTTTTTGTGTCTCTTATCCAAGAGGTCACAAAGGTAGTCTTCCAACAATGCGAAGCCATAATCCTTGGCTAGACTTTCAATTCCTTCCAAGGTCTCATAACTTAGGCCACCTCTTTCAAGTATAGCACCAATAGTTTTGGTAAAACGGTAGGCAAAATCCTGGTCGTCCAACCAGCCCAAAGCAGCACACTCACTCATATAGTCTTTGAGTTTAGAAATAGTTAGAGTATTATATAGGAAATATAGCTCAACAGTCTGAAGAAAACTATCCTGCTCTTCGATAGCTAAATCTTCATTTAGGACAGAATCCTCGCGAGTCCTTGAATGAGGCTCACTGTGATTGAACATTTCATGAGTATCTGATAAAGTTAGCTCATCCAGTTGCTTCTGCTCTTCTTCAGCATCCACCTGCTGAACCTCATATTCAGTCACTTGCTCGTCGTTGACTTTTTCAGTTGCATAATCTGTAAGCTCAAGTTCATCAATACTTTCTTGCTCTTGAACAGACTCGCTACTATCTGCAGCTTGTTTAAAGGAAGCTTCTAGCTGGGAGGTAGACACCACCCCAACCACGCTACCATCGGTCTGTTTATGGCCTATGACAGCACTATTCTCCTCATTTCCAGAATGCGATTTTTGCCAGGCAAGGGCCTCTTGATAAGCCTTTTGCAGGCGTTGGAAATTTTCAGGATCATCCTCAGGGTGATAAACCTTACTCTGTTTGGCGTAGGCTCTCTTGATGTCCTTAAGATTATTGGTTGGTTGAATGCCTAAAATCGACCAAAAATTCATGCGTCACCTCCTATCTCCAGAAATTAGGGTCATCAGACCTATCAAAGGGCTTACCATTCTCCTCATGGTCGTCTTTTTCTTGACGGAAAATATCCAAATCATCTAGTGACATGATATTTTCAATGCTATCAAGATAAGCTTGGTAGCGTTTCACGATTTCTTTTCGTTTCTTGATATTGTTAATAGCCAACTGATAGCCTTTTTCAAAATCTTCCATCTGCCACAAAAAATGTAGTTGCATCTTATAAGGCATCTCCATGACTAAACGATAGGCACGCTCAGACTGCGTTTTAAAGTCGGCCTCAAAGGACAATTGATCAGAGACAAGCTTGATATTCTCCAGATGCTCACTCTTGTCGACCTCTTCGATTTTACTTTGACTACCGATACGATACGTTTTAGTCTCGCCTGTTGACCCCAGTTTAACCTCTATATAGAGCATGGAATTAATATCGTAAGTAAAGGTGGTCTCAAAAAACTCTGTCTTAGTCGCAGTCCCAGGAACATCGATAATAAACTCATCCAAAAAAAGATTTGCCTCAGGATCGAGCGATTCTCCCTGATAAATCATAAAGCGACATTGTTTCTGTCCCCGGCTGGCATAATAAAATTTGCTAGCTGAGGTCGGAAGGACAGACAGCTTATTAATAACCTTTGAAAAAATATTTTTATCAAAGTCAGAGTCATAGGCACTGATTCCCAATGAGAAAGGACAAATATCAGTAATTACCAAATCTTTGACCTTTTCCTGACGCTCTTTAACAGCTAAATAAGTCCCCAAACCACGCGCAACCAACTCATCCATATCCTTCAAACGCTTAATAGGAAGATTGAGAAGATTCATGATATAGGATTGAACCAAAGGCATCATGCTAGACCCACCAACCAAGATAAAGGCATCTAGCTCATGAGCCCTGTAGCCGCTATCACTCACCGCTCTACCAATGACTTTCTTAACACGGTCAAGAACAGGTTGAATAATGGACTTAAGCTCAGCTTGAGTGTATTGTTTCATGTAATATTGGTCATCGTAAGTTAAGGAGACTGCAGCCAGTTTTTCCTTTTGTAGCTTGAGCTTGCAACGTTCTGAAGACAAGAGGAGACTAGACTTTTGCTTCCTATCTAATTTCTCCAAATCAATCCCTTGCGACTGGCAAAAGTCTTCAGCAATAGCCTTATCAAAGTCACTACCACCCAAGAAGTTATCACCTGCAATGGAAACAATTGAAATCACATTATCAAAGCAATCAACCACAGAAACATCAAGCGTTCCTCCTCCAAAGTCGAAAACGATGAAAGACTCGTCCATACCAATCTTATGACAAGAAATAGCTGCCGCAGAAGGCTCGTTAATCAAACGTTCTACCTTAATGCCCAATCGTTGTCCAATAGCCTTAGTCGCAGATCGTTGCTTCTCGTTAAAATAAGCTGGCACACTAATAAGTATCTCATCTACCCTTTCACCTAAGTAACTCTCCGCATCTGCTACTAATTGTTTAACCACCAAAGTTGACAAATCCGTTGCCGAGAAAGCTTCCCCATCAAGGTAAAATATTTCATTGGTTCCCATTGAACGTTTAAAGAGTTGGGCCGTATTCTCAGGGTCAGTCACTAAGCGTTCCTTCGCAATTTTTCCAACCGTCAAAACATCATCAGACACATGGACCACGCTAGGCGTCAAATATTCGCCAAAGCCATTTGGAATCAGCTCAACCTCACCCTCACGATAGGTAACCGCTAGACTATTCGTCGTTCCCAAATCAATACCAATTGTTGCCATAACATTCTCCTAAACTGCTTTTGTCCTTCCATTATAACATAGTCAAGAATGTCCTTTTCAAGTGGTAAATAAACTATTTCAAATGAACCATGAACTAAGAAAGTCTGCAAAGATTGGCAGGTGATTCTTTTTGTGAACAAAGTGAGTTTAACTGAGACTTTCCGCTATGATACCCCCCTAAGAACTTAAACTTCAGAGTTTCAGAAATATCGAGACCTTATACTCTAAGCTTAGGTATGGAACTTCCTTGACGTTCGCTGACGCCCATCATCACCTAAGGACAGTCTCGAAAAAGATTCTTTATTAAAAAATAAAAGCCAACCCAAGGTCAGCTTTTCATTTATCTTAATGACTATTTTTTGAATGGTTCTTCCACCATGATGAGAGGATAGAACCTGAGATATTGTGCCAAATACTGAAGATAGTTGATGGGATGGCAGCTTGTGGCACGAAATATTTCATGGCAAGGGTTGCTCCAAGACTTGAGTCTTGCATCCCCACTTCGAAAGTAATGGCTTTTTGTTGTGGTTCTTCCAAACCAAGGATTTTTGAAAATCCAAAACCAAGGGCATAACCACAAAGGTTATGAAGCATAACAACTGGGATAACAAGGGCTGTCGCTGCTGTGAAAATATTGGCATGGTTGGCAGAAACAACTGCTCCAACAATCAAGAGGATGGCGGCTTGTGAAATCAAAGGCATAATCTTGATGATGGCATCGATTTTCTTACCAAAGATTGAGTGAACGAGCACACCCAAGATAATAGGGACAACCACGATACGCAAGGTACTTAGGAAGAGGCTTTGGGCAGGGACACTCACGTACTGACCAGCCAAGAATGACAAGAGGGTTGGAATCATGAGTGGTGCCAAGAGAGTTGAGAGGGTTTCAATAGAGACATCCAAGGCAACATCCCCACCTGAAAGGAAGGCCATGACACTCGATGAAGTCCCACTTGGACAAGAGCCAACAAGGATAACCCCTGCTGCTGTAGCACCTTTCAGATGGAAAATCATACAAAGCAACCAAGCCAAACCAGGCATGATGACATAGTGAGCTACAGTCCCGAGAACAACTGGAATTGGACGCTTAGCAATACGTTTAAAATCTTCAGTTGTCAAGGTAAGCCCCATACCAAAAAGAATCAAACCAAGCAGATAAGCCGTATTGGGAATGACCCAACTACTAGTTGCAGGAAGGGCGTAGTTAAAGGCCGCCCAAAGGATAACAGCTACAGTAAACCATTTGCTGAGCCATTTACTAAAAGATACAAGTGACTCCATAATGAAACCTTCTTTCTATTTTCACAGAATAGTATAGCACTTTCATTTTGAATTTTAAGGTAAATTTCGAATTTTCTGAAATTAATTTCAAAACAATAACCCTCACACTTAGAATGCGAGGATTATTGATTTTATAAACCTTAAGACTTATCTTCTAACTTCTCTTCAAACTGTTGAGCCCGTTCTTCTCCCCACCATAGTGGCAATAATTCGCCCAAAGTAATGGTTTGACGTGTTTCGTAGTCAATCATAAACTCCAAGTTACGATTATCAGGATGGAGTTCCATTAGAAATTCTCGACAAGCCCCACAAGGCATGCCAGACGGTCCACCATGAGGTGGCTGGTCGCGAAAGGCGATAATTCGCTTAACCTTGGTCTGACCAGACTCTTGATACATATTGAAAAGGGCAGCCCTTTCAGCACATAGATGGAAAACACCACAAGTTCCTTCCATACAAAAGCCTGTAAAAATTTGTCCATCTTCAGCCTCAACGGCAGCCACAACGTGTCTAGCATAGACAAAGTCTGAGACTTCCTGTGGCTGATACAAGGCTTGAGCCTTTTCATACATTTTCTGCCAGATATCCATTATTTCTCCTTTAACCTCGATCACTTTCCCTTTGAGACTTGATAAAGAGTGCAAGCCCTGTTGCTACTGCAGTATAAGCTACAATAAACAGGAGTGATTTCCATGAAAATTTCCCATTGATAGCAAAATTAACGACCAATTCATTGACATGATAGACAGGCGTCCACTCAGAAATGCTCTGAACCCACTTTGGAAACATGGAAATAGGCATCCATGAACCACCCACAATAGCCAAGCCAAGGTAGGTGATATTTGCAACCACAGACATGATTTGTTGGGATTTAATCTGAGCGATAAGCAAGCCAAAGGCCAAAAAGACCAAGCTTGATAGAAGTAAGAGGGCACCTGAACCTAGCCAACCTGACAAAGGCAACTCAACATCTCGAACAAAGGCTCCCACACAAAAAGTCACAATGATAGCCACCATAAAATTCAGCAAAACACGAAAGATCTTAGATAGATAATAAGCCGAAATGCTGATTTTAGAATGCTCGATATAGGTCAACCAGTGCTCCGTTTGGTCCTCTTGCAACATATAAGGGAAGGTAAATAAACCAAAGCTAGACATGGAAAAGCCAGTCATGGTCAACATATAAGACAGCAAAAAATCTTTTTGAGCCTCAGGATTAGGTGTTGAGACAATACTTGAAAAAAGGAGAAAAAAGCCAACAGGCATCCCGATTCCCATGATAAAGACTGGCCAGCTTCGCCACGTTTTTATCCATTCAATTTTTAGTAATGCTTTCATGCCTTGTCCTCCCTTGTTGAATCAAATAGGCTATCCAAGAGTGTTTTATTTTGGATTTCAATATCAGAAATTCCACAGCCTGATTTTTCGAGTCTTTGCCATACCTTTTCGATATCTTTGGTCATGAAGCTAATGACATCCCGCTTTTCAGTAACCTCATATATATCTTCCAAGCCATGAACAATGTTAACAAAGCTACTTGGAAGAGTGACCTGTTTCTCTTTCTCTTCATGTCGCATAGCATATGGTGTGGTATCTCTGATAAGTTTTCCTTGATGGAGGACTAAGATACGGTCAGCTGTGTGTTCCACTTCTTCAATATAGTGAGAGGAATAGAGAATGGTCACACCTGATTTTTTCAAATCATTAACAATCTCCCAGAAACGCTGACGAGTAGAGGTATCCATACCCGCTGTCGGTTCATCCAAAAATAGGATTTTAGGTTTATCAATCAAACAAAGGACAAAAGCTAGAAGACGTCTTTGCCCACCAGAGAGTTTATCCGCAAACTGCTGGTACTGGTCTTCCTTAAATTGCAGGAGTTCCTGAACCTCTTGATTGGTCAAGGGATTATCAGAAATAGATTGGAAGAAGGCAATCAGCTCACTGACTTTCAAACTATTTGGAATGGTATTTTCCTGAAGGAGAACCGCGATTTTATTTTTGGCCTTACCTGCCTTACCATCAATGAGGACCTGACCACTGCTGGGCTTTTTATCTCCAAGAATACAAGACATCAAGACAGTCTTACCCGCCCCATTAGGTCCAATCAATGCGACACAATCTCCCTGATTTATCTCAAAACTAATATCCTCTAAAATTGTCTTTCCCTTGATGCGTTTTCCAAGGGATGTGACTTGAATAACCGTTTCACTCATACCTGTGATGTCCTTTCTTTTGTATAGGAACCATGCTAATTGACAATAGAGCTGATATCATTGGACTCCCTTAATACTCCACTTCCAACTCCGTACAGAAGAGACTTCCGCTCAGATGAAGTCTCGTTTCAACTTGCTCTAAATCAGATTCAAAACGATCCACCTTTACAGATGATAGGGGATGTGAGATTCCAGTGGTGTCCATAACACAAGCATGAGGAAGTCTAATATGAACTTCACCAAACTTAGCATCAAGATGAACTGCTACCTGACTTGATGCAAAGCTGGCTTGACTCAAATCCAGCCACAGCTCACCGAAAGCCATATTCATATCAACCGTTTCGACTTCTTGAGAATAGATGCGATACCTATCCTCAGCCATATATGTCTTAACAGAAATATGTGGTCCTTTTTGGTCGTTCTTATTGACCTTATAGTCTTTAGTGAGACCTTTCTTTTGACTACGGCCATAGAGCAACTCTAAAGCCAAACCTATTAGAAAGATACCGCTAAAGAGATTCCATTGTGCAAAATCGAGGTCTAACAAGTCATGAACATAGGGTGATAAGAAGGCCAAACCAAGAAAAATGAGGAGAGGTCGCCTATTCAAGATACCAAAACAAAAGAAAGCCACGAAGAAGACCAGATTATAGTTGACCATGATCCAAAAATCTGGAATAAAGGCACTAGCGATAAAACAAGCTGCTAGTAAAAACAACAAGAAGGACCGAAGATTAAATCGTTCCATAAGAAAACTCCTTTCTAGTAAATGATTGCAATTTTCTAATTATTTCCACTACCAGTATAGCACTATTTGTAAACGCATTCAATGTTATATTAAAAGGATTTGCAAGAAAAAAAAAGAGCTTTCGCTCTTTCATCATTTTCAATGTTTGACAGTTACTTGGCCAAAGGATACTGAGCCTGTTAGAGAAACTGTAGTGCTTGATAACTCTCGCTCTCCTAGACTATCGTAGCCTTTCACTCCTGCTAGGCTTGTATGAAGCCCGTGTGTATCCACTTGCCAATCCTTGGGCACTCGAATGATAACTTGAGAAAAATTGGCCTGAACCACAATCTGAGGTCGGTCCGTCATAAACTGAGCCTGACACAAATCCAAGGTCAAACGCCCAAAATCGGCGTTGGCATAGACAGTTTCGAGGTTTTGAGAAGTCACCACTTGCACAGACTCTGAAAAAAGAGTCTTAGCAAAAATCTCTCGCTCATGTTCTTTAGACACCTTGTAAGAGAATTTTTTCTTATAACTTGGCTTGCTCAAACGGTCCACTGCAATGCCCAGGATAAGAATCCCTACAAAGAGTGTCCATTCTGAATAGTCCAATCTAAAGAGGTCATGGATATAGGTCGATAGAAAAGCCATCCCCAAGAAAAAGAGAAATTTCCCCTTAGATTGCCAGCTCAAAAGCACAAAAAGCAAGGCCAAAATCAACTTATAATTAAAAGCCAAATACAAATCTGGAATAAAAGCTGTTGCAATAAAATAGGCTGCAATGATAAGTAGGGTGAAAACACCTGCATTAAATCGTCTCATAACAGTTCCTTTCTAAATCCTGTCCTTGAGTTTTTCCACAAAAAGGTAGGCTGCTGGACAGAAAAGCGTATTTTTTATAGTCAGATGATTGATCTGATAGATTTTCTTACGATCCGTGTGAGGAAAGGCTGCACAAGCCTTAGGACGGACATCATAAATATCACAGAGATTATCAGGCCCTAAGAAGGGACAAGGCATAGACTTGAAGACCTTGTCGCCATCCTCATCTACCTGAAGGTACATCTCCTCGAAGGCAGGTAATTTCATTCGAAAATGCTTGGCAATGCGAGTAATGTCCTGCTCTGTGAAGTCGGGACCAAGCGTCTTACAACAATTGGCACACTGGGTACAATCAATTTCTTGAAAGACTTCATTGTGTACCTGCTGAACAATCTTATCTAAATTTTTAGGAGCCTTCTTCTTGAGTTGTGCTAGAAACTTTCGGTGCTCTCCTTGCTTTTGACGTGCCAATTCCTCATAACGTTTGACATCAATAGTCTGTGACATGTGTTTTCTCCGATGATTTATAATTCTATCATCTATTATAGCATAAAAGAAATAGAGCCTAGCATGAACTAGACTCTATGTCAATTACATCGATACGATTCGACGATAGGAACGAGACGTTAGGGCAAAAACCAAGATATAGGCTAGGAAGAATACGCCACAAACAATGATAGTAACCACTAACATAAGACTTGGATTAAGAACTCCAATGATACGCACAATCAAACTGATCATATGATAGGCAAAGGCCAAGTGAATAAAGGCAAAAATCAAGGGGAGGAAGAAGACAGTAAGGACTTGCTTTCCAATGGTTTGCTTGACTTGGAGGTCGTCCAAGCCAATCTTTTGAAGAATAACAAAGCGCTCACGATCCTCATAACCCTCGGAAATCTGTTTATAGTAAATCACGAGAACTGTGCCAAGCATGAAGATGATGGATAGGAAGATGCCGATAAAGAAGGTTCCACCAACAAAGCCATTTACCATGCCTTCTGCATCATATCGACTATTTGCAGTGAAGTAAGACTTAGGGAGGCCAGTAGTTTGTCCAGCTAACTGTTGTGTTTCTTTATCCGTGATTTTGTCTAGCAAATCTGAATTTTTCTTGGCATCATGTGAAGGGTCTTTGACATTAACACCAACATAGGTAGCTTGGGTGGTTGCTGTTCCTTTGATACTTTCTTGAAAATCATCCATATCAGGAACAACAAGGTAGCTATAATCAGAAACTATGATTGTGAAGAGGTTGGGTATTTTACCTTTAAGAAAGTCATTAAGGCTATCATGGATCTGGTAGGTTTGACTGTTGACAGACAAACTCTTTTGATCTTTTAATATTTTATTTTTAGTAAATAAGCCAACTTGATTCGAAGTCAGATTGAGGTCTTTACCTGTTAATTGTTTATAAGTAGATTGTGAGAAGACAAGAAAAATTGACTTTGGTAGAACTTTTCTTTCATTCTCAGAAAAGATGGTTAGCTTGTTTTTTTCTTGTTCTTTGATACCAAAGTAGAGGTAACTTGCTTCCACTTTTCTATTTACCTGATTTCCCGTCTGTACTAAGAAATCATCTATAGCTCTCCGTGTACTTGTTAAATCTACATTCGTCCCTGTAACTGAGTAATCATGCGGAGCAGAACTCGCCAGATAGTCTTTTTTTCCAGCATAAATACTTGCAGCACCTACAAGTGTCACCAAAACCATACTTGAGAGAATGGCAATGGTCGCCAGCCCAACTGCATTTTTTTTCATCCGAAAGACAAGGTTGGAAATGGAAATCATATTATTGGGCTTGTAATAGTAGCTCTTCTTCTTTTTCAAGAGTTGCAGAACAACTGTTGTCCCGGCATTAAAGAGAAGGTAAGTCCCTAGAATGACCAGTAGAACAGCTAGAAAAAAACTCATAATAGCCGTTACTGGATTCTGAACAGAGAGAGCAAGATAGTAACCATACCCCATAGCACCAAGTCCCAAAAGGGTTTGAATCACTAGAAAACGTCCCTTTTTTTCACCCTTAAGGCCATCTTTAGTTAATTGTAAAGGATTAAGCCGTAGCAATCGGAAACCATTTACCAAAACCAACAAACTAAAAATACAAACAAAGATGACAAGAACAATAGGAATTGTCATTACTTGAAAGGTCGAAACTAAACCAGTACTTTCACCGATAAGCCTTTGAAGAAAAGCATAAATGAGTTTATCGAAAAGTGCCCCCACACCTATACCTAGAAGCAAAGTCACAAAACTCATAATCACTGTTTCTTTTAGAATCATACTAAAGAGATGACGCTTCTCTAAGCCTAGCACACTATAGAGACCAAGCTCCCTTGAACGATTTTTCATAACAAAGCTATTGGCATAAAGAACAATAATTCCAGAGGATAGGGCGACAATTCCAAGTCCCATCCCCAAAACCATCTTGATAGCATCTGCCCCAGTCAAGTCATCCAGATGAGGATTAAGCGTTAAAGATGTAAAGATATAGGTAATGGCAATAGCCAGAATGGTTGCTAAAGCAAAAGGATAATAAAGCTTACGATTTTTTATGAGATTGGACAAAGCCAGTCTATTGGTTAGACGAAACATATTAGTTCACCTCACTTGCCATTGCAGTTAGTGTATCGGAAATTTCCTGGAACATTTGATGTTCAGACTTATCTCCTTTGAAGATTTGATTATAAAGAATTCCATCCTTGATAAACAAAACACGCTTCGCACGACTGGCAGCAGCCGTCGAGTGAGTTACCATGAGAATGGTCTGACCGGTGGTATTGATGGCATCAAAGACATCTAAGAGTGCCGCTGAAGATTTGGAATCCAGAGCACCTGTTGGCTCATCTGCTAAGAGGATTTCTGGTTGAGTGATGATTGCACGCGCAACCGCAACCCTTTGTTTTTGCCCACCTGAAATTTCATAAGGGTACTTCTCTAGTAAGGAATGAATTCCCAGTTGACGACTGATTGCATCTACTTGTGTCATCATTTGCTTAAGTGGGCGACGAGAAAGAACCAAAGGTAGCAAGATATTATCTTTAACGGATAGGGTATCCAAGAGATTGAAATCCTGGAAAACAAACCCTAATCTTTCACGACGGAAGCTAGAAGCATCCTTGTTTTTGATGGTTGCTGTGTCCATACCATTCAGATAGACACGCCCTGCTGTTGGTTTATCAAGCATGGCAAGGATATTAAGCAAGGTTGATTTTCCTGACCCGGACTCACCCATGATTGCAACATAGTCACCTTTATCAACCGTAAAATGGATATCTTTAAGGGCTTCAACCTGATTTCCTTTGAAACGTGTTTTATAGACTTTTTTAACATGTTGAACATCTAGTAATGTCATAATAAGCTCCTTTATTTAATAGATTTAGAAGAGATTCTAGGAACCTCTTACTTAACTTCTGATACCATTTTATAGAAAAAGCAAGGTCTCAACCATAACCCTTGCTTTCATTTCTAGCCTTATTTCTTACACTTTTGTAAGTTATTAATCAATAGCCAACTTCTGCTTTTGAAAATGAATGGAAACTGTGGTTCCTTGACCTACTTGGGAACTAATACTAATATCATGTCCAAGCTGATCAGCAATTTTCTTAGAAAGATAGAGTCCCAGTCCAGACGACTGCTGAGTCAAGCGACCATTGTAACCTGAAAAGCCACGCTCAAAGACACGTAGAATATCACTATTTTTAATACCAATCCCAGAATCTTTAAGATAAAGTCTATTATCTTTGAAGTAAATGTCAATGCCACCACTTTTTGTGTATTTCAAACTATTTGACAAGACCTGCTCTACGATAACCAAGAGCCATTTTTCATCTGAAACGACCTTAACATCCAAGTCATGTAGATTAATAGTCAATCCTTTTTGAATAAAGAATAGACTATGTTTTCTAACAACTTCTTTAACTAAGGGGTCTAATGCAACCTGCCTCAACTGCAAATCATCATGAAAGTTTTCCAAACGTAAATACTGCAAGACCAGATTGGTGTAGGCATCAATCTTGAAGACCTCTTGCTCCAAGAGAGCCCTCGTTTTACTATCTGTAACATCCCCTAACAATAATTGACTGGCTGCTATTGGCGTCTTGATTTGATGCACCCAAAGAGTATAGTAGTCCATCAAATCTGTATAGCGCTTGCGCTCCTCCTCAGTCTGAACCATTTGACTCTCCTTAGCATTTTCCAAGGCCTGAGCTAGATAAAACTCTAAAGGACTTGATGGTGTCATTTTCTCATAGAGATAGGCTAAGTTATAAGACTGATAAGAGCTAACCAAGTCCCAAATAACTATGATGATAGCCACAAATGTCAGTATGGTCAAGGCATAATGAAGAATATCTGCTGCCTCTTCAAATAAAAAGGCAAACAAAACCAAGATGATTCCATTAAAAATAAACAAAAGATAGAAAGGTAGACGAGACCTAATCTGATATTTGATAAATTGACGCTTATCCATCATGACGCAACCCGTAACCGACACCTTTCTTGGTTTCAATAAAATCCTTCAAACCAACTGCCTCTAACTTCTTACGTAAACGTGCCACATTGACAGACAGGGTATTATCATCAATAAAGAAGTCACTGTTCCAAAGCTCCTTCATAAGGTCTTCCCGACTAACGATATTTCCAGCATGGTCGAAGAGAACTTGTAAAATCTGAAACTCGTTCTTGGTCAAAGAAACGACTTCTCCCTGATAAACCAGATCCATGGCCTTAAGGTTCATAATCACACCCATATATTCCAAAAGACTCTGATCCTTTCCAAACTCATAAGATCGGCGCAAAAGCCCTTGAATTTTTGCCAAGAGAACATTTTGGTCAAAGGGTTTAGTCACAAAATCGTCCCCACCCATATTGATTGCCATAACGATATCCATGGCCTGATCCCTGGAAGACAAGAACATAATAGGCACCTTGGAGACCTTACGAATTTCCTGACACCAATGATAACCATTAAATAGAGGTAAACCAATGTCCATAAGAACCAAGTGGGGCTCTACTTTTACAAAAATAGATAATACTTCCATGAAATCTTCAACAAGAACAACTTCGTAACCCCACTGTTCTAGCATTTTTTTGACTTGTTGACGGATAACCTCGTCGTCCTCCACTAATAAAATCTTATGCATAACTCAACCTCTTTCATTTCCCACTATTATAACAATAAATACCCCAAGAAACGACCATTCTCAGCAAATCTTACAATAATGTTAGATTAAATTTTCCAACTTTTAAAATAGTGCGTTTTCATAGGAAAAATCCTTTGAGTCTTCAAAGAAAATATAGTATTATAATAGAGTTGATGTTGGTTTATCATCAACCAACGACAGCTTCATCGAACAATGAGAAGATTACTTATTTATGTCACGAATTGGCGTGACGTTTCTACAAGGTGCCGTAACACCTAACAATAAGTAAGTCATAAAGTCATCAAAAGATTTTACCGTCTTTTTATGATTTTAAAGGCTTGCTTTGCAGGCCTTTTTCTGTTATTCGATTGTTTTGATCTTTGTCAGAGTCTCAATGGAATCTGAGAAAATCAAAATACACTTTAGTTTTATTTTTTTATAGGAGGTAATATGAAATTACTGGAAGACCGCATTCTCAAAGATGGGAATGTCCTTGGGGAGAACATCCTCAAAGTTGACTCTTTCCTTACTCACCAAGTGGACTTTGATCTCATGCGTGAGATTGGAAAGGTCTTTGCTGAAAAGTTCAAGGATGCAGGCATCACCAAGGTGGTGACTATCGAGGCATCTGGTATTGCTCCAGCCCTCTATGCTGCTGAGGCTTTGGATGTCCCTATGATCTTTGCTAAGAAGGCTAAAAATATCACCATGAATGAAGGGATCCTCACTGCTGAGGTTTACTCCTTCACTAAGCAGGTGACTAGCACTGTCTCTATCGCAAGCAAGTTCCTCACTCCTGAAGATAAGGTTCTCATCGTTGATGACTTCCTAGCTAACGGCCAAGCTGCCAAAGGCTTGATTCAAATCATCGAAGAAGCTGGCGCACACGTCGAAGCGGTCGGTATCGTTATTGAGAAATCTTTCCAAGATGGTCGTGCCCTTCTGGAAGAAGCTGGCTACCCAGTTGTTTCACTTGCTCGTTTGGATCGTTTTGAAAATGGTCAGGTCGTATTTAAGGAGGCAGACATCTAATGCAAAACAAAGAGAAACATTCGCAGGCGGCGGTCCTAGGACTGCAACACCTACTTGCCATGTACTCGGGATCAATCCTGGTTCCAATCATGATTGCTGGAGCCTTAGGGTATTCAGCTCATGAATTAACCTACTTGATTTCAACCGACATTTTCATGTGTGGTGTAGCAACCTTCCTCCAACTTCAACTTAATAAATACTTCGGTATCGGTCTTCCAGTTGTTCTTGGGGTTGCCTTCCAGTCAGTAGCACCACTTATTATGATTGGTGAGAAACACGGTAGCGGTGCTATGTTTGGTGCCCTTATCGTTTCAGGGATTTATGTTATCCTCGTTTCTGGCGTCTTTTCAAAAGTGGCCAATCTCTTCCCTTCTATCGTTACGGGATCTGTCATCACTACTATTGGTTTGACCCTCATCCCTGTGGCTATCGGAAATATGGGGAACAACGTTGATAAACCAACTGGTCAAAGCCTCTTCCTTGCAGCTATCACCGTTCTCATCATCCTTTTGATTAATATTTTCACTAAAGGATTTATCAAATCCATCTCAATCTTGATTGGTTTGATTGTCGGTACTGCTATCGCAGCAAGCATGGGCTTGGTTGACTTCTCACCAGTGGCTGCGGCACCTATTGTCCACGTGCCAACACCATTCTACTTCGGAATGCCTAAGTTTGAGTTGTCATCAATCATCATGATGTGTATTATCGCTACAGTGTCTATGGTTGAATCAACTGGGGTTTACTTGGCCCTCTCTGATATTACCAAAGAACCACTCGATAGCACTCGCCTTCGTAACGGTTACCGCGCTGAAGGTTTGGCTGTTCTCCTTGGTGGACTCTTCAACACCTTCCCATACACTGGTTTTTCACAAAACGTTGGTCTTGTGAAATTGTCAGGTATCAAGACTCGCTTGCCAATCTACTATGCAGCTGGTTTCCTTGTTCTTCTTGGACTCCTTCCTAAGTTTGGTGCCTTAGCGCAAATCATCCCAAGCCCAGTCCTTGGTGGCGCTATGCTTGTTATGTTCGGTTTTGTTTCTATCCAAGGGATGCAAATCTTGGCACGTGTTGATTTCGCCAACAACGAACACAACTTCTTGATTGCTGCGGTATCAATCGCTGCAGGGGTTGGTCTTAACGGCAGCAACCTCTTCAACAGCCTACCAAATGCTTTCCAAATGTTCTTCTCAAACGGTATCGTCGTTGCAAGCTTGCTTGCCATCGTCCTCAATGCCATTTTGAACCATAACAAAAAAGAAAAATAACACAAGAACACCTGAGTCACTTGACTTAGGTGTTTTGTCATGCAATAAAACAGATTGAATCCAAGTCATAACTATAGTACAATGAAAATACAAATGTTTGAAAAATTAATTTAGAAAGGAAAACAGAATGCACGAAACACATTCTCTCCGTGAGCGATTCCTTGTTTTCTTCAAGATTTTTGTGCCCATACTGATTTATCAATTTGCCAACTTTTCGGCAGCCTTTGTGGACACTACCATGACTGGTCAATACGATACCCTACACTTGGCGGGGGTAGCCATGGCAACGAGTTTATGGAGTCCTTTTTTCACCTTTTTAACAGGTATCGTCTCTGCCTTGGTTCCTATTATCGGACACCATCTAGGGGCAGGTCGCAAGGACCGAGTGGCACCTGATTTCTATCAATTTCTTTATATGGCCTTGGGACTATCACTTATCCTCTTTGCCCTCGTTTTTCTGGGGGCACCCTTGGTTTTGAACCATCTAGGTCTGGAGCCTTTGGTCAGAAAAGTCGCCCTTGGTTATTTACGCTTTTTGAGTCTTGGTATCATTCCCCTCCTACTCTTTAGCGTGGTTCGCTCCTTCCTTGATGCACTTGGCCTCACGCGCCTTTCCATGTACCTCATGCTTCTGCTCCTACCCCTCAATGGTTTCTTCAATTTCCTCCTCATCTATGGCATTGCTGGTTTACCAGAGTTAGGGGGAGCTGGAGCTGGGCTTGGAACTTCATTGGCTTACTGGGCCCTTCTCCTTATTTCCATCAAGGTTATCAGAAAGCATAAAAAGATTAAGCCCTACCACATTGAAAAGGTTCAACCCCTTGATAAAGCAGCTCTGGTTGACGCCCTTAAACTAGGTCTCCCTATTGGTGGAACGGTCTTTGCGGAAGTCGCCATCTTCTCAGGTGTTGGTCTGGTTATGTCTAAGTATCCGTCACTAGTGATTGCTAGTCACCAAGCGGCCATGAATTTCTCAAATCTCATGTATGCCTTTCCTCTCAGCATTTCCAGTGCCATGGCTATCATTATTTCCTACGAATTTGGGGCCAGACGCATGGATGCCGTCAAGAGCTACAGCAAGCTAGGTCGTCTAACGGCCCTAGGATTTTCTATCTTTACCTTGATTTTCCTCTACTTCTTGCGTTATGATTTAGCTGAACTTTATGGGCATGAGCCTGACTTTTTGAGAATGACGGCCATTTTCATGACCTATAGCCTCTTCTTCCAAGTGGCAGATGTCTTTGCGGCTCCGCTTCAAGGAATCCTGCGTGGCTATAAAGATACCAGGGTACCTTTTTATCTCGGTGTCCTAACCTACTGGGGCATCACCCTCCCAGTTGGCTTCCTGCTTGAAAAAGTCACTGGACTTGGTCCCTATAGTTACTGGATTGGCCTGATTGCCAGTCTTATCGTCAGTGGTCTCTGTTACCAATGGCGCTTAAATAGAATCGTCAAACGATACGAATCACAACAGTAACACACCTGAAGCAGTCTTTTCCGACTGCTTTTTCTATGTCCAAATCTCGATAATACAGAAAAAAAAACTCCTGCATATTGAAAACAGATAAACTGTTATCAATACACAGAAAGCTTCTTTTGATGAGTGATTAATTAAATTCAGATTTTCCTGACCTATTACCAAACTGGATTCATTAATGAAAACATAGATGTTTAATATTGAAAAAAGTATCACAGAGACCAGCTGGATCAACTAAGGCAACATAAATCATGACTAAACCACATAGAGCTAGGAAATGATAAAGATAAACTACTTTCTCCCCTGTTTTAGGAAGTAAAAGAAAAGACCAGAACCACAAGACACAAATGGCTATTAATATGATTAGTTTATTCATCCATTCCATAATAATCTCCGTCAAAAAGGTTTAGCACAATAAAATAGTCCTTAGGACTATCTGAATGTTATCACAAAATCTAACAAGCACTGTCATTACTTCTTAAGGAAATATCTTAGTATTCTCTTGCTAGTCTTGTTTTGGTAAGTTAAGACATATAAAATCATATTGGGAGGTTGGGAAGACTCATTATTACACAAAGTACAATAATGTTTACAGACGCTAAAACCAGCAAAAGCTAAGGAGAATGACACATTTACACTTGTCAGATTTCTCACTATTATAGTGTACTATTTTTTCTATATACGAAGTAAAACAAATTGGATAAAATTGTTAAAAAATGTAATGAAAGGTCACTTTTTTGTCCTGAACGGTTAGGTCACATGTTATGTTAGATTTAAAGGCCTTTCAATAATTTCTTTTACAGGCAAAAGAGGCTGGTAGCAAGCAGTACCAACCTCTTATTTTATGATAAGCTTCTGCTAGAAAATCTCTTAATACTAGTGAATAATCAGTCTACTTGGTCAAGTAAGTAGGCGTAACCTTCTTTTTCCATATCGGCTTTAGGCACAAATCGTGTCGCTACGCCATTGATACAATAGCGTAGACCACCCTTGTCACTTGGACCATCTGGAAAGACATGGCCAAGATGAGAATCACCCACACGACTACGGACCTCAATGCGTTCCATATTGTGAGAATGGTCTTCTTTGTAATTGGCTACCTCAGGACTAATGGGGCGAGAGAAACTCGGCCAGCCACAGGCTGAATCAAACTTATCCTTGGATGAAAAGAGTGGCTCGCCAGTCACCACGTCAACGTAAATTCCAGGCTCAAATTGATTCCAAAGAGGACTTGTAAAGGCCCGTTCCGTTCCATTTTCCTGGGTCACAGCATAGGCTTCTGGACTCAGACTTACTTTAAGCTCCTCCTGACTTGGCTTGTGATACGCGCTTGAATAAATAACAGGATTAACTGCTTGATTAACATTTATATGGCAATAGCCATTAGGATTCTTCTTGAGATAATCTTGATGGTAATCCTCTGCAGGAATAAAGTGCTTCACAGGCAACAATTCAACCGCCAAAGGCTGGCCGTATTGCTCAGTCATTTCTTGGAAAACTTGCTCGATAATTGGCAAGTCATTTTCATCGGTATAGTAAACACCCGTACGGTACTGAGTTCCCACATCATTGCCCTGTTTATTTTTGCTTAGAGGATTGATAATACGGAAGAAATGTAGCAAAATCTCTCGCAATGACACCTTGTTCGTATCGTAGGTCACTTGAACAGTTTCAGCGTGGCCCGTCTGACCAATAAGTTCATAGCGAGTCGTCTCACTACGCCCATTAGCATAACCCGAAACCGCATCAAGCACACCTGACACACGAGAGAAATACTCCTCAACACCCCAGAAACAGCCACCAGCAAGATAAATAGTATGATTATTAGGATTTGACATTTTTAACACTCCCTTCAATAGATACTTGCATCTCCACGCCTTAAGTGTAACGCTTTTGAGAAGATTTCGCACTTAAGGTGACTTGGAGAGACAAAAAAATCCCACCACATATTATGTGATAGGATGTCATTTTTATTCCATTTCAAAGCTTTCGCTCTTGATTTTATCAGGTAAGATGAGAGACAAAAGAATACACAAGATGGCTGGTATCAACCATGGCAGTGATGCTCCTGATAATGGAAGGAAGTTAATGAGGGCATTGAGTCCCGCAAGTTTAAACTGGCTTCCAATTACACTAAGCAAGGCAATCAGCGTGACTACTGCAACTGTCACTTGCATACCAGGTTTAGACAAGGCCACGAACTTGTTGGCAATCACAATCATGACAATCGTGATGGTAATTGGGTAGAGAATCAAAAGCACTGGTACTGAGAAAGCAATGATATTGTTAAGTCCCAAGTTGGCAATCGCAAACCCAATCAAGGTAAAGATAATGGCGTAAGCCTTGTAAGATACTTTCGGAAATGCCTTGTGGAAGAATTCCCCAGTCGCAACGATAAGTCCTGCGGTTGTTGTGAAGCAAGTCACTGTCACCATGATAGCTAGGAAAATCTGAGCCGCTGGTCCAAAGATGGCTTGTGTGGCTTGTGACAAGACACTTGCACCAATATTGGCATCTTTTGGTAATCCCGCCACTTGGAGTGGGAAATGATTCCCCAAAAAGGCTAATCCCAAATACAGAGCACCAAAGAGGATAGTAACTACGAAACCAACGACCCAAATCGTTGAGATATACTCTTTTTTAGACTTGAAGCCTAATTGGTTGAGCGTGACTACTGCTACTACACTGAAGGCCACAGAAGCCAAGGCATCCAAGGTGTTGTAGCCTTCCAAGAATCCTTTACCAAAAGCAGAAGCCTGATAGGCTTGACTTGCATCCTGAGGATTGTGACCACCATATTTAAATGCTCCTGCCACGATAACGACAACAATCATGATGGCAAAGATAGGCGTCAATATACGTCCAATACTATCTAGAATTTTAGATGGATTCATGGCAATCCAAAGCGCTAGAGCAAAGTAGATTACGGTAAAGACAAAGAGCCAAAGGCTAGTATGTCCACTTCCAATCAAAGGAGAGAAGCCAATTGAAAAGGCGGTGGCGGCCGTTCTAGGAATGGCAAAGAAAGGACCAATGGACAGATAAAGTACTGCCAAATAGACTAGGGCAAACTTAGGCGAGATTTTTTGAGAAATCTCATGAATGTAACCCTTAGGATTTAAAGTCCCGATAACCAGTGTTAGGATGGCAATACCAACACCTGATAGGACAAAGCCGGCAATGGCTGGCCAAAAATGAGCTCCAGATTCAAAGCCTAACTGAGGGGGAAAGGTCAGATTTCCCGCTCCAAAGAACATACCAAACAACAATAAAGCTGTAAGGCTTCCCTTTTTTAACATAAGTTTCTCCAATCTAAAACAAACAAGATCTTATGCCCCAAATAGACACAACTTGTTTATTATAATTTTAGTCAACTTATTTAGTATGACATGATTAGTTTGGAACTTCAAGCTATTGAAACGTATTTACAAAGGTTTTTAAAATTGCAAATTTTCTGTATCCTTGTACGAAAAAACTAGACAAGATTCTCATCTCATCTAGTTTGATATTTTGATTATGGGTGACTGACAATCAGTTCAAGGTTTCCCTTAATTTGCCATGCTTCAACATCGCTAGGAAGAATAAAGTGGCTGCCTTTTGCAATTTGGTATTCTTGATCATCGACTAAGAGGCTTCCTTGACCGTCAAGTACACTAAACAAACTGTAATCAGCAGTCTTTTCAAAATCAGCCTTACCTGAGATTTCCCATTTATAAACGGCGAAGAAATCACTTGCTACCAAGAGCGTTGATTTGAGGTCATCTACTTTTGTTGTGACTGGTCGACTGTTGGCTGGCTCACCGATAGTAAGCACGTCGATAGATTTTTCAAGATGGAGTTCACGCAGGTTACCTTGATCATCTTTACGGTCAAAATCATAAACACGGTAGGTCGTATCACTAGATTGTTGCGTTTCAAGAACCATGATACCTGCACCAATAGCATGCATGGTACCACTTGGCACATAGAAGAAATCACCTGCTTTAACTGGAACCTTAGTCAAAAGATTTTCCCAATCCTTACTTTCAATTTGCTGACGCAGTTCTTCTTTTGATTTGGCATTGTGGCCATAAATAATTTCAGCACCTGGTTCAGCAGCAATGATATACCAACACTCTGTTTTACCAAGTTCACCTTCATGTTCAAGTCCATAAGCATCATCTGGATGGACCTGCACACTAAGCCAATCATTAGCATCCAAAATCTTAGTCAAAAGTGGGAAGACAGGTTCTTGACGATTGCCAAATAACTCACGGTGCTCTGCATAAAGAACATCTAAAGTTTGACCGGCATAACGACCATTCTTAATAGTAGAAACACCATTTGGGTGAGCAGAAATAGCCCAGTACTCTCCGACATGGTCGCTTGGAATGTCGTAGCCAAAGACATCACGCAAATGCGTACCACCCCAGATTTTTTCTTGCATAACAGATTGTAAAAATAATGGTTCAGACATAATTACTCCTTTTTCTAGGAACGAGAGGCCTTAACATTTTTTGGAATTCAAGAAAAGGTGTTGACTCTCTTAGAGATTAACAGTGAAGTCTTACATAAAATAACCAATCTCTTTAAGTTACCAGACTTCTGATTCTCGAAAAATTTAGGCAAGTTCTGATTGTTGATTACCTCAATTATAAGCATAATTTGTGAAAATATCAACAGAGTCCTTAAAGAAATCATAAGATTTTGGCTTAATGGCTGCAAGTCATTTCAATAGCAAATTTCCTTTAAGAATCCTACTCATTCCTTCATTTTTCGGATAGATTGATTGAATTTAAAGACTTTTTAACCTATAATGTTATTGATATTATGAAAGGAAATCTCTCAATGAAATTCTATTCCTATGACTATGTGCTAAGTCAGATTAGCCAACAAAACTGGGTTATGGTTGCCATTACTGCAGGACTTATTTTAGTGACCGGTGTATTTGCTTTTAAAGCCTTCAAAGAACGCCATGATACTAAGTTTCGTGAACTCTCTATTATTTCTATTTTAACCTTAGTTGCCGTGGTTCTAATTGCTATCAGTAATTTCCAAAGCAATCAATCTAACAACGACCAATTTAGAGCATCTCTTCACTTTATCGAGGTTGTGTCTAAAAATCTTGACGTTGATAAGAGCAAGGTTTATGTCAATACTTCTACTACTACAGATGGCGCTATCCTCAAAGTTGGAAACAAGTACTATCGTGCCATCTCAGGTTCAGAACCTGACAGCTACTTGCTAGAACAAATAAAACTTTACAAGTCTGATGTTGAACTCGTGGAGGTTAAAAAATGACATCTTTTTATCTTACTGTTGCAATTAAACTAGCTTTGGGGCTTATTTCACTCGTCTTTGTTATCAATTTAACAGGTAAAGGAAACCTAGCACCTAGCTCAGCTACTGACCAAGTACAGAACTTTGTTCTTGGTGCAATCCTCGGTGGTACAATTTATAGTAGTACCGTTTCAATCCTCCAATATATCGTGATTTTGATTATTTGGACGATTTTGATTTTACTTCTTAAATGGCTCATCACCAATATTCACTTTATCAAACATTTGATTGACGGTAAACCAACCGTCATCATCAAACAGGGTCAACTAGATCCTGAAGCTTGTCGCTCTATAGGACTTTCAGCTTCTGATGTCGCTTTAAAATTACGTTCTCAAGGAATTTTTCAACTCAAAGAGGTTAAACGTGCAGTTATTGAACAGAACGGCCAATTGATTGTGGTTCGTGCGGGTGATGAAAATCCGAAATACCCAATCGTTACTGATGGGGTCATTCAAACAGAAATTCTTGATACTATTGGTAAAACGGAGGATTGGTTAAATGAAGAGCTTCAAAAAATGGGATATGAAAACGTTTCGGATATCTTTATTGCTGAGTACGATAAAGGAAACATTAATGTCGTTACTTATTAAACAAACCACTTGCATTACCGTTTAATATTGTCTATAATGGTATCATCATAAAAAGGAGGTTCTACTATGGGAATCGAAGATAAATTAAATCAAGCTAAAGGCGCTCTTAAAGAGGGTGCAGGTAAACTGACTGGCGACAAAAAGACTGAAATCGAAGGTGCGGTTGAAAAAGTTGTAGCAAAAGCAAAAGACGGTCTCGAAGATGTTAAAGAAGGCATTGAAGGTGCTGTTGAAGGCCTTAAAAATAACTTTAAAAAATAAGACAAAAAAGAAGTTTTCAAGCCATTTGGCAAGAGAACTTCTTTTTTTATTTGTTTTCTAAACTAAAATTACTAACGAGAATGCTTGCTTCCTTTAAGTGCAAATGATGCTGTCATAAGTACAGCCCCTAATGCACCTAATCCCAAGCTACTCACATCACCAGTATCTGGTAACGTTGATTGGTTTGCTTGGCTACTTTGTGAACTTTTAGCAGACTGATTAGCCTTAGAACTTGTATGTTGTTTCTGGGCAAAATTAGTTTGTACAACTGAGCTAACATTTTCCTTTTGACTCAAGCTTGACTGACCTTTTGATGCTTCAGAAGTTTGATTTTGAGTAGGAATCTTATTCAACTTCTCAGCAGTCTCTTGATTTTGTTGTTGGGTGCTACTTGTCTTATCTGTCCTTGCCTGTGCGGGCTGTACTTCTGCTGACTGATTTGCAACTGCTACTTCAGACATCAATGATGTTACTTCAGGGTCTGAAGCATTAGTCCTTGATGAGCCTTGAGCTGATGGGCTTGTGCTACTTGCTGTCGTAGAAGTTGTGCTACTCACATTTGGAGACGTTGAGTTACTTGTTTGACTTGCAAAGTTTGGTGGAGTTGGACGTCCTGTATTAGACGTCTGACTTGTTGAACTTGTAGTACTTGTGCTAGACGTATTCTCAGAACTTATTGAACCAGATTGGCCCCATGGTGTGTTAATGCTACCAGTATTAGTTGAGCTTCCGCCATAGCTAGTCGGTCCCCCATAGCCTCCGAAATTATCAGACATTGAGGTATTGTCAAAGCTTCCACCTGGGAATCCACCCATTCCACCTGCACCAGGACCGTTGTTTGTGCCTTCTTCAGTAGCTGTTGCAGTGGCACTTGAACCACTTGAGGTCGTGATGGTATAGGTTTCACCCGAAGTTAGACTCTCGGTACTAAAGACTACATTTCCAAATGAAGACGTCGCTGTCGTTGTGGCAACAACATTTCCAGAGCTATCAGTGACTGTGATGGTGTCCCCTGCACTACCTGAAATGTTGGCCATGATATAAGATTGGCTCGAACCCGTTGTAAAGGCCTGAGCCATTCCTTGGTTACCAATAGCCCATACAGTACCACCCGAGATAATACCTGTCCCATCATAGTCGATAGCGGCATTATCTGCACTTGTCTGAGCGACATAGAGAGAACCACTTTTAACTGTCACATTCCCGTTACTGTCAATACCATCACCGTCTGCTAGGATTGTAACCGTTGCACCGTCAATATTGATGGCAACTTCATTTTCCAAATCAGAAGTCGAGTTGGTTAGGCTTGAAGTGTCTGCACTGTCCTTGGTCGTCCACTCAGTGGCGTTAATACCGTCATCTCCAGCAGTGATGTCAACAGTTCCACCTGTCAAGTTAATATAACGTCCTTCAAGGCCTTCGTCACCTGCCACGACCGTTACTTTAGAATTGCCTTCAATGGTCAATTCATCCGTAACCGTGATACCTTTATCAGTCGCATTAATCGTTACCGTTGAGTCGGTAATTGTCAAGTCACCACTATTCACATCTGTTTCGTCTTCGACTTGAATACCATCATCAGTTGCCGTGATGTTGACTGTGGCATTTTTAATGGTTACAGCTGTCGTTGCATTGATGCCATCCTTGGCCTCAGAAGTCAAATCAAGCGTTACAGAGTCAACCGTTACACTGTCAGCCTTAATGGCGTGCTTTTCAGTACTTGAAAGGGTCAAGCTACTTCCAGTACCGCTGGTGATGGTCAAAGCTCCCGCTGCTTCGATGGCATTGGCAGAGGTTGAAGAAATGGAACTGTCTGAAAGGACATTCACTGTCAATTCTGCTGAGGAACTAGAAGTGATTGAGGAATCTGTTAAGGTCACTCCATCCAAGTAGATTGTAACTGGATCCGTCACACTACCAGCCACAATAATAGTGTAACTTGAGCCATTACCTGTTAGAGTATATGAACCTGATTGATTAATGGTAACGGTAGTGCCGTCAACTGTTACTGTGCTACTATCACTTGTTACCACAGTTGTCCCATTAAAGGTAATCGTGGTCGTTGTGCTTTCTGAATCATCACTGCTAGACTCAGTTGTTGTTGTCTCAGATGTAGTATCTGAAGCATTGTTGGTTAAAACTGAAGCTGTCTCTGAAGCAGTCGCTTCAGTGGAGCTTGTGCTTGTATGAGTGCTACTGTTTTCATCTGTAGTAGTTGTAGCCGTTTCTGAAGTTTCATTAGTTGTTGTTGCAGCAGTTTCAGAAGAACTTGCTTCTGAAGTTGAGGATGTGCTTGACTGATTAGATATTTCACTACTTGACGATGTATCTGTTGTGTCGGATGTTGAACTTGTTGCTGACGAAGCCGTGTCGGAAGTTGTAGTTGTAGTACTTGTATCAGTGTCTGTACTTGTTTCAGTAGTATTTGACGAATCTTCTGTCTGCACACTTTCTTCAATCAAATCGGCAGTGGTTTCACCCGTCGTAACCGTTGAGAGTGTTGATTCGGTGTTAGTCTCATCGGCTGAAGCCTTATTTTCATTTAAGACGACCGAGCTACCAAAAATTAAGCTCGCTACTAGGACTGAACCCGCTGTTTTCCATTTTGATGATTTTTTAATGGCGTAACGTTCTTGTGTTTGTTTGCTATGTTTGTATGTCATATCTTAGACCTCTTTCTTACTTTTGAGATGACTCTATTAAACACAAGAAACCTAAGACAAGACTTAAAGAAAGGTTAATCTTTCCTTAAAGTAAAAAAATCCCAAAAACTTTGGAACTTTCATTCTATAGGGTAAACCACTCTAAATTCTTCCAACACAACTAGACTGTCCTGACTAAAATGTAGTCCAACCTCATGCAACCAATTGCTAAAGAGATTCTCATGAAGCTTTTGCCAGTAAGCTAAGGTTCGATCTCCTTCACCTTCCTTGTAGGCATGGTTTTCAGAAACCTCTTTAAATGGGATGACCTCAACTTTCGTCGTTTCAATAATACAAATAGCATTCTCCTTACTATCAAGAATGACGCTCATTTCATTTTCTTTGGGCAACGGTTCATTCCCCACTGTATACAAGTCAAAAGCTGAACTGGTTGCTGTCTTTTGCCCCATCAATACGAGTTCTGCCAAATAATCTGCTTCCACGCCAAAGGCCCAGGCATCAATCTTATCTCCGATTGACTGATTTAAAATCTTATAGGCTTGCCACATCTGGTCTGATTTCATCAATCTACTCCTGCTTTTACTTTCCCTCCATTATATCAAAAAATGATAGGCCAGATGGCACTATCATTTTCATCTTAATACTTAGAATGTTTGTAACCGTAAAAGGCATAGATAACTGAACCGATTAGCACTGCTAAACCAAAAGCTAACCATGTCTGCCAACTGTACTGACTCATAAAGGAGAGGCAGACGATAATTGAAATAATGGGCAAGACAGGAACAAATGGAACCTTGAACTCGTCCTTCTGTGGCAAGCCCTTGTCCTTACGAAGAATAATGAGAGCAATAGCCAAGAGAACTAAGTAAGCCAAGGTCGCAATGTTAACCAAGGATGCCATATTGGCCAAGGAGAAGATACCTGCCGAGATAGCTGACAATACGCCTGTCAAAAGTGTCGCATGATGTGGAACCTTATTAGTCTTTGAAACCTTTTGGAAGGTTTGGGGAAGGAAACCATCACGCGCCAGGCTATAAACCATACGACTAAGGGCATAGGCCATTGAAATACATACCGTAATCAAGGTCATAATAGCAACGACAGAGACGTAGTTGGCTGCCCAAGAAATACCGATATAGCGAAGAGCATAAGCCACGGCATCATCAACATTCAACTTGGTATAGTGAACCACTCCTGTCAAGACTAGCGAAACCACTGCATAAAGTGAAGCCACGATAATCAAGGCAAGAACGATACCTCGAGGAACGTTCTTTTGCGGCTCTTTAATCTCGTCTACCGTCATAGAGATAGACTCGAAACCAAGGAAACCAAAGAACATGAGAGAGGCACCTGCCATAATACCAGTTTTTCCCCCATAAATTTGACCAAAGCCAAATGGTGCAAAATCTGCCCAGTTGCTAGGATTCAAATGGAAGAGGCCAACCAAGATAAAGACCGCCAAGGCTGAAAACTTGAGCACTACCAATAGGGAGTTCAAACGTAAAGCCTGCTTAGAATTCATGAGAAGAAGAGCTGTCACCAAGACCAAGACCAAGACTGGCAAGAGGTCTATGTAAGTGCCTTGACTGGGATTAAAAGGCCCACTGATGGCATGAGGCAACTTAAGACCAAAGCTAGCCAGTAGCCCCTTGAGGTAGGCACCCCAACCAGAGGCAACACTGGATACGGCATTCATAAAGACAATCATGGTCAACCAGCCACCCATCCAGGCAGGATACTCACCCCAGACAGCATAGAGGTAACCATAGACACCACCGGCTGATGGGTAACGTGAGGCAAACTCAGCAAAGAAAATCGCTGACATCCCAACACACACGGCTGAAATCAAGACTGAAATAATCAGAGCAGGGCCAGCCAGAGTCGATGCCGCGGTACCAGTAATGGTAAAGATACCGGTTCCGACCATGGCACCGATTCCCAGAAGGACTACATCCCTAAGGGTCAGATGTCGTTTCATCTCAGTCTGAGCGAGACCAACATCCTTTTTACGAAAAATACTCATTTTTATACTCCATTTTTTGCGAAATACCGAACTATTATACCATATTTCTTGGCCTAAAAGGGCCTCTTTCTGTATTTTTATACTTTTATTGTTGAATGCTATGCCAAAAATGAGGACTCCCAGTGGTTGCTTTTTAATTTTACATACATCTCTATCAAAAGAAACTTGCTAAAGTGGTTCTTTAGCATTCATTTTGTTTCTAAAATCCTTATCTCGAAAGAATTTTCAATTTTTAGAAAAAAACATGAAAATCTTATGAATGCGTTTGATTCTTCTAATGAAAGATGTTAGAATGGGGTCATTAAAAAGGAAAAGGGGAACTTTTATGGAAAATAAAGTTCATTTTAAACTTCATAAAGTGAAAAAACAATGGGTTACCATTGCCGTGTCTGGTTTGGCACTTGGTGCCTCATTGATTGGCGTTAGTGTCTCTGCCGACGAGCAAGCTACAAATCAAGTTACCTCAGCTAGCACGCCTGAAAGCGTCAGTCAGGATCCTGATCTTGTCGTCACAGAAACAACTGTTGCTACGACAAAAGCTGATCAAGTCGCAACCAATAAGGCAAGTGATACAACTGCTACTGTCACAACTGATAAGCAGCCAGTCCTTAAAGAAGACCAAGCAAGTAGCACTTACAATTTGTCTAGTGGCGAAACGAGAACTGCTACTTCAACTTCAGAAATAGCTAACACAGCTACTGACGTGAATAGCCAAGCACCGGAATCTGTTGAAACTGCTGTCGTTTCTGGCGGTCAATTCAAGAGCGATGCTGAGGGCAACTGGTACTACCTTAAAGACGGGAAAAATCTGACAGGTGCCCAAAACGTTGACCATTTCGACCTTTATTTCCACGAGGATGGCAAGCAAGCCAAGGGTGAGATTATCACTGAAAATGGACAATCTTACTACTATGACAAAGCCAATGGACGTAAGGTAACCAATACCTCTATCAACATCGATGGTCAAGCCTACAATGCTGATGCCCAAGGTCGTTTGACAGCAGTTCTACCTGAAACGAACAAACGCAACCAGTTTATTGAAGACAACAACCACAACTGGTATTACCTCGGCAAAGATGGCAAACCCGTCACTGGTGCTCAGAACATCGATGGCTTTAACCTCTACTTCCACGAAGACGGTCGACAAGCTAAAAATGAAATCATTACTATTAATGGTGATAGCTACTATTTCGATAAAGACAATGGACGTCGTGTAACAGGTCGCCAATATCTTGATTATGCAAACCATAAATACTTTGGTTACTACTACTTCGACAAAGATGGCAAGATGGTAAAAGATGACTTCATCACTGAGAATGGCAATCTTTACTACTTTGATGCTACTGGTAATCAACCTGATTCTGTCTTTGTCTCAGATAAGTCGGGCAACTGGTACTACTTCGACAATTACAAGGCAACTAAAGGCTTCTCAGCCCCATTTGGTTTCCGCACCGAATTCCTAGACCGTAGCCAAGCTGACTACAAGACAAGCGTTCAAAACCTGAACGGACAACAGTATTACTTTGATCCTAAGACTGGTATCATGGTAACCAATCGCTATGTTTCTGACGACAAGGGGAATTGGTATTACTTTGGTAAAGACGGTAAAGCGCTTCATGGCTTTCAAACGGTAGATGGTAGCCTTCACTACTTCAATGATAGTGGTCAACAAGTCAAAGGGGACTTCCTTTACTACGATAACGATATCTACTATTTCGACAAAGACAATGGAAATCCAGTAACCAACCAATTCGTTAATAGAGATAACTCTTGGTACTACTTCGGAGCTGATGGTAAAGCCGTGTCTGGTTTCCAAACCATTAACGGACAGAACCTTTATTTCCACGAATATGGTGTCCAAGCCAAGGGACAACTGGTTACTATTGACGGCAAAACCTACTACTTCGATCCAAATACAGGTGACAAGTGGGTTAATCGCTCACTTACCTTAAACGGTACGGTCTATAACTTTGATAGCAATGGTGTGGCGACTCTTAAAACTGCTCAAACCTCAAATCGAAACCAATTTGTTCAAGGTAGCGATCAAGAATGGTACTACTATGATGCTAATGGTAAAAAGGTCACTGGTTTACAAACTATTAACAAGGACCTCTACTACTTTAACGATAAGGGCCAACAAGTCCGAGGTGCTTTCTTCACCATAGGTGATAAACACTATTTCGCCAGCAAAGACACCGGTGCTGTTCTTCGAAACGCCTTTTATCATGATACATCCACTGACCATTACGGTGACTTCTCTGAAACAATCTACTACGCAGGAAGTGATGGTGCCTTCAAGACAGGTTGGTTTGAAGTTGATGGCAACCGTTACTACGGTAGCGACTATTCTGATAATGATACCTCTAAAGGAAGTCTCTACACAGGAGTTGTCAACTCTCAGCTCTTTAGCACAGATGGAAAACTCTTGACAAACGGTCTCTATCCTGAGTTCAAGCGTACTGGTGAAAATGATTATGAACTTAAAGACGTCTATATCACAGATACTGATGGTAAAATCAAAGAAGGTCCTTATCAATATGATGGTAAGATTCTTGGATCTAAATATAGCAGTGTCCGACAATCACAATGGTCAACTATTGACCAATGGGACATTCTTAATGGGCACCTCTACCATTTCGACTCAACACCAATGACCTTCACAGCACCAAATGGCCAAAATGTGACCACAAACGTTGCCATTGCAACAACCAACAAGGCCCTTACTTATCGTGGCGTAACCTTTAATTTTGATGCCAAGGGTATTGATGCGGCAAAAGAAAAAGCCATCCACTTTGACCAATTGCAGACGGATCGTAGCGGTACAAGTTATCTCTATGAAAATGGTCAAAAAGTCACTGGCTTGAAGACCTTTGATGGCGTCACTTACTATTTCTATGAAGATGGCCGCCAAGCCAAAGGCACAGAGGTTACAATCAACGATAGAACTTACCAATTTGACCAACTGACTGGTATCATGACACGCAACGCCTTTTCAAAATCATATAATTACGAAGGTTCTCCACGCTTCCCATACTACCCAACACGCTACTATGGTAACGACGGGGCTGCTCTTACTGGTTGGCAAACCATCGACGGCAAGGACTACTACTTCCGAGCTAGCGGAAACCTTGAAACAGGACGTTTTGTCATTGGAGATAGAGCCTATAATGCTGATGACAATGGCGTAGTTGCTGACCGCAAGGGTGAACCTGCCTACCGCAATCGTATCGTCTACGATAAGGGCGACAACTATTATTACAATGACAAAGGTGAGAAAGTGACCGGCTTCCAAGAAGTTGACGGCAAGGTCCTCTACTTCGACGCTGAAGGCAAACAAGTCCTAGGACGCTTTGTCACAGTTGATAATTACACCTACTATTTCGACCCTAAAACAGGAGAAAAATACACTAACCGCTCTGTCCTCATCGACGGTAAACTCTATACCTTCAATAAAGATGGACATGTGGTGTCTTAAGATGAGATGAAACCGAGACGAAAGTCTTGGTTTTTTGGTGGGGAAATGCTAAAAGCTATACTGTAAGAGTACATTTCTTATGTCTCTATTTTTGCTATAATAGTCTCAAACAAATAAAAGGAGATTTTCTATGACATCCTTATACGATTTTACAGTTTCAGATCAAGCTGACCAACCCGTGTCTCTCCAGGACTATAAGGGCAAGGTCGTCTTAATCGTCAATACAGCAACAGGGTGTGGTTTGACGCCGCAATATCAGGGCTTGCAGGAACTTTATGACAAATACAAAGACCAAGGATTCGAGATTCTTGATTTTCCTTGTAATCAGTTTATGGGACAGGCACCTGGTAGTGCTGAAGAAATCAATAGCTTTTGCACCCTCAATTACCATACGACCTTCCCTCGTTTTGCCAAAATCAAGGTCAATGGTAAGGAAGCAGAGCCACTTTTTGAGTGGCTTAAAAAAGAAAAATCCGGACCCCTTGGGGCTAGAATTGAGTGGAACTTTGCAAAGTTTCTGATTAACCGTGAAGGTAAAGTCCTAGAACGCTTTTCTTCCAAAACTGATCCACTAAAAATGGAAGATGCTATCAAGGTTCTTCTTAATAACTAAAAATAAAACGAGAGTAAAACTAGAACGACAATCACTGACGGTCGCTAGTTCTGCTCTCGTTTTCTGCGTTAAGAAAAATAGTATAGAAAGAAATTTCGCTTTATTTTAGAACAAAGCTGTCAATGCTGTAATCAATCCAAAGATGATACCTGGCGCATTTGCAGCAGCAAGGGGAAGGTCACGTTCTTTTTTAAAGAGACCATAGTAAACCCAAAGGCTACAGTTGATAGCCGCTACCAAAGGTTGGATAAAGTTTCCTTTATGACCAGACAAATTGTCCATGATTTGTGGTACGTAAGATACGTACATCATTACTGACATAAAGGTTGCTACCCAACCAAGGGTTTTCATTTGTTTATCTGACATTCGAGACTCCTCTTTTATAAATTCTTTCCTTGTACATCTTAAAAAATATTACAAGGCATGTTTTAATGCACTAGAATTAAAACAGTGTCTATCTTACGCTTTTACAATAGAGAATTCAAGAATTTTGGGGCAATGTTAAAAACATGTAAACTATCACAAGATTGTGATTGGTCTCAGTCTTGTGATAGTGAATTTAGTCTCTTATGTAGCATTTTCATAAGAAAAAAGACCTTCATAGTGGTCTTCAAATGGTTATAATACCGACATTTCCTCAACAATCGCCCTACAAACCTGACGGGCCATGACCGCATTATCACCAAAATTAATATAGAACGGTTGTGAAGAGCTCGTCTTCATACGGACACAGTAATTGTGGTAAATGTGGTTAGACCACCAGTAAAGCCAGAAGCCACAAATACCAAGCAATAAAAGCCCCAAAAACGGATCCTTTCCTAAGAAAATCAATCCCAGAAATACTCCCAAAAGAGCAATTTTCGGAAATGCACGCTTGTCACAAACGACATCGACGGCATTAATCTTGTTAATAGCTACTGAATGGCCACCCCATGACAAAATTTTACCTGTTGAACTGACACCACCAATTTGAAAACTCATTTATATACTCCTAATCCTCTTATTGCTTGAGACACATAGTCTCGACATGTACGTTTATTTATCTATTATCCTACTGGCGGTGCACGCCAGCCTTTAGTCAAATCATTTGACATGATATCTCCTTTCTATCCCTCAGAAAGTGTCTGCCTAAATTGAGCTAACTTGTCCAAAGTATCACTTGAAACTAAACCTTTGATATTTTCATTTGAACGATGATTAATATTAGCTTCCCATGCCTGTTTGATACTATCCCTCTCATTATTGAGCTTTGATTTTGACAAAATATTAATAGGATTTTTTCGTTCCAAGCTAACTGCTTGGGGGGCCTCGAGACGTTTTACCTTACTAGAGAAAGTTTGCTTCAAACAGGATAAAACTTGGTCCACTTTCTTTTTCAAAAATGTTTTAATTGAATAAATTAAATGATTTCTAAGTCGCTTAAAGATTGAGCGTTGAGCATTTGCTCCATAAATTTTTGGTGGCTCAATAGATTGACCTGAGAGCTTATAATGTAACTCCTGCTTTGATAAACGATAAGTCACCTGACTAATATAGGTATTGTGTTCTGGTAACTTCTCTAGATGGGCGCTTTTAGATAACTGCTGCCATGCATTCTGAAAATCATTATCCTTTCGCATTACTTCCAAGTAAGCATACGCTGCCTTTGTCAAATATACCAGTTTCCTTTGATGACATGCCAAGAGCCCACCCCTTAACAGTTTCTTTAAGGTCTTTTGATAAGTCTGATTAAATTGGTACTTGAGACCCGATCCCTTTTTCGAATCTGGCACAAAAATGTAAAATTGAGGATCTTTAGGTTTATAGAGACGTACATGGACACCCTCCGACTGTAAAGATTGAAGAAGTCTCAAAGCCAGATACTGACTCTGATCAAAGTAATACCAGTTTCCTTCTTTATAAAGCAAATCACTGATAGACGACTTAAGCCAAAAGTCACTATGACGGTTAGAAACAGTCTCTTGTCCAAAAGATTGTAATGCTTGATGACCACTCAAACGAAAAATCTTGTAATAATAGGTGTCTTTAGTAATGGCAACATAGATTGACTCAGTTCCATGAGCTTGTGAACACGATAACAGTTTCTCATTCTTGCTAAGTCGTGACTGAATTAAAGTTTTAACTGACTCTACATCAAGTGTTTTCATATTAAGTCTCCTCTCATTTTTATAACTCAGATAACATCTTTGATGCCATTATTATTGCACAGAAAAATAAGAGATTCAACCTCGAAAACAGCTAAAAACGTAGTCTAATGTGCGTATACCAAAAGTATTCATTTCTCAAAATTTACTACAAAAATAAAATGACACAAAACACAGTGTTTTATGTCATTTAATGTATGATAAATACATTATAAAAAATAGGTTTTTAGTGGTAAAAATAACATTTTCAAGACTGGACAGAATAGTATTTCAATACTTTTCTCAAAAACTTAAGCTATCCAAAGAAGACATTCGACTGTTAAAACTCTACAACATGTTCTCAGCTACTTAAAAATGAAGGTCACAAAAAGAAGTTACTAGTACAGTACTAGCAACTTCACAGAATGAAGAGATCAATTTTTCATAATACTATCTTTTGCTCCTTAGAATAATAGACTCTTTCTGATTAATTGTAACGAAATCATTCTGCTAAGAGTACTTCTTTGATGGTTTGTTTTTGGAGTTTTCTGTTAGATAGATAAAAGAGGCTTTCATAAATCACCGCAAAACCGAGCAAGGTCCAAAAGCACACATTCCAGTCAAAGTTGTGCTCAATCTTTTCAGGCACCGTGTCTTTGATCACACCGATCAAAATTTCCATGATGCCATATTGATAAGCCGTCCCAAGAATGAATCCTAGATAAGCCCAGAAACGATAAGGAGCGAGAATATGACTTTGGCATTCACGATCGGTGTAGCCAAAAGCCTTCATCAAGGCCAAGGTTTCGCGACTTTCTGAAACCACAATCCCCAATGACAAAAAGAGAATCGAGAAAGAAAGGATCAGGCCAATCATAATCATCATGGTTTGGATGATGTCATCTGTGTAGTCCCTTAGGCCAAAAGACAATTGAACCATAGCCGCGAAACACATGGAGCCAAAGACTACAAAAAACAGGATCGATTTTCTCCCCCAAATCAGCGACGAAGACAGCTCTTTTAGGAAGGATTTTTCTTTCTTAGGAGCACTTTTTCTCCTTTTGATCTTAATCGGTGTTGGAGATTTTTTCAATAAGCGAAGGGCCGGCGTTTGTAATTGTCTTCTAGCATAGCCAATCGCGAGAAGCATAAAAAAGGTCGTTGGCAGGATCACCAAAGCAAGCAAGAGCTGCCAGTGAAAATGAATGGTAATTTCTGGAAGAATTCCCTTTTCATTTCGAAAGTCATAAAAATGACCCATCATAAGAAAAGAAGCGAAATATCCAAGAAGTGCTCCAACTCCAAAACTAAGTCCAAAAGCCCAAAATCGTTTCGCCAACTGGCCATTGCTATAGCCCAAAGCCTTTAAAATCCCTAATTGTTCCTTGTGGTCATCGACAAATTGTTTGATATAAAAACACATGAGAAGGATCGACGTCAAGGACAAGACAACCCCACTGACCATGGCCACCATCCAAGATAGCGAAACCTGGGCATCATAGTAGGTCTGAATCATCGGATTGATTTTAGAAATCTCCAACTGCTCGATATCAAGATAAAAATTCAAGAAAAGATTAGCCACAAAGACCGCACAAGCCCCAATGATACTGACGACAACTAATTTTCGAATATCTTTTACTGAAAACATGGCTTACCATCCAATCTCATAGGCAGTCTGAGGCTGATCATTGGTCACAACTTGGGTAATCTTGCCACTATTGACACGAATGATGGTTCTGGCCATATCCGCAATATTTTGGTTGTGCGTCACCATGATTAAGGTAAAGCCCAACTTTTCCTTTAATTTCCAGATATAGTCGAGAATCTTGCGCCCTGTTTCTTCATCCAGGGCCCCAGTCGGCTCATCTAAGAAAAGAATCTCTGGCTTTTTGGCTAAGGCCCGAGCAATGGAGACTCTCTGCTGTTCTCCACCAGACAATTCACTTGGATACTTGTCCAGCTTATCGCCAAGACCCAAATCCTCGATGATCTTCAAAAAATCATGATTGCTTGCCAGATCAGCTCCCATCTTAACATTCTGTCTGACCGTGAGATTCGGTAATAAATAATACTGCTGAAAAATAAAGGCAATCTTCTCACGTCTGAAAGCTGTCAATTGAGCATCCGTGAGTTGAGACAAATCCTGCCCTTGAATGAGGATATGCCCCTCGTCTACCTTTTCTAATCCTGATAATACGTTTAAGAGAGTGGACTTTCCTGATCCAGAAGGGCCTAGGATAACCACATCATCCTGGTCTTGAATCTGCAAATCAATCCCTTTTAAAACCTTTGTTTGGCCATAACTTTTGTGAACATTTTCTAGTTGAATCATTTCTTTCCTACCATTTCTTTGATGAGAGATTGACAAACTTCTGTCAATAAACCAATCACTTCTTCCATGCTGAACAGATAAATACCAGAAGCAACCATCGAGGCCATCCCGTGTGAGTAGATAAATAAATGCTGGTACAAGCGACTAGCCTCCTCTAACGTCAACGGATAGTCTGCGACAATCGAATCCAGAACCAATTGGTAACTATAATCCTTCATGGGAAGAAAATCTTGAAAACGACGAATCGGATCTTTGCTAGGATTTTGGAAAAGCAACTGAAAGAGTTGGGGCTCTTTTGAGGCGAACAGGATATAAGCAACCCCGACAGATCGAAAAGGCTTCTCATCTTCTAAAGCCTTTCGTATATATTCCACCACTACCATTTCCGCAGCAACAATAACCTCTGCTTGTAACTCAGCCATATTTGCAAATTGCCCAAAAATGACCCTTGGCGTGGCTCCCAGTTTCTCCGCTAATGCTCGAGCCGTCAAACTAGCCATGCCCTCTTCTCTCACCAATTGTAAAGCTGTCCCAATCATAGCTTCTTTACTAAATTTAACCTTTGGTGGCATAAGACTCCTTTCGCGCAATGATTGTTGCGCAACAGTTGTTTCCTAAAATAGTACCATAATAAAGAAAGACTTGTCAAGAAAAATCTATAAAGCATAAAACAAAAAAACCAGCCCACTAATACAAGTGAGAGCTGGTCTACTAACAACTATTCTAAGGCAAATCATTACCTGCAGCCAAGTAGATTTGGTACCATTCCTTGCGCGTTAGGGTAACGGTTACTGCTTTCCCCGCTTCAAGGACATGCTGGGGTTTGGTCGTTCCGATGACGGCCTGCATCTTACCTGGATAACGGAGGACCCAAGCTAGGGCAATGGCTGTCGGAGTGACTTGGTATTTCTTCGCCAAGTCATTGAGGACCTGATTGAGGGCTACAAACTCTTCCTTGCCGACAAAGTTCCCTTTGAAATAGCCATGCTGAAGGACAGACCAGGCTTGAATCACCGTATCGGTTAAGCGACAATACTCAAAGACACTGCCATCTCGCACGGCTGCTTTTGGCCCTTCCATGTTGACATGAAAACCAGCTTCAAAGCTCGGTGTAAAGGCGGCACTCAACTGCAACTGGTTGACCTTGAGGGGTTGTTTGACAGCTGTTTTGAGCAATTCCATCATCATAGGATTTTGATTGGACACCCCAAAATGACGGACCTTGCCAGCTTGCTCCAAGTAATCAAAAGCTGCTGCCACTTCTTCAGGCTCCATGAGGGCATCCGGTCGGTGAAGGAGGAGACTATCTAAGCGCTCGATCTGGAGGCGCTCGAGGATGCCATCGACAGAGTCCAAAATATAGTCCTTAGAAAAATCAAAATAAGTAAAACCATCTTTGCGAATCCCACACTTAGACTGGATCCACATCTGATTCCGAAGATCCGGACGGCGCTTGAGAACCTTCCCAAGCAAGACCTCACACTGGCCATCACCATAGATATCTGCCAGATCAAAGGTGTTGATCCCAATCGACAAGGCTGCCTCCACCAAGGCCTCCACCTCATCTTCACTCATCTGACTAATCCGCATCATCCCAAGGACAATGGTTGATAAACGCTCATTTTCAGCAAAATCAATATACTTCATCTCTGCCTCCTTTTCTGTATCTCTATTGTAGTGAAAAGGGTTTCAAATCGCAAATTTTAGCTTTCTTTTACAATTTATCTACGAACTGGTCTTAAAATCGAAAAATAACAAGATTTCTCAACCCTGCTAATTTTTTGTCTTATCATTATGATTTTGTTCAGTCAGTATGTAGCCTACTGGCAAGCTGACTGACTAAATTAAAGTGACTATTTGTCGCCAAAAACTTTGAAGCGACCTTCTGTTTGGATGTCTTTATCTCCTGCTGGTGCAACGATTTGACCAAATGGTGCTTGAGCACGGAGTTTCCAGTTAGCTGGAATGTCATATTTTTCAGCCAATTGAGCATCGACAAGTGGGTTGTAGTGTTGTACGTTCATGCCGATATTCTTCTCAGCCAAAGCCAACCACGTCGCATAAAGGGCGATTCCATGACCTTGCTCTGACCAAATTGGGAAGTTTTCAGCGTAAAGTGGGAATTGCTCTTGAAGGCCTTTCACTACATCTTGATCTTCGTAGAAGAGGATTGTTCCCTTAGCTTGAGCAAAACCTGCCAAACGTTCTTTTGTTGCCTCAAAAGCTTCTGCTGGCGTTACTTTTTCAAGCTCTGAATAAGCGATTTCATTCCAGAAAGCATCTGATTCTTCATCCAGCAAAATCACCACACGTGATGTTTGTGAGTTAAAGGCTGTCGGTGTGTTAAGAACAGCCCCTTGAATGGTTTCAATCAATTCTTGGTTAGAGAGCTCAAGGTCTTTTCCCAAAGCATAAATTGAACGACGTTTTGTTTGTAAGTCTGTAAAGTAGGTCATAGTTATTCCCTCTTTCTTTGTGATGAATGTTAATTGTTAAAATTGTTAAGCTTATTTGTAATAACTTTGATTACAATAACCATTACAGACCTTTCAAATGTAATGTCAATAGTTACGACTCGAAAATCACTAATTATTAATATTTTTTTCTTACCCGTGTCAAAATACCATCATTATCCTCGAAGATTAACGCATTAGAAGATAACCATTTGACCTCTGCTCCACGATTCTTAGCACGTTCTGCTATGGTAATCAAATCTTCTTTGTCTTCTACTTCAAGGACGTAGTAGGCAAGACCAATCATCCCTTTGTCACGTTTGGCTAAGTTTTTGCCACCTCATTCATTGACAGCCAAGTGGTGATGGTAATCACCTGAAGCAATCCAACTAGCACTTGAAATGGTAAACTTATCTGCCAGCTCCAAAACATCCTGATAGAAAGCCGTTGCTAGCTGACTATCTTTGACCGATAAATGAATATGCCCCATACGAGTATCCTTAGCTATCACAAAAGGCTCAACTTTGCGTCCCATCTCGTAAATTTCTTGAGCTGATAGTTCTTCTGTTACACCAACGATGCGACCATCCTCACGAATATCCCATTCAGCAACAGGCTTGTCTCTATAGAGCTCAATACCATTGCCTTCAAGGTCTTCCAAATAAAGGGCTTCACTATAACCGTGGTCAGCTGCACCGACAAATGGATAATCTAGCTCAGCAATATGTTTGAAAACATCTGCCAAATTTTCGCGAGATGGCAACAAAATTGCCATATGGTAGAGACCATAACTGGACTTGACCGCTTCCTCACGATTGGTTTCAATCAAGTGAACTAGCGGCTTGTTACCAGCACCCAAAACAACTTCTGTTGCAGTTTGAGATAGGATTTCAAGTCCTATAACCTGTGTATAAAAGGCTGTCTGACGTGCCAAGTCATTCACATTGAGTACCGCTTCTGCGAGGTAAATCTTACTATTGTAGTCGTATGTCATATGATTTTCTCCTGTATTGTAATCATTCCTATGACATCATTATACTTAGTTTTATTGCAATGTTAATTATTACAACCTAGAGTTAAAAAGAAACCGAAAAACTTTCGATTTCTTATAGTTTAAAATCTAAAAATCAAGCTCCAGCTTCTTTCCAGTTGGCCTTAGCATCCTTTAAAATACCAGCCAAAGTTTTCTTTTCGAGTTCTTTTTCCATTGCCATTTGAACGTCTTCTAGGCTCTGATCCAAAATCCCATGGATATTACGTCCTACTGGACACGCTGGATTAGGATTGTCATGAAAACTAAAGAGTTTGCCACTTGGACCGATGCTATCCACCGCACGATAAACCTGCAAAAGGTTAATCTCCTCTGGTGCCTTGGCTAATGTGGCTCCTCCACTTCCCCTTTGAACTGAAATCAAGTCTGCTTTCTTCAGTTGCGACAAGGTTTTGCGGATAATAACTGGATTAACCCCCACACTACCTGCCATTAAATCACTGGTTAGCTTAGTTTCATTTCCCTTATTTTGTGCTATAAGGGTCAAAATATGAACAGCAATGGTAAAGCGACTTGGTATTTGCATATCAGAACCTCTCATTCATCTTTTTCTTTTCAATCAATTATAACAAAACCAACGTTGTAAAACAAGGAGTTACAACAACTTAAAGAGTTAGTCTTACACAAAAAATAGAGCCATCGTAGACTCTATTCTTTTGTATTTGATAATAACTAACTAGACTAATAATACATAGTATTCTAGCCTATTGAGGTTCTAGATTGGTCTTTTGCTTCTTACGAACACCTTGTCCTTCGATATGTTGTTTGATTAGTTCCACTACTTCATCATTGGTTGGTAAATCCGAGTGTTGGGCATCTTCACCTGTAACAGTGATTTCAGTATAACTTTTTGCCTGATTCTGATAGATATATTTCCCAGCGGACACACTAGCATCGGGAACCAATTCGTCCGAATCATAGGTGATGGTTCCCGCTACCGAATAGACATGTAGAGTAGCCGGAATATTCTCCTTAGCAGCTATAAAGTCTGCTAGCATGACCGATTTATTTTTAATATTGGTTTCAGTGAAATTATAGGGCGTTCCGATAGTCATCAAAGAATTTATCTTGACATCGTAGTCGCTAAGATAATTTTCAATAAAAGCTGTATAAATCAAGCCACCATTTGAATGCCCCAACCCTTTAAAATTATTGAAATTGTATTTATTCTGCAAGGCTTCAAATGCCTGATTCATCATCTTGGTTTGTTTCTTGATATTGTTATAGCCATCTTTGTTATTCTCAAATCCAATAACAATGACTGGCTCGTTATCCTTATCCTTGATTTTACCCTCAAAGGTGATACGCCCATTGTTCCAAACCTTAACCTTGAGGAGGCTATGCTTAACACCAGGACGGTCTTGATTGAGCTTACGCACCAGGCCATCAAATCTATTTTCTGTAGCGGAGCTCCCTGGAATCATGATAATAGGAGACAATTTTGAATTATAGAAAGTCTCGATTTCCTTGACATTTTTCCTGGTCCAACTATAAGACGGAACTGCCAAACCAATGAGAAAGACAGCGACAAGGATAAAGACCAACTTCGTTTTTTTACTGAACTTCATTGCTCTCTCCTTCCTCTTTTAAACCGTGTTGCACCTTATTAGACAGATGAACAAAGGGAATAAAGATAGCAACATCAACCGCAAAACAGAGCAGGCTAACAGCAAGTGCCCGCAGACTACCACCAGTTCCAATAAAGGCGTAAAGAAGACTTGGTGTACCATCTGGAACTGGATAAACCGCAGCTGGCATAAGATGGATAGCCAAGGCCACCGCAGCAATGCCCATATTGATCATAGGTGCCAGTAGGAAAGGAAGCAGATAAACTAAATTAAGCAAGACTGGTATCCCCACCATAAATGGAGCCCCATTGTTAAAGAGACTAGGAAAGACACTTAGAAGACTCACCTTCTTATCCTTATAACTGGTTGATGCTAAAAGCAGAGCAACCAAGAGGGCTAGCCCTGAGCCAATGCCAGCAACCAAGCCATAACTATGATAAAGATTTGTTAGTGTGTAAAGGTGAGGAAGCCCAGTCGTCGTATGATGGGAAACAGCATAGGTCAAATTTTCCAAGGCAAAACTATCCTCGGCAATTGAATTTAGGGCAAAAGCCTGACTATTTCCAATCCAAGCAGAAAAAGTGTTCAAAAGTCCCATCATAAAGGTTGAGAACAGGTGATTATCAGTTACAGTAAAGGTAGAGGTAACCTGCCTAATCGTCAGAAAAACATTATCTTGCTCTCCAATCACAAAGAGAATGTTAAGTCCAATAGCTAAAATGAGTGACAAAAAAATGGGACGGACGGTCTTTGGTTGATAAATATAGTCTTTGTCCACAATCTGATCATCACTAGCTCTTGAAAAGCGAAAAATCTGGCCAACCAGATAGCCCACAAAGATAGCCAACATAATGTTGATTGAAGCCGGTAAATTGATGCGAGTCAAAACACCATCGTTTAGCGGTGACAGCAACAGCTCCTGCGATCCTATAATTAAGCTAACCAAAAGGGATGTCACACCAGCTGTACCAGTACTTCTACCATAGTGACCAGCTGTGTATTTTCCTGCAAAGTAGGTTGATAAGGGCCCGGCTAAGCCACCAAGAAAGTTGGAAAGATTAATGAGCACCTGCCCAGTTATCTTAAAGGCTGGTAACCAGTCAGAAACTGAAAACAATTGGTTAATATAACCAAGCTCCGAAAAGACAGATAGTGAAATCACCCGAATAATTCCTGAAAATAAGAAAAAAGGAAAGAGCGAAACCAAGGTTTTCTGCGTAATTTGGACGAAGCCTCGCTCACGAAACCAGAGAAACCTCTGGACCAAATAGTTTATCATAAAAGACTCCTAGTAAAAGGCAAAAATAAACTTTACATTCAATGTTATCTTTCATTATAGCACAAAGAGAGAGGCCTTACCTTAATCGTGGGTTAAAGCACACACTCTCAGAATTTAGTCACCATCATTTTCATGATTTCTTGAAAAATTTAAGAAATATTTGAGAATTTCTTGATGTTTATTTAATGACTTTATACTACAATAAAGATGAAAAGAAAGCGGTATCAAATAAGCGAAAGGAGGCTTATCATGAAAAAGGTACTTGAGGTCAGACATCTGACTAAACGTTACGGCCAACACCTAGCACTCGACAATGTAAACCTGACCTTAGAAAAGGGTGAGGTCTATGGCCTTATCGGAAGAAACGGGGCAGGTAAGACAACACTGATTAAAGTCATCACTAAACTCATCCGCCCTAGCCAAGGCAGTGTTTCCCTCTTCCACTCTACCTCCAAATCAGAGTGGACTCACGCACTGAAACGTGTTGGCTCTGTGATTGAAACACCAGTTGCCCTGAATCATCTCAATGCACGTCAAAACCTACGTTACTACTGCAAGATTCATCACGTTCCAAATCCTGACAAGGTCATTGATGAAATCCTTGATACAGTTGGACTTGGACACACTGGCAAGAAAAAATTTCGTAGTTTCTCACTGGGTATGAAGCAACGTCTAGGTATCGCTATTGCACTGATTGCAAAACCAGACCTACTTATTTTAGATGAACCGATTAATGGTCTCGACCCAGTTGCTATCAAAGAATTCCGCCAAATGATTAAAAAATTGAGCGAAGAGCAAGGTATGACAGTTCTCATCTCTAGCCATATCTTGTCTGAACTCTATCAAGTTTCAACCCGCTTTGGCATTATTGATCACGGTCACATCATCCGTGAAATCACTAAGGACGAATTCGAACATCTCAGCGAAGACTATATCGTTCTTAAAACTAACCAATTAGCCCTGGCTAGTCGCATTCTCCAAGACCAACTCCATCAACACTTCAAAGTGGTTAACAGCGACAATGAAATTCATATTTTTGACAAATCCCATGTTATAAAGGCAATTGTCAAAGAGCTGGTTAAACAAGAAGTTGACATCGATGAAATTTACTACAAACGTCAAGACTTAGAAAACTACTTCACACAACTAGTAGATTCAGAAAGGAGGTAGAGCCATGTTACACACTATTCACGCCGATTTCTATCGACTCTTCCGTTCTAAAGGATTTTGGATTTCTGAAATTATCCTAGCCCTAAACATTATTTCTGGTGTCCTATTGGGAGGCACAGGGCATGTAGGCGTAGAAACTGGGGCAAAACAAGCCGTTAAAAGCGCCTCTTCGTGGACTGGTGTCGGATCACTGATTAATTACTCTAGTAGTATCTCCATGACAGTCCTATTCACTTTAATTGTGGTCTCTATCATTTTGGGTGTTGATTTAGCACAAAAATTGTACAAGAATAATCTCACCTCTGGCATTTCACGGAGCGGGTTCTTCTTCGCCAAGGCAACCGTCATTGTAGCTATCACTTTAGGACAACTCCTCCTGTCTTACGGCCTTGCCTTTGTTCTAGGTACTCTTTGCCACGGTCTTGGAACTGTACCTGATCACTTTGTTAGAAACTTTGCCTTAACTTTCCTTCTCCAATTCTTGTGTAATCTAGCTTGGGTAAGTCTGACCACGGTTACCCTCTACCTCACACATTCTATCGTGACAACCTTTGTGACTTACACCCTTGGTTTAGTAGCTTTAACCGTACCAGCAGCAATCTTCCCTAAAGTAGAAATTTTGAAATACTTGTCACTCAACTTTAATTACGGCATGACTGCAGATAAAACTATCATTCAAAATACTGCAATCGTGGCAGTAGGATTTATCCTAGCATTTACAGCTTTGGGCTTGATTACCTTTGAAAAACAAGATTTATGATAACAAAAATAACATCGCGCGCGTGCACGATGTTATTTTGATTTCTTGTTATTATTCGTTAATTGTCACAAATGCTTTATTTGAATTTCCAAATCCAGCATCAACTTTTAATTTCAAATTAGTATCAGAGATTGTATCTGGATTCAAATCAAAAACAACATTACCAGTTACTTCATTTTCTGGATTAACACTAGTAAAGAAAAGATTTGCATCATCATTTGCATAGATTCCTGCTGTTGAATCAGTTTCATACTCTGTTTTATCTTTGACTAGCTTAAAGTCAGAATCAGAAACTGTAATAGCCTTAGTACCGTTATTTTTTACAGTTACGTTTAGAATAAGATATGAACCTTTTGCATTCATACCAAATTCGCCACCTACATTTTGTACGACTTCTTTAGAATGAATTGTGTATTCTACATCTGCAATTTTAAAAGTTTCTGACATCTTATAAGTAGGAATGTCCTTACTTTTTTTATTTTTCTTATTTTTAAATCCAAAAATAACATTGCTATATTGATAATCGTTATCGGTTTTTGCAGAAGCACTTGTTTGGTTCATTAGAGAAATAATAACTGCACCGACTAAAAATCCAGATAGAACGATAAATTCTAAAAATTTTACTTTTTTCATTAATAATTACCTCCGTATATTAATTATATCAGATAAATTAAAGATTTTATAGTAAAAATTAAATTATCTTTACATTGTAATTCTCTAATCGTTATTATTTTCTAAAAGTTACAAAAAAAGATTATAAAAACATAAAGTTTATGCTTTCATAACCTCACTGTTAAATAAAACCATTCATTCTCATAGGACAAATGCAACTCACCCGCTAAGACTTGGACTAAGTGTTCGGTAATATAAAGTCCAAGTCCAGAGGAATCCTCGGTGTCTGACAGGTTTTCAGAATAAAAGCGGGTCGTTAGTTGGTCCAGATACTGTATCGGCTGTTGGACCATATTACTAACTGACAAATAAATGCCATCGTCCTTTTTCTGCAATGTCAGTTGAGCTTGAGTCTTACCATGTTTTAGAACGTTACTGATAATATTCTGAAATAGACGTTCAAAAATATCAGCATCCATTTCGCATTGGATATCAGGGGTTACTTGAATATCTAGTGTAATCCCTGTCTCCTGAAACATGTCATAGTAAGGCAGGATAGACTTAACCACAAGTTGAGAAAAGTCCACATCTTGAAATTGTGGTTGGATGGCCCCCTCTGTTAATCGTCGATATTCCAACAAGGCTTCCAAACGCTTTGAAACAGTCAGTAGATTTTTAGAAATCTTCTCCATAGCCATGTCATCTTCACTACTACTTCGAAGACTTTGCTGAGCATAGCCGCTCGCTACTGTCAGTGGTGTTCGTATATCATGGGCAATATTACTGATAGCCATATCCATGGTTTTCTTTTCTTGGAGAGCGACAAGGTTAGTCTTTTCAATTTGGGCAAAAAGAGACTCAATCCGATTCGTTAGGATAACCAATGATTTTGGCTGGTTTTTCAGAGTAATTCGTCGATGGCTTTCTTCAACTAGCTTTTCTTCAATCTGCTTTGAGAGAGATTTTACAGCCAAATAGTAACGAACTAGACAGGTAGTCGCTCCCAGAAGAAGTCCTATCAATACAATAAGCAGTCCTTCCATCAGTCTTCTCCTTTAAGTCGCACACCTAAGCCCCAAATCGTTTCGATATACTCCGTACCCGCATCCACTTGGGCTAGTTTCTTCCGTAGATTACTCAACTGTGCATTCAATGTATTATCACCTGATAGATAAGGGGCTTCCCAAACCGTCTCATAGAGGTCTTCTTTAGTAAAAATTTTCTTTGGATTTTGTAGGAGTGTATGGAAGATTTGAAACTCTTTCTTACCCAAACGAATGACTTTTCCCTTGCAAGAGACTTCAAAACTGTCTGGGTTTATCGTGATGTTTTTGACTTGATAGATGTTATCAGTCCTACTACTCCCATGATTGTGTTCACGTAGTTGAACGGAGACACGCGCATAGACTTCTTCAAGATCAAAGGGCTTAACGATATAATCATTTGCACCATCAAGTAAGTACTGGCTAATCAAGTGCTTATCACCCAAGGCAGTCAACATAATGACAGGTATAGAGCTTCTTTGCCTAATAAACTTAAGCACCTCTTCGCCACCCTTACCTGGTAACATGATATCTAGGAGAACCAAATCAATCTCTTGATTTTGAAACAAAAGCTCTCCTTCGGTCCCAGAGTAGGCTTGGATAATTTCATGTTCATCAGAAAACAAGTTAAAAAGAATATTCTGGATATCCTCATTGTCTTCAATCTGTAAAATACGTGCCATGTCTTAATCCTCCAACGATACTGCCAATTGTATACGCTCACTTTTTCTTTCATCTTAACAAAAAGCCAAATTAATGACAAGGTGCATTACGACTTATTGATAGCAAAAAAGATAAAACAAAAACCATAAGTCTCCACTTCCGAGACCCATGGTCGATTATTTATTATGCAAAAGTTGCCACATCAGAGGCATCCAAACGAACAGACTCAAAGCCGTCTTCATTGGCTTTCCCGAGAGCAATAATTAAGATAGGTACATGACGGTCTTCATCAAGTCCAAATGCTTTGGCAAGGCCGTCTTTTTTATAGCCACCGATGGCGTTGGTATCATAGCCGTAAGAACGTGCAACCAACATCAACTGCATAGCAGCAAGGCTGGCATCGATGTGGACAATTTCATTCATCATTTCGCGAGGAGCATTTTCATACATTGGCACAATGCTTGACAGTTGTTTTTCTTTGACTTCTTCAGGCATTTTTCCTTGAGCAACAGCCTTACCGTAGATATCTTCAGCTCTTTCTTGGCTCTTCAAATCGGCAAAAATAAGAACCATGGCTGATGATGTTTTATTTTGCAAACCATTGTAGCTGACGAAAGGTGTCAATTTTTCCTTGCCCTCTTCGCTATCAACGACGACAAAACGCCAAGGTTGCATGTTAACTGATGATGGTGCTGTGACAGTTTTATCTAGGATTTCCAACAGTTCTTCTCGCGGAATCTTAACAGATGGATCAAAATTACGAATGGAACGACGGTTATAAACGATATCTGAAAAATCATTGCTTACTACAGGCATCTTATGTCTCCTTTTTTTGATTAAATGAAAATAATATAATCAAAATTATAACACAAGACAATTGTTATCAAAAATATTTGCTACAGACGACTAAAGATTAGTTTCCTTGAGCCCTAGCCGTTTCACTTCAGATGAATAGTAAACCATGATGGTAATAAGACTGAGTGTGATTACCCAAATTGACTTAAGGTGCACAAAATGCATCAGAACGGCTGAGACGATAGCACCAACGACAAAGCTCCCTACGATAAAGCTATAATTGACAGCCTGACGACGATATTCTCTCTGATCACCACTTCCCTGAATGGCATAATAGAGGGCCGTTAACATCCTTCGATAATTTCCTGAGGTCATAAATATCACGAAGGGATAATTCTCAATCTGACTGCCAGTAAAAGTCTTCATCATGATACCTGCAGAAAAAGCGATAATAGGGAGCTCAATCAAGGCATTTGAAGGTAGAAAAGGCAGGATAGCTGTCATCACACAAAGTGGAAGAAGACCATAAACACGCCAATAGGCACTCTTACGATGGTCTTTAAACCATATGCCAAAAAGAAAGCCTAAAGAAAAGAATAAGATTGAAAAGCAACGCAACAAGTTATAGTACATACTACTGTTTCGCCAGTCAGCGACCAACAAAAGGATATTCCCAGTCTGCGTAGCAACCAAGCTATGGTAGTACATATGACAAAAGACATCCAAGGCCCCTCCTGAAAAACTCAACAAATTAGCCATCAGACGTGTATTTTGAGGAAGAAGGTTCCGCGATTCCATAGCATAACTTCCCTTCTAATAGTAATTGATATGATAGCCTTATTATAGCAAATTCGGGCACACACAGTATAAAAAACAACCCTAACGAGTTGCTTCTATCCTATTAAAAATTAACGGAACCTAGGATATTCTATGTCTTGATACTAATAGATATCACGTCTATGACCGACTTCGAGAGCAAGTATGATTAGTTCATTGTCCTGAATATTGACAATAACACGATAGGCACCAATACGATAACGCCATTGTCCAGTGCGATTGGCAACTAAGGCCTTACCCTTGGCTCTTGGATTATCTGTGACACGATTGAGATAAGACTTAATTTGTTTTCTGACGAAAGGATCCAACTTTTTAAAATTTTTGGCAAATTTAGGGGTGGGTACTATCTTATAGGTCATCCCAATTTAGCACCTCCCCACCGTTTTCAAGATAGTCTTCATATTCTGCCAAAGCCAAATCGGCTACTCTAGCGTCGTATTCATCCTCAATAGCGTTTAAAGTCTTGGTACGAATTAATTCTGACAAGGATACGCCTTCGAATTTCGCAATTGCCTGCATGAACTTCTTATCTGCTTCTGAAACCTTCAATGTAATTGTTGTCATATCCTTAACCTCGTTCTCTTTTGTAACACCATTGTATTACCACTCCTCCTTTTTGTCAATTTTGATAATAGGTTCATACTTTTATTCGTAAAACAATAGAAAAAGCAACCCTAACGAGTTGCTTGCAGTCCTATTAAAAAATAACTGTGTCAGGGTTATCCTGAGTCTTGATGCCTTGAATCTTATCCAAGACTGCCATATCTTCTTCTGACAAATCAAAGTCAAAGATATCTAAGTTGGCTTCGATATTTTTTGGTGTCACTGACTTAGGTAGTGGCAAGAAACCTTTTTGAAGACTCCAACGTAGGGCAACTTGAGCAACAGATTTTCCGTTACGTTCAGCCACTGCTTCTACGTCTTCATTTCCAAAAATGCTACCAGTACCTAGTGGACTGTAGGCTTCAAGAAGAATGTCACGCTCTTGGCAATAGGCAACCAAATCTTCTTGGGCACAACCTGGAGCCAAAAGAATTTGATTGACATGTGGCACAATTTCAGCCGTTTCAAGGAGAGCATCAAGATGATGCTGCATAAAGTTAGACACACCGATAGCACGCACCTTACCATCTTTGTAGGCCTCTTCCATTGCCTTCCAAGCACCTGCATTTCCAACCTTCCAAGCATCATTCTCACGAAGAGCCTTTGGATTAGGCCAGTGGATGAGCAAAAGATCCAAATAATCCACACCTAGTCTTTCAAGAGACTCGTCGATAGAGGCCTTAGCCAAATCGTAATCGTGCTTGTCATTCCAGAGTTTAGTCGTTAGGAAAATATCCTCACGCGCCACATCACTATCTGCAATCGCCTTACCTACAGAAACCTCGTTACCGTAGATTTGCGCCGTATCAATATGTGTGTAACCCGCCTTAAGTGCGAAACTAACGCTGTTATAAGCTTCTTCCCCTTCTGGAATCTGCCAAGTCCCAAAACCAATTTTAGGAATCGTAACGCCATTTGAAAGTGTATATGTTTCCATCCTGTTCTCCTTTTCAAGTTGTAACAGAATTATCTTAAAGGATATAAGATAAAATTGCAAAGATTTGCTATGGCTTGTTTGATGAATAGTTCCTTACTTCTTTTTCCGCTTCTTTTTAAAGACAACACCATTTTCTTTAAGGATTTCCATGCTCACCTTTCCAACTCCTCTAATCGCTGCTACTTCCTCTTCCGTTTTCTTTTTAAAATCTTTAAATTCTATTAAGCTATGTTGACGAAGTATACGCTCCACACTTATTGAAAGTCCTTGGAGGGCTTTGCTTGGTTCTATACTTTTTTCCAATTCTCTAATTAGTTTGTGCAATTCTGGATTTTTCTTTTTCGCAACATGTCTTTGTGGACGTTTTGCACGATATTTTTCGATTAACCAAGTAAAATAATATTCTGACTGGGACAGATCAACGACTTGATTAAAAACCATTAAAAGACTTTGCATACTATTGGCTTCAAATAAGATAGGGTTGACTTTAAGCGTTTCGGCAACTAGACGCTCTTCATCACCTTGTTCAATCATTTTTAAATAATTTTCGAACTCTGGATTTTTTGCATAGAGAAGATCAAAATAGAAATCCGCATCCTCAATATGTCCCGTCATTAGAGAGACCGTCATCATTGGTACTATCATCAAATCTTCTTCGTGATATTCCATTTGCTCACATTCGAAAAAGTTTTTAGCCTTATCATAGTCCTCCAGATTACAATAGGTAGCCATCAATTCGTAACGGACTCCCATGTGATCTTGAACATCTATCTCTAGAATCTCTTCAAATTCCTTAATAGCAAATCGCTTCATACTGTTGCTTAAATAAAATTTAGCAAGATTATACTTCAAAGACAAATAAGGACGCTCGTCAAGATTAGCCCAGCCCATTTTTGGACCTTGATCCCACTTGGACCTTTGCTCTTTTTCTAAAGCAATTAGGCCTTTTAGATGTTCAAGTGGACTTTGAAAAGTTAAGAGCATCTGCTTAGTATCAAGATTTTCAGGATCTAGTTTTAAAGCTTCTGTCAAAAATTCCTGACTTCTCGAAGGATCGTCCTCATAATAATGATAAGCCTCTTCAATAAGTTTCCAGGCTCTCTCCTGCTTTGAATCAGGGGAAGTAATCTCATCAAAAAGCCCTTGGTTGTATTGTCTTGCAAAATCTTCAAGAGCCATGTCCACACTGAGATACTCTGTAATATGTTCTTCTAAGAATGCTTCTGATTTTTTTGTGAAGTCTTCAAAAGATGATGTCATCAATCTTCTCCAATCTATGTTTATTTCTCTAACTACTATTGTATACGTTTTCATAGAACATTACTATATTCTAAGTGAAATCAACAACCTCTTAAATTTTTATTGACAAAAATAGTCGCCAATCACAATACAGATAAGAATCCATAGAGTCTTATTTTGGGACATCTAAACTCAAAGTTGTACACTTATATTAGATAGAGTGCCATTGGACGATTAACATCAAGGCATAATCTTCAAGTTTCATTTAAAGCTACAAAAAATCATTAACTCCTTGGGAGTGGTTTAGTCCCTTCTCTATATCAATAACTTTAACTCACTTTTTCATAATTTTACTTGACCACTCCCATTTTTAAGGGAATTGAAAACTGAGTTATATTTTAAAAGGAAACAGAGGTCTGTTTCCTTTTTTCTTACTTCAAACCATGACAAAAGGAAACCCTTTCGAGTTTCCTTTATCAAATATATCGTTGGAGTCAAAGTCCAATAATACTTTAGTTGAGTGGTTCAATCATGAAGCTCAATTGATAGCTATCTGCTGAGCTAACCAAGAATTCGTCATGAACTGGAGCACCCCATGAGTCGTCACCACCGACACCCATTTGAGCAGCAAGAACTTTAATCCATGTAGCATCAGACTGTTGCAACTCATATTGATGACGAGCATTTTCAATTTGTTCAGTACTGTTACGCAAAGCACTGAATTCGAATGCCTTATTAAGTGCGGTGAATTTAAGACCATTATGGTTATCATCAGATACTGTAAATTCACGAGTACCATAGTGATTACCAGATTCTTGTGGCATTAGATATGGAGCAAATGTCTTTTCAACAGATGTTTCATATCGACCAAGATAGGCACCAGGAAGTTTATCAAGGTAGCTTTCTTCTGCACCGTATCCATAGTAGCTTAGGTTTGTAAATTGTGAACCGATAGCAAATTCTAGACCAAATTCAGGGAAGTTTGGCAAACCTGCTTTACCATCATAGTTTGCAGTAACAAAGATTCGACCCTTGTAATCAACTTGATAAGTTACCTTAACTTCGACATCAGAAAAACCAGGCAATTCATGAACATAAGTCACTTTAACAGAGTCATCTTCAATTTGAATTTGAGTATCTGTAACCTTACTATAGTTTCCAGCAACTTTCCAGCCTGCCATTTCGAATGGATATCCAGCACCACGATCGTTGTCAGTGTAAGCACGAGTAAAGTTAAGTTTAGGACCTTTCTCAATGAATTCAACACCATTATACTTAGCAGATACTAGCGTATTTTGTGCACGTGAAAGCAAGATAGAGAAGTTTTGTCCGTGGATTCCGATGTTGAAGTCGCCTTCAACAACATTCAAAGGTGCTTTAACTGGTGTTTCAGTGCTAATCTTTTCAGCAACATATTGACCACGAACAATTTCATGTCCTTTTGGAGCCCATTCAGTTGCTTCATTCTGAACACAAGCAACTTCGTAAATTCGTTCAGCATTTGAAGATCCAACAGCGAATTCTACTGGGAATGTTGCTTCTTCACCTGGTTTAACATCAAAGTGATATTCACTTTCGCTAACTTTTCTACCATCTTCGTAAACTCTAGCTAGGAAAGTATAAGCAGAAAGATCTTCAAAGACATTATCATTCTTGATAGTTACTGATTTTTCATCAACAGCAATCTTAATATTAGAGTAAAGATGTTTAACTGTTTGAAGTTTTGGAGTTAGGGTACGATCTGCGAAGACAATACCGTTTCCACAAAATTCGTAGTCAGAAGGTCTATCATGCCAGTCACCACCATATGATAGGAATTCGCTACCATTTGGAAGTGGTTTGTAAATAGCTTGGTCAATGAAGTCCCAAATAAATCCACCTTGGTATTCTGGATATTTCTCTAAATCAGTGTAGAGTTTCAATCCACCACCAGAGTTACCCATTGTGTGCATGTATTCACATGAAATATAAGGTTTTTGAGGATTGTTAGTGAGGTATTCTTCAATATCAGCTGGTTTCGCATACATACGACTTTCGATGTCTGTAATGTAATCAAATTCACGACACCATGTAACACCTTCATAGTGAACTGGACGAGTATTGTCAACACTACGGAAGTAATCAGCCATGTCAGCAATATCTTTACCAGCATATGATTCATTACCACAAGACCAAATGATAACACTAGCATGGTTCTTATCACGTTGGAACATGTTATTGGCACGATCCAAACAAGCAGGCAACCATTCTGGTTCACTAGCTGGGATATTCCATGAAGGTTCGCTTAGACCAAGTTTTTGCCATGTACCGTGTGTTTCAAGGTTGGCTTCATCGATAACATAAAGTCCATATTCATCACACAATTCATACCAACGTGTTTGGTTAGGATAGTGAGAAGTACGAACAGCATTGATGTTATGTTGTTTCATCACTTTGATATCCCAAAGCATATCTTCTTCAGTGATACAACGTCCTGTTCTAGCGTTAAATTCGTGTCTGTTAACCCCTTTAAAGACAATTCTCTTACCATTCAAAAGCATGAGTTTATCTTTAATTTCGAAGTGTCTAAATCCAACCTTAACTGGAACGACTTCAACAACTTGGCCATCATCCAAAACATGAAGGGTTAAATTGTAAAGTTTAGGACTTTCAGCACTCCAAGGTTTGATTTGCAAATCTTCAAGACTTACAGATAGTTCACCGTCAGCATTAACAGATGCATCACCTTCTGTAACGATGCCTTCATGATCTGAAAGAACATATTTAATCTTCTTATCTTCGTAATCACCAACAGTCTTCAAATCAATATCCAATTGACCTGCTTTTGTTTGGTAATCATAATCTCCCTTAACAAAGAGATCTTGAACGTGAACTTTTGGAATAGCATACAAGTAAACATCTCTGAAAATACCGTAAAGTCTCCAGAAGTCTTGGTCTTCCAACCAGCTTGCTGTAGAGTAACGATAAACAGCTACCGCCAACTTGTTATCACCTTCAACAAGGTAATCACTGATTTCAAATTCACTAGGTGTAAATGAATCTTCACTGTATCCTACGAAGTTACCATTGACCCATACAAAGATGGAAGTGGCAACCCCTTGGAATGAGATAAATACTTTTTTATTTTTTAATGCATCATTCAAGGTAAAATGTTTAACGTATGATGCAACAGCATTTGATTCTTGAGGAACTTGAGGTGGACGAAGGAATTCTTTACCATCCCAAGGATATTGGGTATTCACATATTGTGGAGAACCAAAACCTTGAAGCTCTAAATGACCTGGTACATTGATGAAATTCAAATCCGTTTCATCAAATTCTGTTTTATAAAAGTCTTTTAAAACCTGATTTGTATTCTGAGCATAGTGAATTTTCCATTTTCCATTAAGAGATTGTCTTAACTTCATCTCCCCTTCAGAAAATTCTGTAAGAGATTCAAAAAACTTATGATCTGAGTGAGCGTCAACAGTATTAACGCTAACAATCTTTGGATCGTTTAAGTAAGTTTGAATTTTTTCAGTCGTGTTCATAGATTATTCTCCTTTTTTGAAGGTAATAACTTCAGACAAAGCTTCTACCTTTTCTCCAACTTCTTGTTCAAGATGGAAAGCACTGAATTTTTCTGAATTAGTTACAGTGACAAGTACTGTGTCATCAAGACCATTTTTCTCAATAATTGGTGACCAGAACTCAAGAAGTTTTTGTCCAACTTCAACACGATCACCTTGTTCTACGTAACTAATGAACCCTTCACCTTTAAGTTTAACTGTTCCGATACCAACGTGGATAAGAACAATGACACCATCTTCACTTTCAATACCAACTGCATGGCGAGTAGGAAGAACTTGACGAATGGTACCACTAATTGGTGCAAAGACAGCTCCATCAGTAGGTTTAATGGCGAAACCTTTACCCATGCTACCTGAAGCAAAGTGTTCATCATTAACACTTGAGAGGTCAACCAAATGACCAGTTGTAGGGTTTACAAGAGATACGACGTTAGCTTTAACTTCATTTTCAGAAGTTGCTACGCTAAAGCGATGTTCCAATTCTTCAACAATTTCAGCGTGACGTGCTTCAGTCAAAGTGATTTTACGAGCAATAATGAAGGCTCCGATGAGCATTGCTGCTGCTGGGAAACCAAACATGCTAAGCTTAAAGATAGACTGTTGATGTGTTGTAATTGTTGATGCTGAGGCACCTGTTGTCATACCGGCAGCTACGGCAATTGTAGAAACAAGCCAGTTTGACATCGCACCACCAAGTTTATCAACAAGTGGACGAACTGACAAAGTAAGTGATTCATCACGGTGTCCCAATTTCCATTGACCATATTCTACTGAGTCAGAGATAATCATGAGGATAACAAGGAACACAAGAGGTTGTGGAATAAAGAAGAGTTCAGCAGCAGTCAAGATCATTGGAAGTGATGTTCCTGCAATACTAAAGATTCCGATACCACCGAGCATTACTGCAATACATCCATAGAACAAACGTTTACGGTTGAATTTACCAGCTAGGCTAGGGAAGAGTGAAACTGAAACCAAACCAACAACTGTATTCAATCCGTAAAGGATTGAGTATTTCCCTGGATCACCAAGGATAAATGTGAAGTAAAAAAGTTGAAGAGCATTAAGTGTATTAATACCAAGACCATAGAACCAATATCCGAGAGACAACCACATCAATTGGTCGTTTTTACCAAGAACTTTAAAGACTTGTTTAAGGCTAGTTTTTTCTTTGTTATCACGAAGTTTTGACTCAACTTCACGTGTACCAATACCAACAGCAATTGATGTAATCACACCAATGAGAGCAACGATAAATGCAAACCAGAACCATCCAGATTTATCTCCAGAACCACTACTGTTCGTCATAGAGAAGAACAAAACGATTGGCATGATGGCAACACCTACAATATTGGCACCAATCGTAGAACCAATACGGGCAAAAGTTGCCATTTTTTCACGTTCATGACTGTCAAGAGACAAGGCAGGAATCATTGACCAGAAACCGATATCTTTAATTGAGTAGAAGACATCCATTACAAGGTAGATAATTCCGAAAAGTACAAGGTACAAGAAAGGATTTGTTTTATTCAAACCACCTAAATCGGTGAAGAGAAGCAACAAGGCGATAGAACTGATGATACCACCACCAACTACCCATGGTTTGAATTTACCATACTTAGTATGAGTGTTATCAATCATGTTACCGATCAATGGATCGATAAATACTTCCAAGATACGCAAAATAGCGATGATGTTAGTAATTAATAGTACGTAGTGACTATTTTGCTTTGGATCACCTGTGTTAAACAAGTGAGTTGTCACAAACATGATAAAGTATGTTGACAACGTTGCATAGAAGACGTCGTTACCAAAAGCACCAGCTGAATAGGATAGACGAGACTTCATTTGACCTTTAGATTTTCCCATTACGAAAACCTCCTGTTAGTTGTTTTTTTGAATACGCTTACATTATATAAGCATTAGTTTAAATCGTCAATAGTTTTAGTGGTTTTTTACTAAACTTTTACTAAAACATGATTATTTTGATGAATTAAAATATTGGAAACCGATTTCATAACTTACACTATGACCCTCCTCCAAGATGATATCTCCAAAATCTGTATGATTAACGGCATCTGGGAGTGTTTGAGCTTCCATAGCTATAGCTTCTCGTCCTTTTGCAATTGTTCCTCGATCTCTCGCAAAGTAAATATTATCCTCTATAATATCCATAGTATAAATAACTAAACCATTTCTGTTAGAGAAGATTTCAATACCATCTCCGCTTTCTTTATCATGCAAAATAGCTACTTCTCTCACATGATCACAAGTTTCCCCTCCAACTACAAAGGCATCATCAAAACCATTATTTGCTTCAATTCGAGGTAGCAAGTCAGTTGTCTTTCTGAAATCATAATTCGTTCCATCTACATTAATTTTTTGTCCTGTTGGAATTAACTCAGAATCCAACTCTAAACGATAGTCTGAATAGATTTGTAACTCATGACTTGATAAATCCTGTTTGTCGCTAAGATTAAAGTAAACATGGTTTGTCGGATTAAAGACTGTTGACTCTGTAACATCGAAGGCTTCAAAGAGTATTGTTAAGCGGTTATTATTGTTAAGTCTATAACTAATAGAGACTGTAACATCACCAGGAAAGCCATCTACACTTGAATAAAGTCTTCTAATAAATTTTGTCTCAACATATTCATCATTCAGGTTTGTGACATAGTTCCAATTTTGAACCTGCATTCCTTTTGGACCGCCATGTAAACAGTTTTCTCCCTCATTCTTAGGAAGGCTATAAAGAACCATATTATGAGTATACGAAGCTTTCCCAATTCTTCCAGCAACCCTACCAATGGACTGGCAGGCACATAAATTATTCTTATAGTAATCCTCGTAATCACTGAAACCAAGTACTATATTTTTAAGAGCACCAGTTTCTGTTGGAACCAAAAACTCCTGAAGTGTAGCACCTGTTGTGAGTGTGGAAATGACAACACCATTATTATTTTCCATTGAAATTTTACTGACATCGCCTGAATCAACTTTTCCAATAATTTCGCAGTTTATTTTCATACTATTTCCTCAAAAAACAAAGAGTACAATAATTATATATACTCTTTGACCCTTTTTTTATTATTTTAATTATCCTCGATCATCGTACCCTTTTGGATGGCTAGAATGCCATGCCCAAGCACTTGCGATGATTTTTTCGATGTTATCAAATTGTGGTTTCCATCCAAGAACTGTACGTGCTTTTTCAGATGAAGCAATCAATGTATCAGGATCACCAGGACGACGATCAGCTTTCTCAGCTGGGATTTCTTTACCAGTTACCTTACGAGCGGCTTCAAGAATTTGAAGGTTTGAGAATCCCGTTGATGAACCTAAGTTAAAGGCTGTAGATTCATTACCTTTACGAAGATATTCAACAGCAAGGAGGTGAGCATCAGCCAAGTCAAATGGGTGAACATAGTCACGAACATTTGTACCATCAGGAGTGTTGTAGTCATCACCAAAAATCATGATTTTTTCACGAACACCTTGAGCTACTTGAAGGATAATTGGGAGAAGGTGAGTTTCTGGACCATGGTCTTCACCGATAGATCCATCAGGTTTTGCACCAGCAACGTTGAAGTAACGAAGTGGCACATATTTAATACCATAAGCTTTATCAGACCACTTCATGATAGTTTCCATCATCAACTTACTTTCACCATATGGGTTGATAGGATTTTGTGGTGTTGTTTCAAGAATTGGAATTTCTTCTGGGATACCGTAAGTTGCTGCTGTTGATGAGAAGACAATGTATTTAACACCGCATTCGTTCATAACTTCAAGCAATTTAACCATTCCAGCTGTATTGTTATCAAAATATTTGAGTGGTTTTTCCATTGATTCACCAACCAATGAATAGGCCGCAAAGTGAATGACGGCATCAACATCAGGGTTTTCTTTGAAGACCTTTCTCATAAAATCTTGATCAGAAAGATCGCCTTGATAGAAAATAGCATCTGGATGTACGGCAGCACGGTGACCGGTTACCAAACTATCTACTACTACTACTTTTTCTTGACCTTTTTCAACTAAGCGATCAACCATGTGAGAACCGATATAACCAGCTCCACCTAATACTAAAATTGCCATTTCTTATCTCCTTTCTTCAGAAAAAACAATTAATCAGCTAAATTTACAAAATCTACAAATGCTTTAAACTGATCCAAGCCTTCACTATTAGTCTTATAAACACCTGCATCTTCTAGTACACGAGCAAAGATATCTGCAACAGATTGTCGAACAACTTCTGTCACTTCCTCAGCTGTAACATTCGGATTTTGAGCTTTGAGTTCATCTGCCCATTCTTGGTGAATTGGAGCAACTTGGTTACCTTGACCTAATAGATAATCTTCAACATCTTTAAGTTCTGTTTTCAAACGAGGAGGAAGAATGGCCAATCCCATAACTTCAATCAAACCAATGTTTTCTTTTTTAATATGTTGAACATCTTTATGTGGGTGGTAGATACCGTCTGGATGTTCTTCAGAAGTTTGATTGTCACGAAGAACCAAATCCAATTCAAATTTGCCGTCTTTTCTACGAGCAATTGGGGTAATGGTGTGGTGAGGTTGTCCATCAGACTCAGCCAAGACACCAGCTTTTTCGTCTGAATAACCACGCCAACAATTTAAAATTTTGGTTGCAAGAGCAATAAGTCTTTCCTTGTCTTCACTTCTAAGACGAAGAACAGACATAGGCCAATTAACGATACCAGTCTCAACATCAGAGTATCCATCAAAGCTAACTTTTTCTTTAATGCCTGCTACTTCCATTGGGAAGGTGTGGCGACCACCTTGATAGTGTTCGTGTGTAAGAATTGAACCACCTACAATTGGAAGATCGGCATTTGAACCTGCAAAGTAACCAGGAAATGCTTCAACAATTGATAGGAGACGACCAAATGTCAATGGACTGATGTGCATTGGTTCGTGCTTACCATAAAAGAAGATAGAATGTTCATTAAAGTAAGCATATGGTGAATATTGGAAGCCCCAATCATTTCCTTCCATTTGGAAACGAATAACACGGTGATTACTACGAGCTGGGTGATTGATGCGACCAAGATAACCTTCATTTTCCATACAAAGTTGGCATTTTGGATAATCAGAAGCTACCGCATTTTTAGCTGCAGCGATGGCTTTTGGATCTTTTTCAGGTTTTGAAAGGTTAATCGTAATTTCCAAGTCACCGTATTTAGTAGGTGCTTTATAAGCAATATTTTGTGCAATGGCTTTGACTTTCACATAATCATTGCGTTTACTTTGTGCATAAAAGTCAGCAATTGCTTGCTCTGGGGCAGATTTATAAGTATCCCAGAAGTTACGATTGACAGCACTAGGGCTTGGTGTAATCAAGTCCATGAGTTGAGCTCCAATGATATCTTGCTCTTCATTAAGATCACCTACAGAACCAGCTTTAACACCTGCTTGAAGCAACTGGTCTTTAAGGTCAATCAATTCAGAGCTATCTGTTTCAACATCAGCAACTCCTTCTCCAACCAAAGCAAAAACTTTGTTTGTCAAATAGATACGGTCCAATTCCTCATAATCACTATTTTCAATAACCAGAGTTACAAAAGTGTTTACTAAATTTTCAGCCATAATCTCTACTTCTTTCTCATTAATCAAGTACTCGTGAACCGCCAGCTACTTCAGCAATATAGAAGCTTGGTGCATAACCAACGACTTCTTCATAACGTTGACCAACTGCTTTTTTGAAATCTTCAACTTTATCTTTGTTTACAAGTGCGATGGCACATCCACCAAAGCCCGCTCCTGTCATACGAGCTCCAAGAACACCTTCTTGTTCCCATGCTGTGTGTGCCAAAGTATCAAGTTCAAGACCTGTAACTTCGTAATCATGTTCCAATGACACGTGAGAAGCATTCATAAGACGACCAAAGCCTTCCAAATCTCCTGATTCAAGAGCTTTACGGGCTTGAAGTGTACGTTGATTTTCAAGAACTGCGTGACGGGCACGTTTGATACGGTTTTCGTCTTTAATCAAGTAGCTGTATGCATCGAATGTCCAGAGGTCCAATTCACCAAGTGTTTGGATATCAAGTTTTTCTTGGAGTTCAGATACTGCTGTTTCACATTCCGCACGACGTTCATTGTATTTAGAATCTGCCAATTCACGACGTTTGTTAGTGTTCATGATAACTACAACATTGTCTTTAAGGTCAAGCGGCACCAAGTCATACTCTAAAGTATTGGTATCCAAGTAAATCGCACGTTGTTCAGCTCCCATACCAATAGCGAATTGGTCCATGATACCAGAGTTAACGCCGATAAAGTCATTTTCCGTTTGCTTACCGATTTTAACCAAGTCAAGGCGTTCCAATTTAAGGTCATAAAGTTTTTCAGCAATAACACCAATCAACAATTCCAAAGATGATGATGATGACAAGCCTGATCCATTTGGAATGTTACCATAGATGTAAATATCCATACCTGAATCAATCGTATGACCAGCTTCTTGCAAGAAATGAAGAACACCTTTTGGATAGTTTGTCCAGTTGTGTTCTTTTTCAAAACGAAGATTTTCAAGTGGTACTTCGATGATTCCCTTATCTTCAAAGTTACCTGAGAAGAAACGCAAAACTTTGTCATCACGTTTACGGGCCGCTCCGTAAGTACCTAAGGTAATAGCTGCTGGGAACACATGTCCACCGTTGTAGTCAGTGTGTTCACCAATCAAATTAATACGACCTGGAGAAAAGAAAGTATGGTCTGCTTCTACACCAAAAACTTCTTTAAACTTTTCTCTTAACTGTGATGTCTTCATAGGATGTACCTCGCTTATTCTTTTTTACACTAACAGTGTAACCCCTTTCACAAGGAAAATCAATATTTTTACTGTTTTTTTAGTAAAAAAATAGGTAAAATTTTAGAATTTATGATATACTTTGGATGAAAGGAGAACAATATGGCTACATTAAAAGATATCGCAAAATTGGCTGATGTATCAATCGCAACTGTTTCACGTGTTCTCAACCAAGATGAAAACCTCTCCGTTACTGAAGAAACCAGGCACCGTATTTTAACTGCGGCAGATGAATTGGGATACACTAGACACCAAAAAAGCGGTAATTTTAAGAAAGAGAAACACCAGATTGCCATTATACAATGGGTCAGTGAAGAAGACGAATTAGATGACATCTACTATTATAATATTCGACTCGGCATTGAAAAAAGGGCTCAGGAACTCGACTACGAGATTCTACGATATTTTAACGATATCCCCTTTAACCTGGCTGAGGAAGTTATAGGTGTAATCTGTATCGGAAAATTCAGTAAATCTCAAATTTCTGATTTTGAAGCACTGGGGAAACCCATTGTATTTGTGGATAGCGATACCTTAACCCAGGGACACCCTTGTGTCACGACCGATTTTGAAAATGCTGTTCAGACTGCCCTCCAATATTTAAAAAAACAAGGGTGTCAATCAATCGGACTTTTAACAGGTGAGGAGAAGACAACCGACTTGCAAGAAATTATTCCTGATTCACGTCGGCGTGCCTATCGCAATTTTTGTATTGAAGAGGGAATTTACGACGCTAATCTCATTTTGACAGGAAACTTTAGTGCTCTATCTGGTTATGAACTTATCAAAGCTAAACTAGAGACAGAGGAGAAACTTCCAGATGCCTTTTTTGCCGCAAGTGATAGCTTAGCTATTGGAGCACTCAAAGCTTTTCAAGAAGCTGGCCTCATTGTTCCAGATCAGATTCAAATCATTTCTTTTAACGATACAATCATGGCAAGGCAGGTATTTCCACCCTTATCTTGTGTCACTGTCTACACCGAAGAAATGGGACGAACTGCCATGGATGTCCTCAATAAACAAGTCTTGGCTCCAAGAGAAATCCCGACACTTACTATGTTGGGCACTAAACTGACTCTGAGAGAAAGTACGAAATAATTTCTTACTATTGAATATCTTCTAAAATTGAAAACGCAAGAAGAGACTGGAATTCCTTCCAGTCTCTTCTATTGTTCTCTCTTAGAAAACAGCTTAAATATCAAATCTATAAAAATTCATCCCACCGTTATCAACAAGGCTGATTTATCAAAAAAACATTTTAGGTTTACAAACAATTTTTTGCACACCTTAGTTCAAATTAACATCCAGATAAACACCTATACCACTAGACACTTAATCTTCTTTGACAAAATAAAATTGTTTACTGAGGAAGTCTCCCTGTGGAAGAACGACTGTGATTCCAGCATACATCAGTTCAGCACCAGAGTATACTTGACCTGTTCCTTGTAAAATGTAGTTAGCATCTTGATCGAGATTTTTTAGTTTGAGAGTCGTTTCAACCGTCTCAACTGTTGAAAGAACTCGGACATAGGTTGCTAGAACCTTATTTTCATAGTTAAATTGAACTGCTGCTTCATTGCTTTCCGCTTCAGGATTAATGAGGCGGTATTGCTGACCAAATTGAACCACTGGACGAATGTCCTTATAATGAGTGATTTGTGCAGCAATGCCATCTTTTTCTTCCTGAGTCAAGCTCGTCAAATCAAGTTCGTAGCCTAAATTACCCATCATAGCTACATCTCCACGCGTTTCCAGAGGTGTCGTGCGTCCCATTTGGTGATTAGGAACAGCTGACACATGAGCTCCCATAGAAATAGTTGGGTAAAGATAGCTTGAACCATATTGAATTGGTAATCGTGCAATGGCATCAGTATTATCACTCGCCCAAACTTGCGGGAAGTAACGCATCATACCAAGGTCATTTCGACCCCCTCCACCAGAACATGATTCAAAGAGAATACTCTCATGTTTACTTGTCAGGAATTCTACCAAGTCATATAGTCCCAACATGTATTGATGACTCTGCATTTGGCTTTCAAGGTAGTTTGCACCATTTCCGATGTTAGTCATGTTACGGTTATAATCCCATTTAACATAATCAATAGCATTATCTGTAAGAATCTTATCCAAGACTTCTTTCAAGTAAGCCACCACATCTGGATTAGCTAAGTTCAACATAAGTTGGTTGCGTGAGTAAGTATGACCATAATTAGGCACCTGGATGGCCCAGTCTGGATGTTTACGATAAAGATCGCTATCCACCGAAATCATTTCAGGTTCAAACCAAAGACCAAACTTAAGCCCCTTGGCATGAACTTTTTCAATCAAGTCTTGGAGTGGTCCACCAAGTTTTTCTTCATTGACAAACCAATCTCCTAGAGCACGGTTGTCGTCGAAACGATTTCCAAACCAACCATCATCCAAGACAAAGAGTTCAACACCTACTTGTTTAGCATCTTCTGCTAACTCAAGAAGTTTTTCTTTCTCAAAATCAAAGTAGGTTGCCTCCCAGTTATTAAGAAGAATCGGACGTTCTTCATGGGCAAACTGCTTAGGAATGATGTAGTCTGTAACAAAGGCTTGACTTTCTTGACTAAGTCCAGTCAAACCTTTGTGGGAGTAAGTAATGAGAGCAACTGGTGTTTCAAAACTTTCGTTTGAAGCAAGTTCCCAGGCAAAGTTCTCATCCTCAATTCCGATAGCTACACGCACCTCATTGATTTGACTCTTTTGGACAAATGTTTGGAAATTACCGCTATACATGAGTTGGAAGCCCAAGGCTTCGCCTGCCCCCTCGCTGGCTTCGTGATCACAAAGAATAAGAGCTGGTGTCTGAGCATGACCTGAAGCACCACGGTTAGAAGCGACTTTAAAGATACCTTGTTCAACTCTTTGGCGACGAACCGTTTTCTCACGAGCGTAAGCGCCTTGGAGAGTGACCACATCATAGTCACGGGCAGGTACATCAGCCATAGTACTGAGTGCTCGATGGATTACCACGGCTTGTTCAGAACGGTTGATGACTTCGCTATAAGTTACAATTGTGTTGTTATCTTCAACTACTGTATAGTAGAGTTTCAATTCCAAGTTAGCGACTTTATCGACTAAGGTGAAAATCAGCGTTTCTGCTTTTTCCAAAGAATGGGGATATGGCAGTTTGCTTTCTAGTGACATTCCTTTGACCACTTCTGCTTTTAAAAATTCAAAACGTGTCACATCTGAGACCCCATGCTGGATTTTCAAAGACGGTTGACGAAAATCTCCCAAACCATGCAAGCCTACCACTTGACGTTGTGTATCATAACTATACGTTCTAACGTCTGGATTGAGCTGACCCGAGAATGCGTGATCACGTTCATGGACTGCATTTGATCCATGGTAGCGATTTACCTTTCGACCTAAGTGTCTTAGCAAAAGATCCCCGTCATGTTCTTCAATAATTAGCGACAAATCTTTGCTGGTGATGTAATAATAATTTTTGTTAACAACAATGCTCATAGTGTTCTCCTTATTTACAGGTTTAATTATAAACAATGTATGCGCTTTCTAAAATGGAATTTTGTCGCTGGAATATGGTAAAATGTTAGGTAAGGAGGATAAACAATGCTTATTTTTTCAGAACTTGAAACAGGGACCTTAGATTTACGTCTTGATTTTTACGGTTATGAGGATTGTTTACCAGACCAGTTCTTTGGTCCTGCCATTCGAGAAAACTACGTTCTTCATTACATCACTGAAGGCAAAGGCTACCTTGAATATAGGAAGCAAAAAATCCCCCTTCAAAAGGGAGACATTTTTTTACTCATACCAGGTGAAGTCACCTACTATTTTGCGGATAATCAGACTCCTTGGTCCTACTATTGGCTGGGGATTAGTGGTATCAAAGCTCAGGAGTACTTTAACCTCTCACAAATCCACGAAACAGCCTATCTTAAGTCGTCCCCTCACACCGAAGCATTAGGTAACTTCATAGGGACTATTGTCAAAGATGCTGAACGGCTAGATGAAAGTAAGGCATCTCAACTGCACGTTATCAGCCAACTCTTTGAGCTCATGCATCAGTTGAATGCACTCTCACCTAACCTTGATCAAGAAACCATCTCACCCAGTCAAAAACTCTATCGTGAAGCCAAACATCTAATCGATATTGGTTACAACTCTCAGAACATTAGTATCCAAGATATAGCTGATAAACTTGGTGTGCACCGCTCCTACTTATCCTCCATCTTCAAAGATTTTCATAAGATTTCCCCAAAAGAATACCTACTCGAAGTACGTATGAAACGTGCTAAGGAACTTTTGAAAACCACTGATCAACCTATAAAAATTATCGCCTATTCTGTAGGCTATCTGGACCCTCTGCATTTTTCAAAAGCCTTCAGACAGTATTATGATTGCTCGCCAAGTCAATATCGGACCTCGAAACAATAACGATTATCTTGATTGAGACAAGCTTTTATAAACTAGATTAATTATTACAACAACTAACAAATTAAGGTAAAACCAAAAGGCCTCAGTCCTGTACAGGACTAAGGCCTTTTCTTACTTTATTTGTCTAACTTTTTGAGATTAGCACACAGTATAAGTCAACAACTACTTTTTTATTGTTTAGTTCTAACTCAAATATTGTTCAATTAAAACAACTTTTTATTGATTTCTGAAACATTATTTTTACCAGCTCGACCATCACTTGGTGTCTTAGCCATAGTAATAGTATAACGATTATCATCAAAATATGTTAGTTTATAATGTTTTCCAACCTCTGTAACGGTGAATCCCAGTTGTTTCAATTCTTGCTTTGACTTTCCATTCAATCCGCTATAGTTTGTTAATAGTCGTTTAATCTTGTCTCTCTTATGATTGAGAATATTTTCACTATCATTCTGTTGTATAATATCTTGAATGATATGTTTCTTACGAGTTCCATCTTGGATATTCTGTAAGGAATCACTCAGAACTGACAAAACAAATTCCTTTTTCTCACCTTGAAAGAATTCCTTCTCAGATCCACTTGATATAAAACTACTATCACTATCTTGTTTATTATTGAAAAGATTTCTATAGTAGGTTAACTCTTGTTCCAGATCAGAAATACTACTACGTAAACGACCATTTTCTTCCGTTAACTCATCAAAATCATTACTAAAACTATCTAGGAGTTCTTCTGTCTCCTCTTTGGTTCTCTCAGCTTTCGTACGTTTAGATTTTTGACTTTCAAAACGATCTCGAAGTAAAGAAGTTAGTACACCATCCCATGTGTACAAAGGATCGATGCTCTGCTGGTTAGTGAAATTAACAACTGCCTTAACAATTCCTTGTCTAATTGTATCTGAATCAAATCCATTATGATAAAGAACGGTTCTATTATTCATCCTGTCGGATTGGAAATACAGACCAATAGATCCTCCTACCTCAATGACATCTTCATTAAGATCCTCGATAATATCATTTGATTCAACATCTTCTTGCACAAGAACATGTGCAACCCCCTTTAGATCATAGGCCAATTTGCTAACATCGACTGGAGTGTCATTTGAAAATGTCTTTGAAACATAAACAATAGGAAGATTGTAAGATCTAATATCATTTACAATTTCTAACAAAAGCTGATAGTTATTCTTACTTATAAAATGAGGGTTCATGGTCACTGGTAGATTACCATCAGCAAGGACATATCCCTTTTCAATCAATAGTCTGATAAAAAATGGAGTAGAAAATGAAGGAGCAATTCCAACAGCATCCTCAGTAAAACTTCGGTCCAACATGATTGACATTTTATACTCTTTAAAGTTCATGACGTAATCTGTGTTCCAAAGGATGCCATCATCCAATTTTTTTACATATCTAACAGCAATAATATCTTCGTTACGGTACTCCTTAAACTCAAGAGATACCTTTTCATTACCAAACTTTTGGTCATAAGAACCGTCCCAACTTAAATCAGGAATCACATTATCATCGTGTGGACTCTTTTGATTCCATTCAATGACTAAATTTAAGAAGTCATCTTTGGTTAATGACTTGTCAATGTTTAGGATTGTAGAGAAAAGTAGCATTTATTCTCCTTTCAAAATCTAATATCAAAGCATCTAAAACGGTAAATCATCATCTGAAATATCATCAAAAAAATCTGAAAATTCAATACCATCTGATGTTTTTTGTTCTTTTGGAAATTTTTTCTCATAGAATTCAATTAAAAATAGTCCAACAGTCGCACACGCATTAACTACAAAATAGGCATATAAAGGTTCTGAAATCAAATATTTTTCAGAATCCTGACCATGAAAAAGGGTATTATCACTTCTTAAATCTTCTATGGCTTTTGCAACTGTTATAAATGAAGATGAGATAGATTTCATTTGGGTTGGTAATTCAGGGCTATCTGGATTAAGTTGAAATACTTTTAGTATTTCCTGAACCACCTTCTTACTACTAGCACTAGAAGCATCAGATATATGAGCAAATCGGTTATCTGACAAAATTTCTTTAATAATACTTTCTAAAACAGAGTTTGCATTTCCAACCGCATCAGCTGGATTTTTCTCTATGCTCTGAAATGCTTGTTCAAAACTCGTTGAAGCGTTTTTATAGTTATCCTTGAGTTTATTACGAAATGTTGGAATTGATGGTATAAAATCAGGAGTTTCAATTCCTAAATCAATGGCCATTTTAATTAACAGTTCGGAATCAGTTTGAGCAATATTTCCTAAAGTATCAAGTAATTGGATATTATTATTCACGTAAACAATATCAAAATTCGCATTTCCAAAATCATCATATAAAGTTTGATTTAATTTCACATATTGCTCAACCTTTTTGTAACTACCATACTTTGACCAAATCGTTTTATCTAATTTCTCAATTAACTCCATACGATAAACGGCAGAAATATCCATCCTTACTCCATTTCTTTAACTTTCTCTTCGATGAAAGCAATTTCTTCATCACTCAACCCATACTTTTTATACAATTGCTGATCGATTTCTGCAATTGATTGTGACCAATCAATATCTGATTTTACTGTGAAGTCTTGCAAAGGAATAAACTTATATGTAGTCCTTGCAGCATCATGACTAGTTTTTGCAACTCCATGTAGTAATCTAGAAAATTTTGTTTTTAAATAATTTGATAGATTATTAGTACTGTTCTCATCTAATTTTAAGTCAGCTCCTATCACTAAATAAGTCTCTGTACAAATTGTACCTGGCTCTCCTACAATAGTATTAAAATTATCGTCATTTAATTCTGTTCCTATATTATTGGCTCGTGCGGTAAAGACTTTCCATTTGTCAATCCACTCCGTTTTAACTTTAACTTCCTCACGTTCAACATAACCTACTGTCCCTTTTCCAAAACATTTCACAGGTTTTTGAAGTTCAGAAGTATCATTATGGAACCTTTCATCTCTAATGAAAAATCCACGGAAGCCAAATGGTTTCAGTGGTGAGACAAAGTCAGAAATTCTTCCCTCATCCAACTTCCTAACCTGATTTATTTTTTCTATTATTTGAACCGAGGTATAATCCCTAATAAAAGTATCTGACTGTGCAAACTTTAATGAACGATAGACATCAGAAGTAACCTTATTATTTTTAAATGTTACAACTCTTGTCAAAGTATCCTTCGCATTATATGAGTTATCCCAGTTAACAACACAAACTCCACCACGAATATTTGTATTTGGGAAAACCTCATCAGGATTTGGAAAATCAAACAGTTCTCGAATATGAATATCGTTCAGCATTTTATCTCTAAATTTATCTAATCCTTTACCTCCACTATACCAGCGACTAGGCATTATAAGTGAAATATTATTTGGCTTTAACTTCTTTGCTAATTCAACAAAGTAATGATAAGTTGGAGTAGCACTAGCATTTGCCCCACCATCACTTTCCTGATATGGAGGGTTTCCAATCACAACATCAAATTTCACTTTTCCAAAGGCCTCCTCTACTTGTTTTTTACCTTCTTCTATACTTAATTTTAATGTATCTGAGAAGTTTTCGATATAGGCTACATTGGTCTTATATTTCTTATAGCCTGTTAAAGTTCTTTCTGTAATGGTCTTAGCCATTGGTGTTTTTGCAATGGCATAGATATTATTTTCTAAGATCCCACGATAGACACTTTCGGCATCAAATCGATTATCATCATTATTTTGTACATATTGATAATAGAGACTCATGGCAGCATGCAAAGGATAAAGCCCTGTCTTAGCATTGATATCAATAATCTTAGTTTCTGGATGATAGACACTATCAGTAACATCTGTGTCTATCCAATGAAGATTTGGGGTAGCACCATCTGTCATTGATTCAAAGTTATCATCATAGAAATTAAGTCCACCAATACCTTTTGCAATTTGCATATTGACCACGCGCCATGGTGTCAAAACAGTTTCTTTATCGGGATTCTTGAAGCTACCAAATAAGGTTGCAATCTCTTCGGCACGTTCAATAAAATCAAGACTATCAAAAGATTTAGCTCGTTGACGAATGATTCGACCTGCTTCAATAAAGACCTCTGCGTCATAATACTTGGTTATATCTTTGAACATGCCTTTTGTGAATCCAGCAGGCATAAATTCTTTCCAAGATTCGTCATCGACTTCCTTGATAAAGTCTTCAATAGTAATATCTTTACTTAAATCAACATCCATTCCATAGATCATCATCGGAATACGAATAGAAACTCCACGTAAGATAGAAATCATCGTTTTTTGTTGTTTGCGAGCCTCTTTGAGTTTCTCCATTGCCTCTTTTTCCTCTTGGCTACGCTCACGAGGTTTCTTTTTCTTAGCTTTTTCTGCCTGATCATATTCTTCATCAGTCAAACCACTATCGGTTATTGTTACTTTTGTAGGCGTTTTTTGTTTTTGCGTTTTACCAACGATAGCATTTAGTTTATTGAAACGTTCTGCATCATCAGAAGTTAGTGTTAAGAGATTATCATTGTAGAGACTGTCATCTTCAAAACCTGAACGTACTGCTTTTTCAGCATAAACCTTTTTGATTTGTGTCAACATACGGTCAACATTAAATGGTTCCATGCCATTATCACTTTTACCTAAAATAGGCATAAAGTTAAGCAAGTTTGCCATAGCCTGTTTTTGCTGATGAGTATTTTTCTTCCCAACACCAGAGTTTATTTGGGCTGTCTCAGCCATTACTGTTAAAGCACGATCTGGAGCAAAATCAAAGATATAACAACGTTTCTTCATCCCAAGTTTTTCATGAGAGAACGGCGTTTGTGCACGAAATGCAGCCTGCAGGTAATTCGTAGAACTGCTAGTATTTGAAAGGAACATCACCGCTGTCCATTCAGGAACATTGACTCCTGTTGTCAACCTACGGACTGTCAAGGTGATTGTTTTTGTTTGTGAAGGATCATCCGTAATCGCTTGACGCACCTTTGAAAGATCATCCCCTGAAGTATCTACGATATTATCACTCTTATCGTTTCGTACAACATTAATAATCTTATAGTCCATCCCAAACACTGGGTGTTCTTTTAATAGCTTCTCAAAAGCATTAGCTTCTTTAACACCCGGCATGAGCCAAAGAGTATGACGAAGTTCATCGCGATATTCTCTTGTTGAAAATGGATAATTAGTTTCACTGTCTGTGTTAGTGATATTATCCAAAAAACGTCGGACATCAGCTTTATAAACTAATTCACCCTCATCATCTACTCTGAAAAATTCACGGAAATTGAAGGCTTTATTTTCATCGGTAAATTTTTCCTTATGTTTCATCTCAAAGGTATACATTAGTACCTCTGGAAGTTGCTCATAAGGGTTAGGATGCTCAGGATTTTCCAAATCCCATTTCAGTTTAGCCTGTTGTTCCATGACATAGTCCCAAGTATAGACTTGTTCAGGGGCGAACTGGTCAAGAAGATTAAATGGTGTACCAGATAATTCTAGAATCTTAGTATGACCTTCTTTTACCAAAGATTTCATGACAGTATCACTAAGTTCAGTCTGTGTTCCCTCATGTGCTTCATCGATGATGATTAAATCCCAGTCTACATCCGAAAATAGGGGGAGATTAGTTTGAGCGCCATTATAACGTAAATACTGAATAGATGCGAAATAAATGAATGGATTATCACCAGATTTTAGGGTAGTTAGTTTCTCTCCCTTATCAACCGATCCATACAAATAACCCGCTTCTGCCATTTCCATCTTTTTGTAGTCCTCAAACCATGAATCACGGACTACTGGTCTATGTGTCATGATTAGAACACGTTGAAAACCTTCTTGTTTAATAAGCTCCAATGAGGTTAAGGTTTTACCAAAACGCATTTTGGCATTCCAAAGCATACGGTCTTTTTTCTTATAAGTCTTTTGTGTTTGTTTAACTGCAGCATCCTGTTCAGGACGAAGTGTAATTTTAACTTTTTCGGCTTTGTATGCAGCTTGAGTTTCACTGATAAATGACCGTCCATCTTTGACAGCCTTAATAGCTTCCTTAGCTGTCTCTAAATCAGTTTCAAACCACTCATTTCCTTCTAAGTGCTCTGGATGACCAATACCTGAACGTCTCAAGACTTCATGAACGTCATGATCATGAAACCACGATTTTGTTGATTTTTTATATGCTAGTTCAACCCATCCGAGCTCAAAAGGAAGGCCAGAAGTTGTCATATATTGTTTAATACGCTTAGGAGCAACACTACGTAAGAAATCACTATTAGCTGTCCAGTCTGCTTCAATATCGTCTGAGGCTACTGTACCTTCTCCGATTTTTTGAGCCCCTTCAAAAGCAGCAAATTTCCCACTTTCATTATTCACAGTCTGTACATAGATAAACTTACGTTCTGCCGTTGTATAACGCTCTTGAGCTTTAGGTTCTAAGAAATTTTCATACAAAGAGACCTTAATACGATCATCAACATACTCAGTAACAAACCAAACTAAAATCATATAAACTTGTTTCAATGATTTTAATGCATTCTCCTGTGTCGCATCTTTAGGATTTAGTTTATGAGCTGAGCTATTTCCATGCCCTTTAATCTCAAAAAATGCATCTACAATAGCCTTGTTATTAATATGATATTTGATGATTTGTAATTTATCATGAAAAGTAGAATGTGACGGTAACTCAATGAAAGCACGATCAGCAAATAAAACTGCTGTATTTTCTGCAACTTTTCGAACTTTAGTCAACACACCCTCATAGTCCTTTTGAGTGTAGTTGTTTTCCGCCATATTAGCAGTTGAAAAAAGTTCAGCTGTATCTAAGTCTACTTTTAAAAAATCAAAATTTGATGCCATAATTCTTTATTCTCCTAATGTAAACACCTTTTGAATAGCTACTTGCTCAGTTTTACCATTCTTCAAATCTTCATCGAAATCTTCAAAGAGGCTTAATTGTCCCTCAACAACCCTTTCCTCACCATCAATATTTTCACCAAAAAGTTCGGCAAAAGCAAATCGCTTTTCTTCAACAAGACTAGGGTGTCCTTTCACTCGCTTCCACTCACTAAACATGATAAGTTCATTTGAATCAGGGTGACGCTTTGTCAGAGTATTTCCTCTTACAATATTCTTCTTGATTAGATAATGAGCAGATTTATAGATATCAATCTTACTACTCAATCTCTCGCCAAAAGAATCTTCATACCAATCCAAATAATACAAAAACATTCGAGAACGAGCTACTTCAAGGTTATCTTCTAGAAACTCGATACCATATATTGAAGATAAGGCAAATAGGGACTTTGTTTTCCAATTCCTCTTATCATAATTTTTAGTCACAGCTGAAAGTTTTCTCTCTAAAATAGCTTCCAGAAAGTTTCCGTCCCCAGCTGAAGGTTCTAAGAAGGTTTTATAGATATCTTCAGTTGCTTCCTTAATTCCTGGGGTATCTAACATTTTTTGTACCATCCACGACGGTGTAAATACCTCTCCATGTTTCTGAACCCTATGTTTTGATTTAATTATTTTTTCATTCACTTAAAATCTCCCTTTAAAACGTTGCAATTACTATAATTATAGCATTTTCAGCAATTATTTGAAAACGGTAACTGCATTATTGCTAAACAGTAAAAATGGTCATCAACAGTTAGTTGACAACCATTTTTGAAACATAGAGTTTCATCGCTTATGTTGAACTTTTAGGATAAATCCAACCATCTTTTAATTCAAAAGATACTCCTCGACTGATACTATTTAGGCGAGATAGGAGAGACTCCTCTACATCATCACTTAATATCGGAAGTCCTCTTTTGGTAATTTGATCAGCCCTCAAATTTAAGCTATAAGGTAAAATCCTGTAACTAATAGTATTATCAAGATCTAGTTCGACCAAGAAATTTTCGTCAAAGACTTTATCAGAATAGAATCCGATGAACTCTCCATCTTTATTCTTAATGCGATTTGAATGTAAATCAGATGGCAAAGCATCAGGAGCATAGCCATAGGCCTGATACATCTCAGGTGGCACAATTGACTCCCCTGCTTCAAACTCCATCAATAAGCTACCAAGGTTATAAAAGATTGTTTTTCCTTTATAAGACTCAACTCCTCTTGTCATGTGAGCCCCATGACCAATGATAACATCTGCTCCGTTATCAATGGCCGTTCTAGAAAATTCTTCGACAAAGTCTGCTGCATAATCATGGTACCAATCCTCATTCTTGCCTTCATGCGTGTGAATACTAACAATGATGTAATCGGAACGTTTTTTAGCGTTCTTAATATGGCGGATAATATCAGCCTGATCATCTTCATTAGCCTTAGTGATGACTCTAAAATCAGGTCCTTTTTGAATTTGAATATTTTTTTCGAAAAGGGCACCAAATTTAAAACGTTCTGAGTTATCAGTATTAAAGGTTTCAATCACATTCCCATGATAGGTACTTTGTCTTGTCCCTAACTTTTCGTCAATAGCCACTAATTGTTGAAACTCCCTTTTAGGAAGCTGATAAATACTCTCAAACCTCAAGGCATTTACACCAGGTCGTGGGGATACGCCATTACCTCCTTCACTAGCGATGAAAACTTCAGATCGTGTGATATCAACTGTTATGAAAGCGACTCTTCCTTCTTTATGGTCATAGAAGACAGGCTTCCTAGCCTCGTATAGACTCTTACCTATTCCTAGGGGTTGAAGATTGTGATTTTTCACTTCTTCTAAAGTATCAACTAGGCCTTCAATTCCAAAATCTCCAGAATGGTTATTCGCAAAAGAAACATAGCGAATATTTAGGTCATCAAATTCTTCCAATATTTCTGGCCTTACGCTTGTCACATAACCTCGTCCTGCAGCTACAGAACGTGACTCTCTAGGCGTTGTAAACTCCGCATTGGTAAAGGAAATATCTGAATTGCTAAATAACGACACAATTTCTTCAGGTAAACGATGTTTTAGCCTTCTACTGGAAAATAAGGAATCACCAGTAGCAATCAATTTTATGGACATGTTGTACCCCCTTACTCTTCTGGCAAGTTATCTTCTCCGAAGAATTTCTCACTCAAAGATTTCCAATCACCTGACTTACGCAACTCTTTCAAACGCTTATTAATAAAGGCTTGAAGTTTTTTACCTTGGTCAGTTTTCTCAATCAAGTAATAGCTATTAACATCCAAATTGTTAGTCTCTTCAGAAGTTAATTGAACAATCTTTAAATCTTTAAATCCATTGTTCTTAATCAGTGTTTCTGCAGAAATTTTACTTACAATACGGGCGTCATAGGTTCCTTTTTCAATACCTTGTAATTGAGAAGTGATATCTTCTTTAGTATAAGAGATGTCAATTTGATCATCAGAATTCTTTTTGTTAAATTCTTCTAGAATTGTTGCACCATTGTTACCAACTTCTGTGACTGCTTTTTTTCCTACAATATCTTTTAAAGAGTTGATATCTGAGTCTTTACGAACGACAATAACATTTGGATTTTTTACAATAGGGTCAGAAAGCAAATACTTCTCTTTACGCTCTGCATTAGAACTAAAATTATTAGCACCAATTTGGAAGCGATTAGAGTCAATACCTGAGAGGACTCCAGTGAAATCAACAACCTGCCACTCTAACTCAAACTCTTTTGAATCTTTAAAGATAGCCTCTAGCAATTTTACATCATAACCAGTTAATTTATCACCATCTTTATAGGTGAAAGGATTAGACTGTGCGACTGTAGCAGCTACTACCTTGGTCTTTTTAGTCTCTGAGGATTGTTGTGACTTATGTCCTTCAATGCCTAATACCACAGCTAGGATAAGTACAATAACGGCAACAATACTGAGCACTTTTTTCTTCATAAGGGTTTCTCCTTTATAATCATTTTTACTATAAAGGATTTAAAACATTCTCACCAATCTATTATTTTTATGCTTAGCTATACATTTTATTTATGGAAAAAATATAGAAAAATGCAGTTACCACTTCTTCGTGATAACTGCATTTTATTCTTTCTATCTCACCTTGACACAAAGGGCATCCCAGGCTTGGAGTTTGCCTTGGTCTGTAATTGGCTCTAATTCGGTATTTGCAATGACAACTTCTGCTCTTTCGAAATCATAACAGAAGTCTTGTTCTTGGTCTGATAGGTTGACTACAACCAGATAACTGCTATCTTTGGTTTTCCGAATGTAAGCAAAGACTTTGTCAGTTGTCTCCAAGAGTTCAAAGTCAGCATCTACCAACCAATCTTGAGTCTTACGAAGCTCTACGAGCTTCTGATATGTATAGAAAATTGATTCTGGATTGGCAAGGGCTGATTCAACATTTATGTCCTTATAGTTTGGATTAACAGGTAACCAAGTCTTATCCGATATGCTAAATCCAGCATTTTTAGACGTATCCCATTGCATTGGTGTTCGAGCATTGTCACGACCCACCTGACGGATTTGGTCCATGATAACTTCTATCGATGCCCCTTTTTCGAGAGCTTCTTTGGCATAGTTGAGAGATTCAATGTCATTCAATTCTTCCAAAGTTCTAAAAGGATAATTGGTCATGCCGATTTCTTCACCTTGATAAATGTAAGGTGTTCCTCTCATCAGATGAAGGAGGATAGCCAAGGCCTTGGCTGACTTCTCACGATAGACACCAGTATCTCCCCACATTGAGAGAACACGAGGCAGATCATGATTATTCCAAAAAAGCGAGTTCCACCCTTGTCCCAACTCTAACTCGGTTTGCCATTTATTAAAAATAGCCTTAAGTGCTGTAACATCCAACTCCTTCTCATACTCCCATTTAGGGCTATCTGGCTTATGCTGAAGTCCAATATGTTCAAACTGGAAAACCATAGAAAGTTCTTGATTATCAGGATTTGAATACTGTTTAGCAATTTCAGGTGTTGCTCCCCAGGTTTCACCAACAGTTAGAAGGTCGTGCTTTCCAAAGCTTGCCTGGTTCATCTCCTTGATGTAATCGTGAAGTTTTGGACCGTTTGTATCAATCAGTTGATCTGGGATCTTACCAATCATATCAATCACATCCATACGGAAACCACCGATTCCCTTATCAATCCAGAAATTCATCATGTCATAAACTTTCTGGCGCAACTGTGGATTTTCCCAGTTGAGGTCTGGCTGTTTCCTACTAAAGAAATGCAGATAATATTGACCTGAGGTCTCATCATATTCCCAAGCAGATCCACTAAAGACAGATACTAACTCATTAGGTTTGTCTCGCCAGATGTAGAAATCTCGTTCAAGACTTTCTGGATTTTCACGCGCTTCAATAAACCAAGCATGCTCATCAGAAGTATGGTTCACCACCAGATCCATAATAATTTGAATATCACGCTTTTTGCCCTCCGCCAAAAGTTCATCCATGTCATTCATATCCCCAAAAATATCCGCAATAGCCTCATAGTTAGCAATATCATAACCATTGTCGTCCATTGGGCTATCATAAACAGGAGAAAGCCAAAGAGCTGTAATTCCTAGCTTTTGAAGATAGTCTAACTTACTTGTAATCCCCTTGAGGTCACCGATGCCATCACCGTTGGAATCCATGAACGACTTGGGGTAAATTTGATAAATTGTAGCCTTGTGCCACCAGTATTTTTGCATGATTCTACTCCTCGTTTTTATTATCATCGTGAGTCTGATAGTTCTATTTTACGTTTTTCTAGAAGTTATGCAAGCGTTTTCTTTTGTTGTTTAAAACATTTCAATGACCTATACTCCAGACTCCTTAAAATTTTGGTAATATTGAAAAATAATAGAGTTGAAATGTAAGGTTAGCCTTTGCTTATTTTAACAATACAAAAAAAAAAACGATGGTTAATACCTTAACCATCGCTTTTTACTTTTTGGGCAAGACCATAACAAAGCGCCTCCCCGTAGAACTTTCTTCAAATCTATAGCTAAGTTCCTCATGCTCTAAAAGGTATTTGACCACAAAAAGGCCTAATCCTCCTTCTTTCTTAGACTGAGCTTTAGTTGAAATATTTTCTTTAGATACACTCGTATTTTCAATGACAAAATCAGTTCCTTCATTTTCTAAACCTATTCGAATCACTCCACCCTTATCAGAATGCTTGACTGCATTACTGATAATATTTGAGAGAACCAATTTCAAAATAGGTAAATTCATGAAAATACTAGTTGCCGGAAGATAATTGTCAATTGATAGGGAGCGATTCTCAACCAACACTTGATTTTGAGTGAGTATGCGATTTACCACATCATCTAACTGAATCCACTCCTTATCACCACCTAATTCTTGAACAGAAGATAAAGACAGGATCTCTAGGACAATCTGGTTCATCTCATCGACGATGTCAAGAGAAACTAATAGGTAGCGGTCCCGATCCTTGTAGCGACCAATTTTATCTCGCATATTTTCTAGGATAATCTTCAAGCTGGCCAGAGGCGTCTTGAGCTCATGCGAGGCCCCCCGTAGGAATTCCACCTTCATCTGCTCCAACTTCAGATTTTCCTGTTTCTGCTGCTCTAGATTGTCGATCACCTCTAGGAGATGATGATAGAGGTCGTTGATCTGTTGCTTAAGGACACCGATCTCATCCTGCGAGTGAATAGGAAGACTGGCTGTCCGATCCAGCCGCTTCATCCGCTTGGTCATCTGCTTGATCTCAAGGATCGGAGCAGAAATCATGCGGGCATAGAGATAGGAGGCAATCAGCGATAGAACAAAGGAAGCAAGGAGACTATAGGGGAGAAAGCCCAGACTGATGTCCCGCGCTTCCTTTTGGGAATCGACGGTTGCTAAGAATTGCAAGGTCAAGTTCTTTCCCTCTTTTGTCTGGATCTTTCGCTCTTCAATGACCAGAGAATTATTCTGGCTGTCAGGGTTCACGAGCAGGTCATCCTTGACCTCTAGGGCATTCTGTTTTTCCTTGCCCTTGATCGAGACCTTGATATCATTGGTCTTGGAATAAAGGTCGATGACGGACTCAATGGTCCCTTCTTCCTGACCTTGGAAACTCTTGGCCAGGGCCTGTGATTTCTTCAAAATCGTCTGGCGCTGAGACTCGATATAGGACGAGGGGAAAATAAAGTAAACTGAAGCATGTAGAAGGATGACTAAGCTACTAAAAAGGGCAAAGGTGATCAGAAAGATCTTTGCAAAGATACTCCGTTTGGTCATGGTCTCTCCAATTTATAGCCGACATTGCGTACCGTAACGATACAGTCCAGCTCCAGTTTTTTTCGTAGTTCCTTGATATAGACATCGATCACCCGGTCAAAAGGAATCTCCTCCGTCTCCTTCCAGACGGCATCGAGGATCTGAGAGCGGGTCCGGGCCTTCCCCTCATGCTGGAGCAAGTATTCCAAGATTTCCAACTCCTTAGCGTTCATGGAAATAGCTTGCCCAGCTAGGCTGGCGGTATAACTCTCAAAATCCACCCGTGCCTCTTCATAGGTGAAAACCCGTGAAGGTTGGAGCTTTTTAAAAATAGCTTCGATACGGACCTTCAAGAGGGACAAGGAGAAGGGTTTTTCCAGATAGCCATCTGCCAACTCTCCAAAGGCTGTCAACTTATAGTCCTCGTCATGGAAGGCCGTCAGCATGAGGACAGGGACTGAGCTAGTCTTCCGAATAGTCTTGAGGACTTCCAAGCCATTGAGGATAGGAAGCTGGATGTCCAGCAAGACTAGATCCGGCGCTTCTCTTTGAAAGAGGTCCAGGGCCTCCTGCCCATCGCCTGCTTCAAAGACTTCATAGCCACATTCCATGAGATAGTCGCTCATCCCTTCTCGAATCAGGACTTCATCTTCTACGATTAGTATCTTCATACATTATCCTTTTCATCTATATATAGTCGCTTTATATAGTCGCTTTCTTTCATTATACCGTTTTTTATAGGTGCAGCAAACTTATCATTCAACATCAACTAAGAGATCTTTGGGTTTCTTGTGAAGAAGCCAGCGAGAAGAAATCAAGGATACCAAGCTTAAGATAAAGCCACCGACTAGAATAACTACTAAAAGTTGCTTAGGTTGGACTGTCATATGAATCAGAGTCAGAGTCTTGCTGAAGCTCTCTGCCTCAGCCCCTCCACCGAGATTTGCAGCTAGAGATTCTTTTGTCATTTGCTTATTGATACCTTCCGTAACATTGGAAAGGACTGTTTTACCAACTTTTTCGGCAAAGAAACTCGCTAAACCATATGATAAAAGAAAGGCTGGTAAGGCAATCATCAGTAATTCCATTAAAAATTGACCCGCAACCTGTGTCTTTTTAAGTCCCAAGGCCAAAAAGATACCAACTTCTCTACGACGAGCATTTAACCATAAAATCAACAGAAGGGTTAGCAATAAACTTGTAAAAATGAGACTTCCAATAAACATCCAATTTGCCACACGATACATCCCAAGAATAGATTCCTGTAAAGCAGGGTAGTTTGATGAGCTCTTAACTAGATCGTAGAGGGTCCAGTTAATGTCCAACTTTTGAATCTTTGCTATCAAGGAATCAATATTTTGATCACCTTTAGCAAAGAAAGTGGCATCCTCATAAGTAGCAGTTTCTACGGTATTTCCATAGAGTTTTGCTGCTGTGTCTAGATCAGTGATGAGGGTGTTTTCATACAACTCCTGAGCATAGGTAACGGCTGCTTGATTTTGACCAGAAAATAAACCTTTGATAGTCACTTCCACTGTTTCATCAGCCCTTTTTTCGTTATCTGCATCATAAAGATTAGATTTAAGCTTTACTTTATCTCCTACATTAAGACCATTCTTTTTAGCTAAACTTTCGTGCATCAAGATTTGATTATGGTCCTTATCGGTTAGATGTTCTCCTTTAACTAGTTTATAAGCACCTGAAACAAATTTATCTTCTTTTGATGAGTCATTGACTCCTGTCAACATCAAGGTAGACTTAAAATTTTTAGCACGTTCTGGCGACTGATTTTGCAGCGTTTGCTCTGTTTCAATAATCTCATAATCTAGTAAATCACCAATACCATTGATCCGTTTAATCGTCGAAACAATTCCTTTAGTCTCACTAATCTTTTTAATATCTTCTCCCTTAAGATTTCCAGCCCCTCGAGGAGTTCCAGGATTCGTGTTACGATTAATCTGCATTGAAAAACTATTGGTAATTGCCCCTAGACTCTTGGATGCAGCTTCTTGGGTTGCACTTCGCATAGCAAGTCCTAACAAACTAAGAGTACTCATCAAAAGAATAATAGTTAACAGTAATAGTGACTTTGACCATTTTCGTGTAATATATGCAAAAGCGTTTCGAAACATAAGAGTCCTTTCTTTATTTTTTCTTTTCTATGAGTTGTTTCTTCTTCAACTCTAAAACCACATCAGATGCCTGAGCAACTTCCTTACTGTGCGTGACAACAATAACACATTTTTGGCGATCTAAGGCCATTCTTTTAAGGATAGCAATAATATCCTTGGCAGTTTCCTCGTCTAGATTTCCTGTTGGTTCATCTGCTAAGATAATCGGAGCCTCTGAAACCAAAGCCCGCGCAATAGCTACACGTTGTTGTTGCCCACCTGAAAGTTGCAGGACATTTCGATTAATTTGCTTTTCATCTAGTCCCAATTCAGAAAGTATCTTCTTATCGGCATTTTTATTAACAAGTCGTACATTTTCTAAAGGTGTAAGATAATCAATGAGATTGTAATTTTGAAAAACAAGCGCAACATGGTGTCTACGGTGATAACTGGAGCCTTTTTTCTTGATATTTTCTCCGTTAAACAAGACCTGCCCCTTCTTGGGATAATCAAGACCTGCCAAAAGGGAAAGTAAGGTCGATTTTCCCGCTCCAGATTGCCCAATAATACTATAAAATTTACCTTTCTCGAAACGATAATTCACCTTCGAGAGGATAGCTTCACTTTTACTTTGATAACTATACGTAACATCTTTGAGTTCTAACATAGTGTTCCTTTCTCCTTAACTCATATTAGATAAGATTTCTTTTGGTGTTTTGCGCCAAATGAGACCTGTTGTCACACCGAGCGATGATATTACCAAGACTAGAAGACAGAGATAAGATAGCCCTAAAGGTAGTCCCTGAGGAATTTGATCTAATAACTGAAGAGCCTGCTGCTGTCCTTGCTGTCCTAAAAATTCTTGCAAAAACAGTCGACTTAGTAGCCGTCCAATAGCAAGGGCCGGTAGCAAAGACATAAGCGACACCAACAATATCTCCACAAGAAATTGAACAAAAATGCGTCCCTTGCTCTTCCCAATTGCTAAAAGAATACCTATCTCATGATTTCGCTCACGCGTCCATAGTGCCATTAAAAACGAGAGGATACCTACTCCTGTAACAATTAAACTAATCAACATCGTTCTGACGATTCCTTGTAGCGCTTGAGACGATTCCTTCAAGGAGTCAAAAGCTTTTCGGTCCTCGTCCAAACGTAGACGATACCAATCGATATCTAATTGTTTCACTTGTTTAATGACTTGGTCGATTCTATCTGGATTCTTAATACCAAAGGATAATTTTGTCACTAACTTATCAGTCAAATTAAGCAGTTGGCTAGCGTCCTCATAATGGAGGAAGACTTGATTTTCACTTAAATCTGAGGACATTCCAGTAAATGTCTCCTCCTTCTTGCCAGAAAAAATACCAACAATATCAAAGGTCATTTCCTTAGCTCCACTTTCAGTCATCTGAAAATTGGACAAGGTCAGCTTGTCTCCGACGCTTAGCTTATTTTTCCTAGCAAGCAATTCATGAATCATAATTTGCCCTTTAGCAGATAAGTGCTTCCCTTTAAGGAGTTGAAAAGCACCACTCCGAAAATCAACACTTTGGCCTGTTTCCTTAGTGAAAGTCGCTCCCAAGGCTTGATTAGCCTCATTATCAAGGTCATCACGTTCCACCGTTTGTTTTCCTGTAACGATCTTCTTATCGATTAGTCGTACTGGGCTTATATATTCAGGTATCGTTGTCATCACATCAGATAGATGACTAATCTTTTCCCCCTCTTTCCAGGAAAATGCACTGCCTCTTTCTTTACTTACCAGAGCAAAACTTGCCCCACTTGACTTCCTGATTTGTGCTTTCATTCCTCCACCAACTTGCATAAGAGAGAAACAAAAATACAAGCAAGATAATATCAAAAACAAAATGAGAAAAAGGATAATATTCCGCGTTTTTTTGCGAAAAATATAAGCAACTGCCTGTTGTAAGAGAACCATCTTCCACCTCCATTTAAGACATTAGCCCTCAGCTACACCAAAGATAGGTGAGGACGCTTTCATTTTCTTATCCTAATTATAGACGACAAATGTGAAACCTTTATGAAATTAAATATTCTAATCATGATTGACTTTAAACTCTTTTTCTCCAACAAATCGACTTTCGCTAATAGCATTTACCTCAGGCATTTGATATAATTTTCCTCAGAGGTATTTTTATTTATGAAGAAACAAGCTTTTAGTTCTGAACAGTATTTGAATCTGCAACGCGACCATATTTTGGAGCGTATTAACCAGTTTGACGGGAAACTCTACTTGGAGTTTGGTGGTAAAATGTTGGAGGATTTCCACGCTGCTCGTGTCCTTCCTGGTTATGAGCCTGACAATAAAATCAAGCTCCTTCAAGAGCTTAAAGATCAGGTTGAAGTGGTTATCGCCATCAATGCTAGCAATATCGAGCACTCTAAGGCTCGTGGTGACCTTGGCATTTCCTACGACCAAGAGGTCCTTCGTCTGATTGATAAATTCAACGAGCTCAATATCTATGTGGGTTCTGTTGTTATTACGCAGTATTCAGGTCAACCTGCGGCTGATGCCTTCCGTAACCAACTGGAAAAAAATGGCATCACGTCTTACATCCATTACCCTATCAAGGGCTATCCAACGGATATGAACCATATCATTTCTCCTGAAGGTATGGGAAAAAATGACTATATCAAGACTAGCCGTAACCTTATCGTCGTTACTGCTCCTGGTCCTGGTTCTGGTAAATTGGCGACATGTATGTCTAACATGTACCACGACCAAATCAATGGCATCAAATCAGGTTATGCAAAATTTGAAACCTTCCCAGTTTGGAATTTGCCACTTCATCACCCAGTCAACTTGGCCTATGAAGCTGCCACTGCCGACCTTGATGATGTCAATATGATTGACCCATTCCACTTGGAAACTTATGGCAAAACTACGGTAAACTACAACCGTGACATCGAGATTTTCCCAGTCCTCAAACGTATGCTTGAGCGCATCCTTGGTGAGTCACCTTACGCTTCACCTACGGATATGGGTGTTAACATGGTTGGTTTTGCCATTACGGATGATGAGGCAGCCAAAGAAGCATCTAAACAAGAGATTATCCGTCGCTACTATCAAACCGTACTTGATTTCAAAAATGAACGTGTTCCTGAGACTGCTGTCAAGAAGATTGAGTTGCTCATGAACGATCTTGGTATCACCCCTGAAGATCGCCAAGTCGTCGTTGCAGCACGCACTAAGGCTGAAGAAACAGGTGGTTCTGCTCTTGCCCTCGAATTGCCAAATGGTCAAATCGTCACTGGTAAGAATTCAGAACTCTTTGGTCCAACTGCAGCTGCTTTGATTAATGCTATCAAGACTTCTGCAGGTATTGATAAGGAAACTAAACTTATCGAGCCTGAAGTGGTTAAACCTATCCAAGGTCTAAAAATTAACCATCTGGGTAGCCGTAATCCTCGTCTCCACTCCAACGAAATCCTTATCGCCTTGGCCATTACAGCTGCCAACAATGCGGATGCGGCGCGTGCTATGGAGGAACTTGGTAACCTCAAAGGTTCTGAAGCTCACTCAACAATCATTCTTACCGATGAAGACAAAAATGTTCTTCGTAAGCTCGGTATCAATGTGACTTTCGATCCTTACTATCAATACGACAAATTGTATCGTAAATAATGCATGACTAGAAACATAAAAGACCTCAGTTTTAGCAACTGAGGTCTTTTAGAATGTAATTTTAGCTGGAGAAAGAAAAAAGGGAAACTCTATCGAGTTCCCTTTTTGATAACCCACTCTTTCGTCTCGACCCATTCCCAATGAAAAGGGAGTGGCCTAGCATTATTATGAAAAAGTGAGTTAAAGGTATCAAACAGAGGGCTAAGCCACTCCCGATTCTAATCAGCCTACGATTTCTAACTTGAGAAAAGGTAAGCTAAAAAGCAAAATTATAGTAGATAGGACTGCCACAAGTGGGAGGTAACGACCTCCAACAAGATAGAGTAACAATGGCGCTATCGCTATGAAACGATTTAGAAAATTGCTAGTAACACGAACGGTTTGTCCGTCCTCGACAGTAATGGTGTTAGACTTGTAACCCAACTTTCCGACACTCAAACGAGCTTTCGACGATGGTAGGGAAACGCTCACGTCTTCCACTCCAGAAACTGTCCCCACAAGACTACTGTCTACGCGAATAGGACTCTTTCTAGCTACCTTGCTCGCTTCGATTGTAATACTAGCCACTAGCCATCTCCTTTTCCTATCTTTCTACTTATAGTATACACTTTTTGAAACGCTTACACAAGTGAAATGACTGTTAAATCAGGATTTCTTGAAAATGGTTTATGTTTTCAAAAGTTCTTAAACTGCTTTGAGGAACTTTGAAATTATTGGATTTTAAATAGTAAAAAGGGCTTAGTCCTATCTAATACAGAACTGAACCCTTTCCTATAAGAATTTGTCTATCCTGTTTGGATAAGTGCCAGAGGGGGATAATATTCCTATACGGGAATAGTGGCACTTCCCCTACAAAAGACCAAATTCACTTAGGCTAATCCATGAACATAAGCATCTACAGCAACGATGGCTTGCGCAATATCAGAAGCTTTCACTTCAAATGGCATTTGATGAATAGTCTCTCCTTCGATTGTTGCTTGTTGACCAACCTTGAGAAGATCTTCGTAACTTGCATTTTCAAGATGCATTTCTTTAAGAGTGGTTGGCATGCCAATTTGTTGATAGAAACGAATGTATTTATCCAAAACTTCTTTTGGACGATTTTCTAGGAACAATTGTACAAGAGTTCCGTAAGCTACTTTTTCACCATGAGTCAAATGGTGAATATCGCCAGTGAGGGCTGTGAAACCATTATGGATGGCGTGAGCCGCAGCCAAGCCACCACTTTCAAATCCGATACCACTGAGAAGGGTATTGGCTTCAATGATGTTTTCAAGGGCTGGCGTTACCACTTTTGCTTCACAGGCAGCCATGGCTTGTAGACCATCTGCAAAAAGGATTTCTTCACAGCGTTCAGCAATGGCAACACCAGCAAGTGTTTGGTGTTTGCCTAGCATGGTTTTACCATTTGCTTGCATAACTGCTCGAGCTTCTACCCAAGTTGCTAAGCCATCTGCGATACCAGAAGCAAGCAAGCGTTTTGGCGCTTGAGAGATAACCTTACTATCAACCAAAACTAATTCTGGGTTCTTAGAATAGAAGATGTAGCGTTCAAAGGCACCTTCGTCCGTATAGATAACAGACAAGGCTGAAACCGGAGCATCTGTAGATGCAATGGTAGGAGCAATCACTACTGGTGATTTAAGAAGATCTGCGATGGCTTTAGCACTATCAATAGTCTTACCACCACCTAAACCAATGACTAAATTACAGCCCTTTTCTTTGGCCAAACTTACCACACGATTAATTTCATTATCTGAAGCTTCACCATTAAAGAAGACTGGAACAACTTTAAGTCCATTTTGAACGAGGTATTCTTCGAAACGTTGACCCACAATGTCATAAACTACTGAATCACACAATAGTACAGGATGACTTCCTAGTTCCAAAATGGTTTTTGCATTTTCAAATAAGGCATTTTCACCTTGAATGTAACGTGACGGACTTGCAAAATTTCTCATAGTCTTTCTCCTTTGACATAAATGTATTTATATAGAATCAATTAAACGACCTTACTTCTATGGAATATAGAGCTAAAAACTCACTTTAATTGACAGCATATCTATTTGGAGTCAGTACATAAGTCTAATTTTTTACTCTGTTTTCAAAACTCCTACTCTTCTTCTGGGTAGGTCAAACCCCAGTCTTTACGGAGTTGTGTCATAAGTTCCATGACATCTCGGCTGTAATTGAGGTAGGTATAATCATTCTCTCCTGCAACGGCTGCTTCCATATCCAGAACCTCATACTGGAGGGCTTTAGCGGTTTCTCCTGCTTCGATGATTTCTTGTGAGCCATCTTCCGTATAGGTGATGACCGCTTTTTGCCCACGTGGGTATTCATAAAGTTCGATATAGCCCTTGTCATAAGCGATGGTGCCACGTTTTGGTTGTTTAGCATGAAGACTAAGCGTTACAGTGGCCATTTCCCCTTCTACATTGGTAAGGAGAATACCTGCTTGTTCATCAACACCAGTTGGAGCTAATTTAACCTGTGAAACCATCTCTGTCGGTTGCGACGTCATGAACCAACGTACAAAGGAGAGGGCATAGACACCGATATCAAGTAAAGCTCCACCAGCCAAGTTACGATTGAAAAAGCGGTTGGTCATGTCATATTCTTTATAAGAACCGAAGTTCATCTGGATAACCTTGAGAGGTCCCAGCTTACCACTTTCCACAATTTCAGAGAGTTTTCGATAAATAGGCATATGGAAAATGGTCATGGCTTCTGCCAGTTTGACATGATTTTCTTCGGCGAGTTGAATAGCTTCTGCCAATTCCTCACTGTTTAGAGTGATAGATTTTTCACAGAGGACGTGTTTACCTGCTGCGAGTGCCTTGCGAAGAAAATTGATATGCGTATTGTGAGGCGTTGAAATGTAGATAATATCCACTTCAGGATCTTTAAACACTTCATCAATCTCTTGATAAACCTTTTCAATGCCGTATTTTTCAGCGAAGGCAACACCCTTATCATAGGTACGATTTGCAACGGAATAGAGTTTACCACCTAGAGCCTCTAAAGCCTGTGCCAACTCATTGGCAATAACACCCGTTCCAAGACTAGCCCATTTATACTTAATTTGATTTGTCATAGTTTTTCTTTATTCTATTTTTGAATGGTTAATTCATTTATCTGTGATAAGATTTCAACTTCACTCGCTCCTGCCTGAAGCAAGGCTGATGCCGCATAGGCCCCCTCAATGAGAGGTACCTGCTGAATAAGGATTTCCTTGTCTGAAAATTCTTCAACCATCTCCAAATTCATGCGAGCACTGCCCAGATCATAAAAAGCCAAGAGACGTTTAGCAGGTTGACTATCCACTGCTACTTGAACATGGTCAAAACTAGATCCCAGTCCACCATCTTCAAGACCGCCTGTGGCCGTTAAAGGAATATCTGGTGCAACTTCACGAATCAGACTCACCAAACCTTTAGCGATATCAGCAGAGTGGGATACAATCACAATTCCAAGTTCTGGCATGTCCTATTCCTCCGCTTCTAGTAGGGCTTTGAAGAGTAAGCCAGATGAATACGAGCCTGGATCAATGTGACCAATTGAACGCTCACCAACATAAGAGGCACGCCCCTTGGTAGCTACAACTTCCTTGGTTGAAAGAACAGCTTGGTCAATGACATCATTGGTTAGTTGACCTTGTTTGACAGCTTCAACAACCGGATGCCAAACATCCACCATGGTCTTTTCACCGGCTTCTGCATGGCCACGTTTTTTAATCATCTCGAGACCTGCCTCAAGCACTCCTGCCAAATCCTGTCCAGCTTGTTCAGCCTTCATCATGCCCATAAAGGCAGACCCATAGAGCGGACCTGAGGCACCACCAACCTTGCTAATCAAGGCCATTGAGACTGCCTTAAACACTTCTGCTGCACTTTGTGGTTCCGTGCTCTTAATAGCCTCAATGGCTGCCGCCATACCACGCGCCAAGTTAGCACCATGATCACCATCTCCAATAGGACCGTCTAATTCAGACAAGTGGTCTTTTTCTGCTTCAACTTTTTGGTTAAAGCCTTGCATCCATTTTACTGCAACTGTTTTATCCATAATATACCTAATTTCTAGTTCTCACGTCAGACTACCAAGCAATAGTCTTAACTGGACTCTCCAAAGCCTCAAGCCAAGCCTCATCTTCAATCTTCATCAGAGTCAATGAGAGGCCTGCCATATCAATAGATGTCATGTAATTACCTAATTTTTTATATGCCACATCTAGTCCGGCATCTCCAAGAATGCTTGCTACATCATTAGCAAAGACATACTGCTCCATGAGAGGTGTCGCACCCATACCATTGATGAGAAGGGCATAGCGTTCGCCTGACTTAGCCTCAAAGGCTTCAAGGAGCTTCCCTGTCAATTCTTCAGCTAACTGTCGAGAAGGTTGCATAGACTCCTTGCGATAGCCTGGTTCACCATGGATACCAATACCGTACTCTATTTCATCCTCTGCTAGGACAAAACCAGGCTTGCCGACCTCAGGAACTGTCGCACCGCTAAGGGCCAAACCAATAGTGTGGATATTAGGAACAATCTTGTCAGCCAAGTCTTTGATTTCAGCCAGAGACTTACCTTCGCGAGCCGCATGACCTAGGATCTTATGCACGAAAATGGTACCTGCAACCCCACGACGACCTTGAGTATAGAGGCTATTTTCCACAGCAATATCGTCGTCCACAACGACACTGGCAACCTCGATACCTTCCATTTCAGCCAATTCTTGAGCCATCTCAAAATTCATGATGTCCCCAGAATAATTTTTAACAACCATGAAGACACCAGCCCCTTGATCTGCTTCCTTGATAGCTTCCAAAATTTGATCAGGCGTTGGTGACGTAAATACTGCACCTGCGATGGCTGCTGAAAGCATACCATCACCTACAAAACCAGCGTGAGCTGGCTCATGACCACTTCCGCCACCAGAAATGAGACCAACTTGACCAGCAGCCTGCTCATTTCTTACAATGATGTCAAAGCCGTCAACACGATGCACCAAATCACTGTGAACATAAGCCAAACCATCTAGCATCTCTGTCACAACATTTTCAGGTTTATTGATAATTTTTTTCATGGAACTGCCTCCTTTTCAAAGGTATCATCTATTTGCACTTACATTTGTTCCCTTCTTTAATTGCTAAGACCCCTATAAATAAAGGACTTAAACGCTTTTTGAGAAAGGTAGCGTAAAAATATGTAAACGCATACATTTTATAATTTAATTGTAGCATTTGCCTCTACCAATAGCAAGGCAAAAGTCAAGCCCCCCCATTTTCCTGCCCCCTATCATTAAGTAGAAGAAAAATCTCATAGAAAGTCCTATTTTAGTCGTCAAAGCTATTGAAAAACCACCATTCAAGCCTTATAATGGAATGACGAATTAAGCGCTAAGGAGGTTCAAATGACCATCGATTTTCCAAGAGAGACAGAAATAGAAACCAAAAATGAAATGGATGCCGTCCTTCAGGCAGGCCGTGTCCTTATGGAGAGCGGTGCTGAGATTTACCGTATCGAGGACACCATGGGACACATGGCCAAGTCTCTTGGTATCAGAGACTTCTCCACTTATGTGGTCAATCGAGGAGTCATGATTTCTGGACTCAACCGCTCAGGTCTTAAAGAGTCTCGTGTCCTAGCTACCTCAGTCCCGTCTATCCATCTAGGTAAACTAGAGGAAGTAAACCGCCTGTCTCGAGAACTGGCAGAACAGCCAAATCAGCCTGTATCTAGCATTTTCCAAAAGCTGAAAACCATTGAGCAGAAGACTTTCTATCGTCCTTTAGAGGATATTATAGCCTGTGTCATTGGTGCAGGGAGCTTCTCACTAGCCCTTGGAAGTAGCTGGATTGATGGAACTGCTGCGGCTATATCGGGAGTTTTTGTAGGGATTGGCATGCAACTCTTTTCCCGTTTTATTCATACCAGTTTCTTGCAGATTATCCTTTCTAGTGCCATTGCCGCTTTATCAGCTAACATTCTCTATTATTTGGGTATCGGGCAACATCGTAGCGTGATTATTCTGGGCACCTTGATGATTTTGATTCCTGGGGCTTACTTTGTAAATGCCATTCGAGAATTCACCCAGAACAACTACTATAGCGGTCTGGCCCTGATGTTGTCAGGGGTCTCCACTTGTCTATCTATCTCTGTCGGTGTTCTTGCCATGATTTCCATCCTCCCCTTTGCGGAACAGTTATCAGGCATATTCTCAACACCGTCAACCTCATGGCTGGGGGTCTTGATTCAGACCTTCATGGCAGGACTAGGGACAGCAGCCTTCTCCGTGCTTTACCGAGTGCCTAAGAAATACTTCTTGGACCTCGGAACCCTAGGAGCGGGCTCATGGCTCCTCTACCTCTTGATTTGGAACAATACCCATCACGAGGTCTTAGCCATCCTCTTCCCTGCCCTATTAGTCACTATCACCTCACGCTTTTTGGCTCACTACCGTAGATGTCCAGCTACAGTCTTCCTAGCCTCAAGCATGTTCCCACTCATCCCAGGGATGAGCTTCTACCGTGCGGTCTACTTCCTCTTAATCGGAAATGCAGACCTAGGCCTCAGCTTCCTACGAGCTTGTTTCCTGGCCTCCTTTACCATCGCCATCGCCGTCAGTTTGACACAACAAATCCCTAGCCGCTATTTTGTACTAGGGAAGAAGAAATAAATTGTTGAAAGCCATTGGTTTTGTATACCAGTGGCTTTTTTGGTGGCGTTCTAAAATCAGTGGATAGCATATTATGAATATCAAAAATACCCTACTCAAGGATCTATCCGCTGCTAACTTAAAGCAAATACATCATTAACTCTCTTTAATGAAAGTTTATCATTCATATACTATCAGTTTTGTTTAGAAAAGAGTTGGAAAGAGATTTCTATAAAAGACGAAACCGTTTACATAATTCTTTGATTTTATTAGAATTCGGTGATAAACTTAATATGTAAGCAAGAATTCTGTAATACTACTTTAACTCCACTCATAAGTTAACTTTATCCTTACTACTATTGTTTAATTTAATGAAAGGACCATTATCATGGAAAAGAAAGTATATTTTATACTTCACAAAGTAAAAAAGCAATGGGTAACCATTGCAGTAACCGGTCTAGCTCTAGGGCTTAGTTTTGCAAGCTTGGGCTATGTGAACGCAGCTGAACAGACTCCCCCCATCTCAGAACTAACTGTTGAAAGCAACATCCAAGAAAGCGCAATTGATGTCATAAGCTCGTCAACTAATGAAGTCATTACTAAACCAGAAGAAAACAAATCTTTCGACGCCCCCAATACAAGAGAAAACATCACTGAAACTACTTCTACTGAATCTGATCTAAGTACCACTGAAGCAACTGTTACAGAAACAAGTACTTCTGAAATTAACTCTCAACAAGCTCTTCGTTCGGAAGTCTCTACTGTTACTGGCAGTGAAGTAGTAAGCTCTGGAACACCAGATTCTGAAACAAATACTGCTCATAAAGTAGAAGAAAGTCCCGTGATATCTGGAGGTCATTACACTAGTGATAGTCAGGGCAATTGGTACTACATTAAGGACGAGAAAGCACTTACTGGTATGCAAAATATTGATAATGTTACGGTCTACTTTGATGCCGATGGTAAGCAAGTCAAAGGAGACACCCGTCAAGTTAACGGAGCAACATATCACTTTGAGAAAGATAGCGGACAACTTACTCGCAATGCTTTTGCATCTGATAAGAATGGAAATTGGTACTACTTAGGCCAAGATGGGAAAGCACTTATAGGTAAACAAGTTATTGACAATATACCACTCTACTTTTACCCTAATGGTGTCCAAGCTAAAGATGCCTTTGTCGTCCTAGATGGAAATTCCTATTATTTTCAAAAAGATAGTGGCCAAATGGTTCGTGACCGTTTTTGGTCAGATGACGATGGAAACTGGTACTATAGCGATAAAGAAGGAAAACTTGTCACAGGCGAACAGTCTATAGATGGCTTCGATATGTATTTCTACCCAGACGGTGTTCAGGCTAAGGGTGAAATCGTTACAATAGGTATCGAACCCTATTACTTCGATAAGGATAGTGGTCATAAGGTCATAAATACCGACATTACTATCAATGGAAAAACTTACCACGCAGAAGCTAATGGACTTTTGATTGAAACTGAACAGAAACTTCCTCAACGTCCACTTGTTTCTGGTGGCCATTTCCAAGAAGATTCCTCAGGCAACTGGTACTATTACACCGCAACAGGAGAGAAACTAAAAGGATGGCAAAATGTAGATGGAGTAACTCTTTACTTTGACAAAGAAGGTCGTCAAGCGAAAAATGGGGAAAGAATCATTGACGGCTCCCATTACTATTTTAGTCACTATTCAGGTGCTGTAAAAACCAACTATTGGCATACTTGGTCTATTGAAATCAGAAGACAGGAACCATTTGCTAAAACGTATAACGAATATTATGGTTCTGATGGTCGACGTTACTATGGATGGCATCGAGTTGGCGATCAACTTTATTATTTTGATTATAATGGTCGAGTTGAAAATGATCTTACTATCTTCAAAGGACAAAACTACCTCTTTGATAATCATGGAAAATTGGTAAAAGATGCCTTTTATATTCAGTCATTACGTGTCTTTGTTGGAACTTTAAATACTAGCTATCGCTCCAATAAATTTGGCCAAGTACTAACCGGAGAACATCATATTAATGGTGATGACTACTATTTTTCAAATTCTGGTTCACCAGTCACTGATATAGTCAAAAAAGGTGGCAAGGACTATTACTATTTTGAAGGCAAACTTCTAAAAAACTATCTCGGACCTTTACTCAAACGTCAGGAACTGGATTATGATGCAGTCTACTCTGGCATCGTAGGTACAGATAAGGATGGGGTTTTACTTACTGGTGTTAGCACTGCAAATAATGGTAAACTCTATTATTTTGAAAATAATAGATATTTTGATAATAGCAATATCCCCAAAATGTTTACAGTTACAACACCTACTTGGAAAACGATTGATGGTAAGCTATACCACTTAGAGCCTAGCATAAACAGAACTTACAAGAATGGTGGAAGAAGTTATACCGATACCGTCAGGGAAGAAGTAGACATTATTGACCACGGAGTACGAACAAAGACCGATAAGATTAAACGTATTATTGGTGATAATTATAGTAATCTATACTATCTTGATGAAAACAATGATTTCTACATCGGACATCTACTTCCAGAAAACACAGATTTAACTAAGATTGAAGAAACTGTAATTCAAAGTGATAATAAATTCTATGCTTTCAATAGAACAAGTTCGCTTTCCGAAACTTCCCCTCTCACAGTTTCCAAGACCTTAGTTTACAATAAAAAAGCCTACCTCATTGATGATAAAGGAGTAGCGACCGAAACTAAACTAACAAATCGTTTCGAACATGATGATGCATGGAATTGGTACTACTTTGATAACGAGGGAAAAGCTGTCACAGGACTCCATTCAATAGATAATGTCACTCTATACTTTGATAAAGAGGGCAAACAAGCTAAGGGAAGACTTGTCGAAATTGACGGTCAAACACATTATTTCGATAGAGACAGCGGAGCTATGTGGACTAACCGAACACTTGAACTTAATGGTATTCGTTATGTCATTGACCAAAATGGTTATGTAACTATGAATAAACCTGGACAATTTATTCAAGATAGAGATGGTGATTGGGCTTATATTAAAGAAAATGGACAGTTAGCCACTGGACTTCAAATTATTAATCATCAAAAATACTACTTTGATCCAACTGGAAAACAAGCCAAAGGAAAACGACTTCTGCTTGATGGAAAGTACTATTTCTTCGATAAAGATACTGGTGCTATGTTCGTAAATAAATTCCATGAAACAGGCGATTACTTTTCTAAAAAATATACTTATTTTGGCGAGGATGGAAGCCAGATCTTTGGTTGGGCAACTATTGACGGTAAACGTGTTTATTTTAAAGAAGATGGCTACCAAGTTCGAAATGATAGACACAAGATAGGTGATTTCGATTATTTCTTCAAAAAAGACGGTAGTATGCTTTCTGATGATATTGACGGCGACTACAAATACTATTATGCTGATAAGGACGGTCATCTACAGTTCGGGTGGGTTAATCACAATAATGAAACCTACTATATTAGCCCACCATGGGGAGCTGAAGACCGAACATATCTAAAAACTATCAATGAAAAGACCTATCTTTTGGGCCCTAAAGGACGACTTCTAAGGAATACAGCTACAGACACCTCGACCTCTTGGAATGGTTTCTGTATCTCTGATGAAAATGGAGTTGTAAAAACAGGTGTCATTCGGTTAGAAGATAATAGACTTTATTATTTCAACCCTGAAATTTATATGACTACTCCTTTGAGTGGCGAATGGGCAGAGTTTGATGGTAAACTTTATCATTTTGAAAAGCCGATATCAGTTAGTCCAGAGTCAAAAGGTTCTCCAATTACCACTAACACTACGCTTGAAAAAGATGGAAAAACCTATATTATTGACGAAAATGGCGTAGCTACAGAGAAAAAGGATTAATATTCAACAATAATTTAAAAACAGCAACCATTTGAAAAACACTTCATTTTTGCCAAAATCTATTCAAAAACACCAGAAATCATTTTTTCTGGTGTTTTCTTTTTGTTTTCTAAAACCTAGTAAAGCTACCTGACAAAATTTCTTTCATAAATCTACTTCAAATCAAAATATTCCTTGACATCCTTAGCATAGCCATACTGTTTATTCAAAGTATATAACAAGTCCTTGTTATGACCTGGATAATTGTCATTTCTTCGTAACTCTTGATAAAGCTCGATATAGGGCAACTGTTTATCTTTGGCTGACTGCAACTCTGCTCCATAAGCATAGGCAATCTTTCGAAATTGGAGATTAGTAAGACCATCTTCTTCGACATCTATAATGGCATACTGGGCCCTGTGATTTTGTAGTGGTGACCAGTCAAAATAAGGCATCCCAATCGTACCAGGATTAAGGATTTGTTGTCCCTTACTACCATAACGAAGCAATTGCTTATGCACATGACCGTAAATTGCCATATCTGTTTGATCATCTAACAACTGATCAAAATGACTGGTATCGTTAGCTGGACGTAACTCACCTCCGTAGTTTTTCTCCGGTAAATGATGCGTCAGAGAAAAATGAATCCCATTGATTTCCTTCTTCACAACCAGAGGCAGAGAACGTATCCAATCAACATATTTAGAATCAAGTTCTTCCATCAAATACTGGGTAAGTCTCAGGAGCTGAATTTCTTGAGGGTCCTCTAGACCATATTCCCCATCTAAAGCTTCCAAAACGCAATCATCCCAATTTCCTCGAACGGTGGCTGTTATCGGAATAGAAGACAAGAACTCAAAGAGTTCATTTCTTCCTGGGCCAGGTAACAAAATATCCCCCATTAACCAATATTCTGTCGCACCCAACTCTTGTGCATCCTTAATAACTGCCTCAAGAGCTGTTGTATTCCCATGAATATCTGACAAAATTGCAATACGATGTTTCATCTATACTCCTTTACTGATGGTCTACAAAGTTGAAACTAGTATAAGATTAACTATTCTTCCTCACCATCACCCTCATACAAACATGCCACCAAACGTTCAAAGGGCTCTATATACTCCCAATACTCAAAAGGGAGATTTGTAATCTTACTTAGATCATTATCATCAAAATGATACACGAGATGGCGTAGTATTTGATTTTCAATATAATGAATATCTCTCAACTGCTCTAGGCTGATTGTATCCAGTTCTATGATGTAGTGACACAAATCATCAAGTGCCTTTACGTCAAATTTTTTCTCCTCGTGTAGGAAGTAGAGAAAGCTCTGATTCTCACCCCTTTTATTATCTTCTATCAGATTCCTTTTATGCTTCATTCTTGAATCCTTTCCTTAATAGCAATATTATAACACTAGAAAATGATTCCCCAAAGCGACAACATAAAAAGAGAATCTGGAATGTTTCCATTCCAAATTCTCTTCTTCTTGATTTCCAAAATAGCAAGACTTTTTACCACAAACTAATGCGTTTACTTGGTGCTAAGTACATAGCATCCCCTTCTTTGATTTGAGGGTAGGCCTCATAAAACTCAGGAAGGTTTTTAAGTTGTTGGTTAACACGTAACTCATTTGGTGCGTGGACGTCTTGTACCATGGTATATTTATTGTACTGTAGGCTGGCCTTTTGTTTCCAGATATCTGCGTAGTTCTCAAAGTAATCCTTGAGGTTAGGTTTTGTCATATCTGTTTTGAGAACTTGTAGTGTGGATGAGAGACCACCAGCATCTGCGACATTCTCAGTGACTGTGAGTTTTCCATTTACCTTAGTCCCATAAATTTCCAAACCATTCCACTGGTCTTCAAAGGCTTTGATCCTCTTGTCGAAAGCTTTACTATCTGCTTTTGTCCACCAGTTATGCATGTCGCCGTTCTCATCATAGTCAGCACCATTGGAGTCAAAGGCATGGGTAATTTCATGTCCAATCACGACACCGATACCACCATAGTTCTTTTCAGTACTTTGGTTTTTATCATAAAATGGAGCTTGCAAAATACCAGCTGGGAAGTTGATGCTATTGCTTTCTGGGTTGTAATAGGCATTGATATCAAAAGCAGAACCAGACCATTTATTCTTATCAATTGGATCATCAAAATGATCAATGGTATAACGTTTTCCGAACTGGGCAATGTCTTCTGACAATTCAAAGAAGGACTTGTTCGGGTCAAGATGTAGTTCCTTAGTACCAGGATCCACATCTTCCTGATAACCTACAAAAACCTTCATTTTATCCAACTTTTCGATGGCCTTGTTGCGTGTATCTTCCGTCAACCAATCATTCTGTTGGAGACGACCACGATAGACATTTTTGATTTTATCAATCATACCTGTCACATCAGTCTTGGCTTCTTCACCAAAGTATTTACGTCCATAATAGACACTCATGACATCGCTAAACAGATTGACACTCATCTCATAGACTGTATCTTCTTTAGAAATTGGCTTTTGTGTGCCCATAATAGCCATGCTAATCGATGCAAAATTCAAACGGTAATCTTCTGTCAAAGAATTTGACGCTGCCATAGCTTCTTGCACTAATATCCATGATTTTATTTTAGAAAAATTGTCCTGATTAACGATCTTACTATAGTTCTCAAAATACTTGGTATTAGGGACATTGATGGTTTCTAAATCACGTCCCATAATACCTTTGATGACATCATATAATTTGAAGGAACCAGAGTAGGCATTAATCTCTTCTGCTGTTTTAGGGTGAACTAAATTCTTACTTTCAGACATCTCTTCGTTACTGAGACTGTACTTAGCAATGATTTCATCGAACTCCAGTGCTTCTTTGACAATGCGTTTACTATTTTTCTCGCTATATCCAAGCATTTCCAAGGCTTTTTGCGTAGCTGTCTCGATTGGAGTCAAATATTGTTTCTTGCTGGCCTCATCTTTATAAATAGACACATCTGGCAATAAGATACTTGGGGGACTCAATTGGATTTGTTTTTGGCTGGTATTCTCTGCGTTAGTTCCAACGTTGTAACCAAATGGAAGAGGAATCCCCTTATCAGTCAAGCTAGCAGATTTACTGGCCAAATCATTCAGATCCTTGATATCCTCAATTTCTTTTAGATAAGGTTTGAGAGGTTCAAGGCCATCTTTCTCACGTTGCTTGTAATCACTAGCAGCCTTGTAGAAGGTGATAAACTCAGACATCCCTGTAATATCTGACGTTTCCTTGCCCTCCCCTAAATTTTTGATATCCTTCTTTAACTTTCCTTTGATATCTTCATCTAAAGTATAAAAATTATCAATGCTTGGAGAATCAGCAGGAATTTTGGTTTTTAGGAGCCAGTCCTTGTTAACAGCTTGGTAAAAATTTGAGGCTACCGTAGCATTCTTGTCAATCGGTGTCTCTTGTGGGACAAAGGTTTTATAGGCCCAAAAACCGCCTCCTGCAAGAGCCAAGGCCAAGGCTCCCGTTATGGAACCAAGAATAATTTTCTTACGCTTTTTCATAAATACTCCTCATAAAATTAAATTAATGTATTTGTATTATATCATTGGAACAGTGATTTTAGCAAGCTGTTTTTGGGAGACAAAAAGAAGTAATCAGACGATTACTTCTCTTTATTTTCTTAAATAGCGAAAATTAGGTATTACGACACCAAAGATAAGAACCATAAAAGATCATCTAAAAGACAAACTGCCGAGTGATGTTAATCCTCTTGCTAGATTAATGTTACGCTCTGATTTTTCTTGGAATTCTGTGAGAGTCTTACTCAAGTCACTCACTCCAGAACTCAGTGATTTGCCTTTAGAAAGATTGCGGACTGCTAGAGCCTGAATAGCTCTACATAATTCTGCTAGAAGTTCGTCATTATCCTTCTTTCCAACTTCTATTTTATTTTTAAACGTTACGAGCAACTCTCTCTCATTTTCAGTTGTTTCTGGATTTATAATAAGATTATAGATATTGTTTAAGATATCCGTAATTTGGTTGTTGTTACTTTTTGTCATCTAGATTACCTCCTATAACCTGTAGCAAGATTAGGTCGAGCAAGTGAATTGAATTGGTTAATTATTTGTGTTGTCATGAGCAACGACCTCTTTTAATAGTTCGATGTGACATCATTATACACATCTAGCATATCAAATTCAAGAACAAAAATATCCTTCTGCCATAAATGGTCCAAATATAGCACCAACAGATAAAAAGAAGTAATCAGATGATTACTTCTTTTAAATGTAATCTCTATTATTTTTATTTGTTATAATATACATTGAAGACTAGATATATATTCTGTTCCCCTTAATTTTAAAATTAAATACTTATATAATAATCAAAAGAAAGTTTATGAGGACCTATCATGTCAAAATCATTTTCAGATATTCCAGCACATCAAGATGAATTTAATATCAAGAATTATATACAAGGATTAGCAAAATTTATTATGGAATGTGAGACTCCTTTAACAATCGCTATTCAAGGGGATTGGGGCACTGGAAAAACGAGTATTATGTACCAAGTAGAAGATAAATTGATGGATTATAATCAAAGTACCAATTCCAAAAATGCAAAAACCATTTTTTTTTAACACTTGGCAGTATTCACAATTTGAGATGGGGAATAACTTAGCTGTTGCTTTAATTACGGATTTAATATCTGAGCTCGAGGTTTCTGAATCTAAAAAGAAAGATTTTTTCAAAAAGACTAGAGGGGCCTTCTCTAAAGGAATTGAATATTTAAATATGGATATTGGAATCTTAAACGGTGAGAAGATAACTGAAAAGGTTCAAGAATACCTAAATAGTTTTGAGGAGAAATCTGATAACATCAAAAACCTAAAAAATAATCTACAGTCAGTTATCGACGAAGCGATAGAAAATAACAATTATGATAGGATTGTAATATTTATTGACGACTTAGATCGTCTTATCCCTGAAAAAGCCATTGAACTTTTAGAAATTCTGAAACTCTTTTTAGATTGTCAACATTGCGTCTTTGTCTTGGCAATTGATTATAACGTTGTCATTAGAGGTACTAAAGGAAAATATGGAGATGACTTAGATGACGACAAAGGGAAGGCATTTTTTGAAAAGATTATCCAAGTACCATTTACTGTACCTATTGCTAATTATGATTTAGAAAATTATATTAATACCTCACTCAAACGTATTAATTTCTCATTTGATGATGAAACTCGTTCAAATGTAACCCAATTAATCAAAAACTCTATCGGTAGTAATCCTCGCAGTATCAATAGATTATTTAACTCTGTTAGCCTTCTAACTTATATCGATAATAATAAATCGACTAAATCTCACGAACAAGCACTTCTTATCGCAATAGTCTGTTTTCAACTACGATTTGAGTATGCATATAATTATATCTTGCACTCATTAAATAACTGTTCCGACGATATAGAAGATACAGAAGATTATCTCATTGACTTGCTTGAGAATACATTTGAATTACAACAAAATGCTGATTACAACGCTTTACTATCTATCAATGGGGAATTTACCTTAAAAAACAAACAAGATAAGCTAGATTTTAGAAATTTTTATAGTAATTTAAAGGTTCTACTTGAGTCTAAAAGCACCCAGTTAGAACGCGATAAATTCCAAAAACTTATAGAAAAAATGACTTTATCTAATACCGTTGCAATAGGTAACTCCGATTCAGTTATAAGCAGTAAAATAGTGCAAAATCACAAATCTAATGAAGATGTCCAATACGTTATTAGAAAACTATTTAATAATCTTGTTGGCGAAGATCACTTCAACTTAACTAAACCAAAAGAATTTGGTAAAGAAAAAAATATCAATCGTGATTTACCTCTCCCAGACGGATTCTCAGGAATACCAAATGAATTTAATCGAATTAAAATAACTCGAGGAAAGGGACAAGGAATTAATATTTACTCTTCTCATAACCAATTTAATTCTGTTTACACATCTGGTGATAGTCATGGGCAAATGTACAATGATGGAATTGCAATTAATATAAACAAAAAACAAGTTAAAAAAATTAATATCAATAAAAATAAATTTTTAGCGAGCGAATTACGTAATAATCCTGAAAAATTTTTAGAATTTGAAACAAACTTTAGAAAACATGTGAAAGAACTTATATCTGAAGCAAGCAAACATTTATAATATACTACGTACTTCCTGTTTGTTACCTCAATTAAACAAGAATCCATAATAACTTTATCATTGAGATATTAAAGATGTTATGGATTTTTTTATTTTCTGAAAACAATCTATCAAAAAAAGACCGTTTTCACGATCTTTCTTCTTGAGAATTTTCCCTCATTCTCGACTGTGTGTTCTCTGGCCAGTCACACGGGCTACTACTGCTTATCTTCCTGGGATATATTCGCCAGTGTTCGCATCGTAGTAACGGCGTTGGCCGTTGACTGTGACGTAGGCTCCTTTAACTTGGCGACCTGATTGGTCAAAGTAAAGGTGTTGGCCATTGATGACTTGTTCGCCTGTTACGGCATAGCCATCAGCTCCGAAGTAAGCCCAGACGTTAGGCTCGATTTGAGCGAAGCGGTTGGTTACAGGTTGACCATCGTTTTCGTCATAGTACTTGTAACGACTACCGACCTTAACGGCTTTGCCCTTGTATTGGATACCATTTTGGTCAAAGTAGTATTCCTTGCCATTGATAGTCCACTTGCCTTTAAGGGCTTGGCCATCAGTATTGAAGTAAGACCATTGGTTTGGTGCAATCTCAGCAAAGCTGCTTGTTACAAGAGCTCCGCTGTGGGCATCATAGTAATAAGTCTTACCATCTTCGACAACAGTTTTACCCTTGACTTGGATACCATTTTTATCAAAGTACTTAAGGTATCCATGATCAGCACGAACTTGGCCGATAGCCAGTGAACCGTCTTGTTTGAAGTACATCCACTGGTCATCACCAACTTGGAGGTAGCGTCCGCTAGCAAGAATACCTGATTCTGGCTCATAGTAATACTTAATACCGTTTTCCTCGATAATTTCACCCTTGGCTTGGCTACCATCTTCCTTGAAGTAATAGAGGTGACCATCAATGTATTGACGTCCAGTGACGCGGTTACCTTCTTTATCAAAGTAGTTCCAAGCCTTAGTTGCTGGGTTGTAGACAAAGATGCTACGTCCGATTTCGCCTGCTGGTGTGATATAACGCGCCTTACCATTTTCAAAGATAATAGAATCTGCACGATTGCTGTAGGCCGTACCGACACTACCATCTTGGTTAAAGTAATAAGTCTTACCGTCAATGACACGTGAACCAGTCACAGTATTACCATCAGCATCAAAGTAATAACGTTTGCCTGTGCTGTTATCAGTCGCAAAGACATTGCGTCCCATATCACCTGTTTGGGCAGCATAGTAATGCAATTTGCCATCATCGGTACGGACAATGCGATCCTTAGCCTGAAGACCAGTTTCACGGTCAAAGTAGAAATGGTGACCACTCCAATGAAGGTTACCCACTACCATGGTTCCTTGTGTTGTAAAGGCACGGACTTTCTTACGTTTATCATCAAAATCAACGAAGGCATTCTTAACCATTGCGCCGTCTAGACCGTAATAGTAGGTATAGCCGTTGCTAGCACGACGAAGGGCGTTACGCAATTGGATACCATTGTCAAAGAAATAGTAATCCTTGTTATTGATGTTTTGGGCACCCTTGGTCATCTTACCGTCACCACCGAAGTAATACCAGTTACCGTTTCCGTCTTGAACAAATTCATTCTTAACGGTTTGGTTATCACGAAGGAAGTAAACGTCTTGTCCACGACGTTGGAAGACTTGAGTGCTTGTGATGGCACCAGTGTCACGAAGTGGTGTTGGCAAGAGTTGGCCGTTGGCTGAAGTATTAAAGTACTGGTTGGTCTTATCATCACGAAGGACATAGTTGATGCCTCGTCCAAGGATGTTAGTTCCGTTGAAGTACTTAGCAGACCACTTGGTAATCTTTTCATTCGTAGGCAACTGCTTACCATTTGAGATTTGCACTCGGTTGAAAATAGATGGGTACTTAGCTTTAAGCTCATCAAGGAAAGCACCACCGTATTTACCTTGATAGTCTGTACCATCTGTACGGGTATTAGCCACATAGGCTTGGTCAATGATTTGGTAGCCTATTTGGTGGTTACCATAACCGTTAACACGTGTCGCATTTACCACTTCTTTTCCTGGGAGGTTATAGATTTGGTCTGGCACCCAGTCAGCAATAGCTTGAATACCGTCTTTGTGGAGGGCACGAAGGACGTTAAGGAGGTCCTCAAGTGATCCGTATTTATTATTTTGACTCAAGGCCATGTCATAACGGTCATCAAAGGCATAACCATTATCAATTGTTGAGTCAAGGAAGGTACCATCCTTACTTGAAACGTACTGTGGTGGAAGTCCGACTGACGTAACACCCCAAGCTTTGAGCAAGTCAGTGTGCTTAGCCAAGACACGGTTCATGTAGAGTTCTGGCTGATCGTCCGCAAAAGCTTGGAAGTTTGAGAAGGCTTCATACATGACTTGCGAATCAAGGGCTGCTGAAGACTTGTAAACTTGTCCATCGCTATTGGCACGGTTACTTGGCTGTGTACGTGCGTCTTGGTTAGCCTTAGCCCCGACTGGTACCCAGACACCGAGGTAACCTGATACTTGCACATTTTCCACACCAAAAACATCGTTGGCATTGAAGGTCAAGTTCCCATTCCAGTCAGTGCGTTTAAGAAGGTTTTTAGGCACATCAGAATCGTTGAGGTAGGTTGCTAGACCATCCTTAGTCGTCAAAAGCAATGGACGGTAAAGCTGATTACGGTGGGCTCTACCCATATTCATCGTTACAGTTTCATTGCTACCCAATCGGAAATCATAGTTGTTGGTCATGATGACACCCATCCCTTGCGTACGAGTTTCTGAAGTTCCCAAATCTGTTCTGTTATTGGCACCTTTACCATAACGAACTGATGTCAAGAGGCCGTCATTTCCGACTTTCTTCACTTCCATGTCTTGACCACCAGCTACATACTTGATACGGGCACGCAAGAGGGTGTCGATAGCATCAAAGTAAGGCGTCTTTTTCGCCATGTAGTGACCATCCTCACGGTAGAGGTCACCGTAATAAACACGTGTTACAGAGTCCTTGTTGGTCAACATGAGGGTATAGACAGATGGCAAGTTGTATGACGCATAAGTCTTGTGAGCCTTATCAATATCCGCATTGTAAATCTCGAAGGCCTTCTTTATTTCATCACGGGTGAAATTGTAACCAAACAGATTTGGGTTGATACGATCACGGATGATACGTTGGATAATGGTTTGCGCTTCCGTATCGTGGGCACGGGTGAAAATATAGTTGGCCATACGTTCACCGTTCTTATCGTTAGCACCTCGTGGATTCAAACTACTATTCATAAAAGCAGTCATGTCCCCAAGCTGCATACGTGTATTTTTATCACGCATCAAAAGGTTGGTAAGAGCATTACGAAGGGCATTATCAATCGGCAGTTGTGCCCCCTTATTGTCCTTGTTGTAATATGGGTCGTTGGCAGACCACGCTTCCAAGTATGACAAGTGTTTGATCGCATTAGCTTCGGACTTGTCAACACCATAGGCTGCTTTGAAGTAATCTGAAGCGATTTGGAGAAGGTCAGCATCCACATTGTCCAAGGCATCGACACGCAAACCGTCAAAGTTAGCAGTTGGGTCATTGGCCATGATACTTCCGATATTCATCATAAAGTGGAGCCAGTTAAGTTGCTCCGCCTGAACAGCTGGGTTTGAGTTATCAATATCGTTGGCAAGCAAGAACTCAAGACCACCGATAGAATTGTCCTTGAAGTACTTACGTGTACCCGTCTGATTAGTCGGTGTGCGGTTAAGCAAACGATAGTCAGAGTTGGCGTAGCTAGTACGGTTACCAGTATCACCCTTACTGTTGTTAAAGAGCAACTGTCCACCTTGCAAGTGGTCGTATGAACTATTTTCAGTGCTACTATTCCAACCAGGCTGAGTCTTGATAAACTGATCAATACTTGTACGCAACCAGTTGGTATTGCCTTCACGCGCAATACGTTCTTCAATCTTAGTCTGAACCGTTTTAGCAGCTAGATTTAGACTTTCCTGGCTAGAGTTGGTTGAAAATGATCCTGCACCAAGACCTTGATTTTGCATGTAGTTTAGGTAGTTAACCTGAGTCGATTTGTCAGGCCACCAAACCATTAAGAGTGGACGTTTGTCAGCCTCGGTTGAAGCTGTCCAAGTCTTACCATCCTTGAGAATACTCTTTGGACGGTACCAAGCATCCGCAGTAATGAAGGTGTCGAGTTGGTCCAAAGATTTGTTATCGTTTTTGTAGAGCTGATTTCCAGATGAAAAATCCACAGTTGCCTTGATAGGTTCTGTTGAAAATTCATCTTGTGACTTGGTCGCAAGAGCTCCTGTTTCAGCATCAAAGTAATATGACTTCCCATCTTGCTCAAAGACGAAGTTCTTACGCACACTACCGTCACTATTGACATAGTATTGTTTGCCGTTAATCCATTGGATACCAGTCGCTGTATCGGTATTGGCTTCACGAGTTTCTGCCAAGGCACGACGACTACGTGTACGAGCTTCTGTATTTGCCGTATCAGTTGCTGCTGCACGGTCTGTAGTAGCTGTTGCACGATCCGTTCCAGTTACTGCAGCGTTAGTATTTGTATCAGTTGTTGTGGCACTAGTGTCAGCAGTTGCTGCTTGCACATTTGTACTTGGCGCTTCTTGACCTGAGTTGGTGTCAACTGTCGCTGTGTTTGCAGCAGGAGCCACTGCCCTATCTGTAACATCGGTTGTCGTGCTAGTCGCATCTGCGACAGGAATAGCCACGCTCGCAGTATTAGCATCTGCTGAAATAGTTGGTGCTACTGTAGTTGCTGCATCATTAGTTGTGGCAGGCGCTTCTCGAAGCAAATCTTGACTGCTATCACCCGACTGATTCGCAGGATTTTGCTCATCGGCCTGAACCTGTTGATCCGCCAACAAAGTTCCACCAGCAACAGTAACCATTGAGAGTGCTGTCACCCCAATAGTCACCCAATTCTTCTTCACTTTATGCATTTTAAAGCGTACTTTTTGTTCCATAATATTTACCTTTTTCCCTTATATTACTTCTATCATAAGCTATTTGACAAGGGAATACAATTACACAACTGTAATATCAGTTTAATGTATCTACCTTCGTTTTCTCAGAAAACGTCCTTTAATAATCTGCCTAATAAATACACCTTGTGAACAAATGCACTAAGGATAACATAAAACCAGCTAAAATCGTTAGGACTAAGACTTTTTTAGACGATAGAATCATCCAACAATATTAATTTATTTTTAAATAAAAAAACCTTCATTTCTAAGATGAAATAAAGGCTTGGTTACGGGGACTAACAAAATCCTGCTAAAGTATGCGTGGTTTATGGGTTAGGAGGTCGCGATGCTTTCCATATTTAGTAGTCCACAAAACGCTTGATTGCTATTTTTTACTCATTTTCCATGTACTACCACCTAGTGAAAAAGGCACCTATGGTTTCAATAATGGCATAGAGTAATGGGGGTTTTCGTGGTCTGAAATCTGTTTTATAAAAGTAGTAATTCGAAATGAAGATAAATAATATGACAATGATACTCCAAGCTAAGATAACCATGATTTTTCTCCTTTACTGCTTCTTCAATCTGATACCTAATAAACTCTTCCTTTTGGAAGTATCTCAAAAATGCCCGTGTCCATCAAGTCAAATTGTCTTATCAAAATTTCTATAATTAGATATTTTCACCACCGATTACTCAGTTGGTTGCGATGCTTTCCATGCCTCTAAGTTAGCGTAACTTTTAATGGGATAATCTGTCTTTTTCCCATCTTTAACTGCATAAACCGTTAAATCTTCACCACCTGCTGGAGCTAACCAATGAAGTGTTGCATTAAGCCACTCCTCCTCACTGACAGACTCCGGACGAGGATAGATACTGTAAGACACATCTCCATATATTTTATTCCAAAAATCAGGATAATCCGTAAAAAGATTTAATGCTTTTGCATTATCATCATTTCCTTTTTCCCCATCAGACTCAAGATGAGTTATACTATCTGAAACAAACAAATTATAAGATTCTGCGATATTGTTTAAAGAAGCAGATCTAATAACATTAGAATAATACCCATCATTATATGCACTAAGCTTGCTATCAGATTGATTATAGAAAGTTTTCAATTCTTCTGGTAAAGCTTCAACTTTTCCATTTGATAAATCAACTCCAACATATTCATCAATTGTATAATGAACATCATCCTTAACCAAGGCAATAATGGCTAGGTCCTTCCCTTCATAGGTTAAATAATCAAAGACTTTCCAGATTTTAGCATCTTTTTTATAAGCCTCTGTTGCCTTATAAAGGTCATATTCCTTACGCTTAAAGTTATCATTGAGGGCAAGGGTGACTAAGATATATTCAGAGCCATCAGTCTTTGGAACCGTAACATCTTTTCCCTTATAGGATACAAATCTGAGATCAGCGATATAATTTTGAGTAACATGTGCCTTTGAAGGGGCTAGGACAAATTGATTTTTATCTCCAAAAACTACAGGTTTACTATCTTTTAACGAATCTTCAGTTATATCGTACGCAACCTTTGAAGAATGCTCCTTTGAGTGATTAGCTTTTGATTGATGAGAGCTAATATAATAAGTCAGGAAGCAAGCCACAGTTAATAAAATCGTACTAATCGCTATCAACTTTCCCTTACCTTTTCGCCTAAGAATAAACTTCCCCATAACTACCTTTACCTCTTTTTTCCTACATACAGATATAATACCCATTATAACACGACTGTGACTCCTTCTTTTGAATATGAGAGGGACAAAATTATTAGGATTTAAGCGTGAAAAAGCATCTGGGTGTACACTGACAGTTTCTCTAAAACAACTCAAAAACCAGCTAATGCTGGCTTTTTCGTCTATTTAATCATCTAGAGTTATGATAGGAAAATAATAATTTAGATAGGAAAAGGAAAAATTCGCTCTAGATTTTAAAGTACATATTAATTAACGACGCTGTCTCAATTCACCAGTTTTGGCATCGCAGAAGAGGCGTTTACCACCAACATAAACATAACGTCCTTTAACTTGACGACCTGAACCGTCAAAGTAAAGCTGTTTGCCATTGATGACCTGTTTTCCAGTCACTGCTTGACCTGCTGCGTTGAAGTAATACCAGCAGCCACGTCCAGCTTCAACAAAGCGGTTTACCACTTGCTCACCAGTGTGGGCATCAAAGTAACATTTTTTACCTTGGACAGTGAGCAACTTACCTTTGACTTGAGCACCATTGCTACCAAAGTAGTAAACTTTATTGTTAATATTTTGAAGACCTGTCACTTTGTGACCATCTTGGTTAAGGTACGCCCATTGGTTAGCCGCAATTTGAATGAATTGGTTGATGACTGCTTGACCAGTGACAGCGTCATAGTAACGTCCTTCAGCCCAGCCACCTTTTAATTGACTGTGGTCTTTATTGAAATAATAAAGTTTTCCATCAATCACTTTTGCACCTTGAACGAGGTAACCAAAAGCATCCGCATAATACCAGTTGTTGTTTTCAAAGATAAAGCGTGACACAGCCATTTCACCTGTTTGGGCAGAAATGTAGTATTGCTTGTTGCCTTGTTGCATCATCTGACCTTTGATTTGACGGCCTTCTGAGTCAAAGCAGTATTCTTTACCATTGATGATACGTTTTCCTGTCACAGCGTAACCATGTTCATCTAGGTAGTACCAAGCTTGGTTTTCTTTATTTTGAACAAAGGTATTTACAGCCATATTACCAGTATCAGGGATGAAGTAACGGATACGACCATCTGAGAAGCGAATAAACTTGTCTTTAGCTTGGATACCTGTTTGTGTATCAAAGTAGAAGGTTGTGCTCCCCATTTCAAGGAGACCAGTAGCCATGTGTCCGTAACAATCAAAGTAGCGGACATCTTTACGGTAACCAGCAAAATCGTAGAAGCCGTTGATAGCTTTCACACCATTTTTATCATAGTAATAGGTGTAACCATCGCTACCTTTAACAAGTGAGTCACGAGCTTGAAGACCATTTTCAAGGAAGTAATAAGCCTTTCCATCGATAACCTTTTCGCCTTTGACCTTTTGACCATATTGATCGTAATAATACCATTGATTTTCGCCTACACGGACAAATGAAGACTTAGCATTGTTCGAATCAACACTTGGTTTAGTCTCACCTGTGATGATTTGGTAACCTGAGTTATTTTGCTGGTTACCTTGTGAAATGATAGTGACATTAGCATTTGAACCATTCGAATGCCCTACCGATACGTTTGGAAACAGTTTATTAGAATTCGAAACGATAGTAACATTCGGCGTAGTTCCTGAGGCTGTGATGGTGATTGTCGTGTTTCGACCACCATTCCAATGAATGCCGTTTGAGTCAGACGAACTTGTCGTAATTGTCGCAAAACCGCTAGCTGACGATGATGATGACCATGATGATGAAGACGAGTAAGAATACCAAGCTGAACTTGATGAGCTTGAAGAACTTGACGCACTAGCACTTACTGATGCCGAACTGCTACTTGATTGGTAAGCAGAACCCGTTTGTGATGAATTAGAGGTTTGTGTTCCTACTACTTGAGAAGATTGTGACGAGCTGACTTGACCAGATCCACCACCTACCACAGTCTGTGATGAGCCTCCTGTTGAGACAGATGATGAAGACTCGTAGCCTGAGCTTGTTTGACTGCCATAGTTAGATGACACCGCTGACAAATGGCCAGCATCTTCCGTCAAGGTTGGCGAATAGCTTTCATTAATCAATGAAGCACTTGACTCAATGCCTGCATCTGTTTGTTCAAAACCGTCACCATTAGGAAGTGACACTTCATCTGCTTGTGCCGATTGATCTGCTAAAAGAGCTCCACCCGCAAGTGCAACCATCGACAGCGTGCTAACTCCGATAGTCACCCAGTTTTTCTTGACCTTGTGTAACTTAAATCCAACTTTCTTTTCCATAACATACACCTTTCAATATAACTTTATTTCTCTATACTATGTTAAGGGATTTTGGAAGCGAATACAATTACAGATGCATAACTCTAGTCTCATAAGACTAACCTTCTCCCCATAATTCATTTGAAGAAGCAAGTCTAAGATATATACCTATAGCCTTTATATGTTAGAAAACGGTACTAAAAAAACGTTCGGATTTTGTTAACTTTACACAGAAATTCCGATGTTTAGCCGTTTTAGCTCCCCCATCATTAGAGGACTGAGTATAGTTTAAAACGAAAGTAAACGGTATATTGAGGAATCTATTAATCAAACTCATTGTTTACTTACAATCCACTAGACATTTCGAGGGAAATGATAAAAGAAAAGTACTTGAAAGAAAATACTTCAAGTACTTAAAAGTTTTGAAATTATGTGGAAAGCTGCTGATTTTCAATCTATAAGCTTCTGGGATAGTCCCAAAAATACATTTTCTCTGCCTACTTATCGTTTTCTGACCCAAGCTCCAGTATTGGCGTCATAGTAACGGCGTTGGCCTTTAACCCAGACGTAACGGCCTTTGATCTGACAGCCAGAAGCGTCAAAGTAGAGGTGTTGGCCGTTGATGACTTGTTCACCAGTTACGGCTTGGCCTGAGGCGTTAAAGTAATACCAAACACCACGAGAAATTTGGATAAAGCGATTGGTCACGGCTTCACCACTGTTGGCATCAAAATAGTATTTCTTGCCTCTGTAAGTCAGGAGTTTACCCTTGGCTTGAACACCATTGCCTTCAAAGTAGTAAAGTTTACCATTGATATGTTGGAGACCAACTACCTTTTGACCATTTTGGTTGAGGTAAGCCCATTTGTTGGCACCAACTTGGACAAAGCGGTTGGTTACGGCCTGACCTGAATCACCATCATAGTAACGGCCGTTGGCCCAGGCACCCTTGACTTGGCTATAATCATTGTTGAAATAATAGTGATTACCATTAATGACTTGAGCACCTTTAACCAACTTACCATTGCCATCGACATAGTACCACTTGTTGTTTTCCGTCACAAAACGTGAACGGGCAATTTCACCACTATCGCCATCAAGGAAGTAACGTTGGTTATTGATAGTGACAAAGTGTCCTTTAACCTGACGACCTTCATTGTCAAAGTAATATTGCTTACCGTTAATAGTTTGAAGGCCTGTCACGGCATAACCGTTGCTATCGAGGTAATACCAAGCCTTGTTCTCAGGATTTTGCGCAAATCGGTTGACCGCGAGATTTCCTGTATCTGGGATGAAGTAACGCGTGCGGCCGTCTGCAAAGCGGATGAACTTGTCTTTGGCTTGAATACCAGTCTTTTCATCAAAATAGAAGGTTGTGCCATACATGTCGTGGAGGCCACGATACATTTGACCGTTGCCATCGAAATAGCGAACATCTTGGCGAGGACCCGCAAAGTCATAGAATCCATTAAAAGCCTGAACCCCTTTAGGATCGTAGTAATAGACGTGACCATCACTGCCTTGGCGAAGGACATGACGTAGCTGGAGACCATTGTCTAGGAAGAAGTATTTCTTGCCATCAATGACCTGTTCACCTGTGACCATGTTACCGTTCTTATCAAAGTAATACCACTGGTTGGCACTGATTTGAATGAAGGTATTCTTGGCAAGGTAGCCACTCGTTGAGAGGTATTGGACCTTATCTCCCACCCTACGGAAACCAGTTGCTGTGATTTCTGTCATTTGTTTAGGAAGGAAGGTTTGACCTGCTTTCAGGTTGAAGTATTGGTTTGTTGCGTTATCTTGCAAGACATAGCGAGCCCCTGTACCTTGGATATTGCTTCCATTGAAATACTTGGCTGACCATTGCGTGATTTTCTCATTTGTAGTCAATTTACGGCCGTTTGAAATCTGCACGCGCTCAAAGATAGCTGGGTATTTTGCCTTCAATTCATCAAGGAAGGCACCTCCGTACTTGCCTTGGAAGTCATTTCCAAAGGTACGTGTTTTAGCTGCATAGAGACTATTGTAGATTTCAGCATTTGGACGTGGTGTGCCGTAGCTGTTGGTACGTGAAGCTGTTACCACTTCTTTTCCAGGGAGATTGTAAATTTGATCTGGAACCCAGTCAGCAATGGCTGAGATACCTTCAGCGTGAAGGGCACGAAGAGCATCCATGAGGTCTTTGAGTGAACCGTATTTGTTGTTCTTGCTCATGGCAATATCGTAACGGTCCTCGAAGGCATAGCCATTTTCAATGATAGAATCCAAGAAAGTGCCGTCTTGGCTAGACACGTATTGTGGCGCAAATTCAAAGGAAGTGATTCCCCACTCTTTGAAGCGTTTGGCATTTTGAGCAATAACACGGTTGGTGTACTGACTTGGTGTCTTAACGAAGTCTTGGAAGTTTGAGAAGCCTTCATAGATGACCTGTGAGTCGAGAGCTGCTGAGGATTCAAAGACCTGCTCACCCTTCTTAGTCGTCGAAGCCTTGGTGCGGGCATCTTGGTTTTCTGAAGCACCTACTGGCACCCAAACCGCTAAATAGCCTGAAACTTCAACAGTTGAATGACCAGTAATATCGTCTGCCGTGAAGGTCAAGTTCCCTTGATTGTCCGTATAGCGAACCAATCCAGCTGGGACATCAGAATCCTTGAAGTAGGTCGCAAGCCCTGTCGATTTGCTGAGAAGTAATGGACGATAGGCTTGATTTTTGTGGGCAGATCCCATATTAACCACCAGACGGTCATTTGCTCCCAATTTCATATCTGGACGATTGGCTGTGAGGACCAGCATTCCTTGGTTACGTGTTTCAGCAGTACCAAGCTGATTAACTTCTTCTGCACCCTTACCATAACGCACAGATGACATGATTTCATAGCCGTTATGCTTAGTAACCTTCATGTCTTGGCCACCTGCTACATATTTGATGCGAGCACGGAGCAGAGCATCAATGGCATTATAGTATGGTGATTTTTCAGCCATGTATTGGCCATCGTCGGTAAAAAGATCACCGTAGTAAACACGAGTGATACTGTCCTTGTTGGTCAACATTGTGGCATAGGCAGCTGGGATATTGTACTGAGTGTACTTTTTATCAGCCTTGCGCATGTCCGCATTGTAGATTTCGAAGGCCTGTTTGAGCTCATCCATGGTGAAGGTGAAACCATCTGTTTTTGGATTAATCTGCTTACTGATGATATTAGCCAAAACAGCTTGCACTTCACTATCATGGGCACGCACGAAAATGTAGTTGGCATCACGAGGTGTGTGTTTCTGCTCACTTGAACGGTTGTTAAGAGAGTTAGTAATCACACGCTCCAAGCTGCCACGGTAATTGCTCTTACGCAAAAAAGTCGTCAAAAGCGTTTCACGTAGCGGATTGTCAATGGACAACTGAGCACCCTTGGTATCCTTGTTGTATTGATGGTCGTTGTAGGACCAAGCTTCAAGGATTGACAAGTGAGCAATAGCGTTGGCTTCATTATCAGCTACACGGTATTTTTCCTTGAAGTAGTCAGAAGCAATCTGCAAGAGGTCCGCATCCACATTGTCCACCGCATCGATACGAACACCGTCAAAGTTGGCGCTTGGATCATTGCCAAGGATAGAACCAATGTTCATGATGTAGTGGAGCCAGTTTAGTTGCTCAGCCTGAACAGCTGGGTTAGAGTTGTCGATATCGTTAGCCAAGAGCAACTCGTAACCACCATTTGAACGGTCGATATGGTATTTGCGTGTCCCTGTTTGGTTAGTCGGTGTGCGGTTCATGAGACGGAAATCTGAATTGGCATGACTTGTCCTACTATTATTGAGGAAGGTCAGAGCGCCTCCTTGCAAGTGGTCCTTACCAACTAAAAGATTGTCCTCACTCTCAGAGTTCCAGCCAGGCTGTGTTTTGATGAAGTCTGACATCAACTGACGAAGCCAAGTGGTATTGCCCTCACGACCGATACGTTCCTCGATTTTAACTTGAATCAAGTCAGCAGCAGATGCTAAGTCGTAACTCATCATATCTGTCGTATAGGTCTTATCACTAAAACCTTGTTGACTCATATAGTTGAGGTAGTTGACCTGTGTCACCTTGTCTGGCCACCAAGTCATCAAAAGGGGACGATAATCTTTCTCAGTTGAAGCTGTCCAATTTTTTCCATCCTTCAATATCTGTTTTGGACGGTACCAACTATCAGCCGTCAAGAAATTGTCCAAGTGTTCGAAACTCTTGCTTGATGTGTCGTAGGCTTGGTTGTAAACCGCATTGATAGAGTTATTTGGAATGGCATCGGCACGATACAAAGGTTTACTTTGATCTACCATAGCCCCAGTCTCATCGAAATAATAAAGACGCCCATCAAGTTCAATGGCTGCGTTCTTTTTCACAACGCCATTTTCAACATAGTACTGCTTGCCATCAATAATCTTCAAATTCGAAGCTACTGGTTTATAGTCAAGACTTGGCTGATTTGGTTGGACCGGCTTGTTAGGTTGAGACGGTTGACTTGGTTGAACAGGTTTATTGGGTTGATTTGGCTGCGTTACAATGGTCACATTGGGTTTTGTGCCATTTGGACTTGTCACCGTCACGTTTGGCTTAGGAGTGTTTGGCCCTGTGATAATGGTTACATTTGGTGTCGTACCGCTGGCCGTAATCGTAATGTTAGTGTTGCGGTTGGCATTGATACGAATAGTGCTATCAGCAGCGCGTGTGGCGATTGATGGTGCAGCATTGGTCAAGACTCTAGGTCTTGCTTGTTCTGTCACACTTGGAGTAGACTGAGCACTTGTTTGCACACTTTCAGTCTCAATTCTTTGGCTGGTTTGAACCTCAGTCTTTTTCTGATTTTGACTGTTTGCTTTAGCTGTTGCATGCGACGTTGCTACACGACGCCCACCACTGCGAGTTGCTTTGTGGCTAGGAGTAACTGAAGATTCCGATTGTCCTACCTGATTACTCGGCGTATCTGACTGTGATCTTTCTTGAACAGTTGCCTGTGTTGTTGCCTGACCTTGTGAGACCTGTTCCGTAGTCAGTGTCTCTTGGGCACTAGCTTGAGTTTGCGAAGAAACTGCCACTTCTTGATCGATAACTTGACTGCTTTGTGCTTGAGCAGTTGCCTCTTGAGCGACCGCACTTGTCGTCGCCTGAGAGCTTGTTTCGTGACTTACGCTGGCTGTTGCTACTGCTGCCACACTTGCTTGAGCACTAGCTTGCTCAGTAACAGTTGTTGTCGTCACTAGACTGGCAGTACCATCCTCACTCAGTTGCTGCAAGCCGTCACCATTAGGTGCGCTCGTCTCATCGGCTTCTACTTTTCCTTGAGCTAGGAGGCTTCCACCCGCCAAGGCAACCATTGAGAGGGTAGTCACCCCGATAGTTACCCAGTTTTTCTTAACCTTATGTAGTTTAAAACGTACCTTATTTTCCATCTATAACAATCATCCTTTTTTTCTATTGTTTTCTCTACTCTATGATATATTCAGACAAATTACAAATAGGAAAAAGTCATCTTATTTTCATGAATCTCTGCCGGACGCTTCCTATTATTAACTTTGATTTGTAAAAATGAGACCTTACACCATATGTAAGGTCCTAAATAGAGTTTTTTTGCTTCTCAAACTCCTTCAAGTGCTTATCTTCAAAGGCTTTTGAAGATTAAAGCAAGCTTCAATTAACCTTAAGAGATAGCAAAACTATGAGAGAAGTAGCCCCTAAAAAGACAATTCTGAAAAGAAAATTTTAGATAGAAAGACTCTATTTTTTCATCTGACTAAGATCGTGGTCTGTCTATGAGGAACAAAAATTAAAAATATAAATGATTTACACAGGTGAATTCTTATTTGACTAACGAAACTAAATATAGAATCTTTTATGTCAGTTCTTTAACATTTTTGATAATTCCGTTAGTTTCTGTTGTTTATTCTTAAAAAAGGATTATAATGAAGCTAGGTGAATATGTAAGCGTTTTAATTTTGCTTTAAAGGACACTTGGGGGATTATCTAAAAGATTGACATTAGTTACCTAATGCCTAAATAAGGATTATAGTAGGATAACCATTCCTGAGTCACTTTGAACCATCAAACTAGGGCTCATAAAAAGAATACAGCATCATTTCAAACTAGAGCTCTAGAGGGGACGCCTCATACTAGTAAGCTCTAGTTTTTTGTGTCTTAGAAGCCCAAAATAAACGAGATCTTCCATGCTTAGAAAGGAGGAAAATTCCGAACGGCTCTCGTTTTTCTAGAATCATTTCGTCAGGACTCATGTTTGCCTCGAACAGTCTCGTAATATAGAAATTGAGGAGGCTTGGAGAAATAAGGATTGTCACAAAAAGATTAACTTACATCGTTAGGGACTCCTCCCCAATGCTCACTTTTCATAAACTCTCATGACAGCCCTTATTTTGCAGTATGTAAAAAGTTTAAAATGAAAGGAGAATTACCATGGAAAAGAAAGTACATTTTAAACTTCACAAAGTTAAAAAACATTGGGTAACTATTGCAGTGACAGGACTTGCTTTGGGATTGAGTTTTGCAGGACTCAGCTACGCTTCAGCTGAAGAACAACCTACACCTGTTAATGAAGCAACTGTTGAAGCCATCATCAAAGAAGGTGCTATTGACGTCGAGGCTCCAGCAAGTAATGAAGCCACAACTAAACCTGTAGAAAACACAGCTGCTACCGCTTCGAGCGAGGTTGCCACTGTGTCAGAAACACCAGTGGTCACCTCTGAAGGGGCTTCAACAGAAACAGTCTCTGAA